>NZ_BAAHNZ010000001.1:0-477663 GCF_054655215.1 Hominimerdicola intestinalis
ATAAGCAGTTAATTAAAATCAATAAAAACCATAAAACGATTTATTTTACGACATCTTTCGACGGGTATCTTTTCGGATACTCGCTTTTTTATTGCCTTATTTTTAACTGTATTTTAATTATATATCAACGGGCTGGGTTTTTCAAGGGGAAATTATTTTAATATAAAGAAATACCGCTTGTATAGAAACAAGCGGTATTTCAATTAGTAGACATATAAAGAGAACATATATATTTTATCATTTCAGCGTAATTTTGTAAATAGACATTATTACCAATTTTATCTAATTTATTTTAGCTATTTCTGCAATTCAGCCTTAACCTCGACTCCGCCTTTGAAAATTATAAGCAGCTCAGTCTTGCTTATAACCTTAATGCATTCGATCAGCTTCCGGATTATGACGTTATCAAAAAATTCAAGCCTTAAGCTTTCATCTTTTATCATATCCATAGCAGAATCAATTTTGCCCTGCGTATCAGCTGATAAACGCATTTTTTCTTTTAAGGCTTCTTTCCGTTCCTTAAGGCTTTGTTCTTCTTGGTAAAGCTTTGCGAATTCACTGTCAAGCTTATCCTCGTCACAGCCGCCGGATGCTATCAGTCCGACCAGATCGTTTCTTGATTTATCGATTTCTTTTAATCGGTTTTCTATCGATATTATTTCATCCTGTCCCTGATATTCCATGACGCTGCCGATATTGGCTTTTAGTATTTCGGCAATCTCATCACGACATCCGAAATACTCATTTACCGCATTCAGAATAGTTTTTTCCAGAACTGTTTCCTATAAAGTAGGCGAGTTCGTACAGTATCTTTTACCGTGTTCCAGACGGCTAATGCACCGCCATACAGCATATCTGTTCCCGTTTGAGTTCCATATCTGCCGCCTGTACGGAGTTCCGCAGCTTCCGCAAATCAGCAGTTCGCTCAAAGCATATTTGCTGCTGTATTTGCCTTGTTCCGTTATGGTCTTGTCGCTGACTTTTCGTTTTGAAGTTCTTCTTGCAAGCTCCTGCTGAACACGGTTATAGGTATCTCTGTCTACGATTGGGGAGTGGTGATCGGTTACAAGATACATGGGACGCTCTCCGTTATTTTTCACTACCTTGTGGGTTATACAGTCAACGGTAAAGGTTTTTTGCAGAAGAGCGTCGCCTGCATATTTTTCATTTTTTAGTATTGACCTTATTATTTCCCTGTGCCATTCCGTATTTCCGTGAGCTGTTTTTCTGCCCAAAAGTGTCAGCCTTTTGGCAATGTCAGTCATGCTGAAGCCGTCAAGGAACAGGTCATATATCATTCTGACTGTTTCAGCTTCTTCAGGAACGATCTCCGGCTTGCCGTCAGCTCCTTTTTTATACCCCAGCAGATGCTTATACTGAAACGGAACTTTACCGTTACGGTACGCTTTTTCTTTACCCCACGAAACGTTTTTACTTATTGATTCCGATTCTGCCTGAGCGAAGCTGCCGTACAGAGCTATCATAAATTCCGAAGTCATTGTTAAGGTGTTGATGTTTTCCTTTTCAAAAATCACTCCGATTCCTAAATCCTTGAGCTGTCTGACATATTGAAGGCAATCCACAGTATTTCTTGCGAATCTTGAAATAGACTTTGTAATTACGAGGTCTATTTTTTTGTTTTTGCACATACGGATCATGCGGTTGAACTCGGTACGCTTCTGAGTCTGAGTTCCGCTGATTCCTTCGTCAGCAAAAATTCCGGCTAACGTCCATTCCTTCTTTTTGTTTATAAGGTCGGTATAGTAAGCTATCTGAACCTGATAGCTGTTTTGCTGTTCCTCCTGCTCGGTGGATACACGGCAGTATGCGGCAACACGAAGTTGATGGTATTTACTGCGGTTTTCAGCTGTCTGCGTTTTCGCAGGAATTATTTTCACATTCGGAGTTGCGTCCATTATTTTCCCTCCTTATTGAAGCAGAATTGTTCTTTTCAGTAGTATTTTTAATTTTTACTCCGTTGATCAGCTCGACCTCTATGGTACAATAATGGCTTATTAAAATCCTGTTTACGCAGTTTTTTAATAAGCCAATATCAAGCGTATTTAGTTGTTCGTGATCTTTAAGAACAGCCTTTATTTCCGCTGTTTTCTGCAGACTATCATTGTAAGTACAGCAATCGTACTTCATCTCAGCCAGTCTGAAAATCTCCGCCTTGACTCTGTCAAAATCCACCAGAGGAGAATCTGTCATCCGATTGACTTCATTCTGTTGACGGAGAATATCGGAAGTGGGGGAGTAGGCGCTGATTTCGTTTTCGCATTCTATTAAGCTTGAATTTGCAATAGCAGAGTTCAGAGCAGTTAATACAGCGCCGATTATCATCTGATCCGTCAGCCGATATTCAAATTTAAAGCAGCCGGGATTTGAGCAGCTCCAGTATTCACGTCCCTTGCCGTTAGTTTTTCTGAAAAGCTTTTCTCCGCATTCAGCGCAGTATGTAAGTTTTCGTACTGCCTGAACATCATCACACATCAGATTAAGCGAAGTTGCTTTCCGTACCCGTTTTTCATTTGCCTGCTTAAAAATATTTTCGTCAATTATTTGCGGATATTTATCAGTTCCGAGATACCTTTCATTTTCTATTATACGCTTGACCATGTTTTTGTTCCATTTTTCAGAATCGGCGGTATATCTGATTTTTTCAGACTCCATCAGCTTTGCGATTTGAAGTAAGCTGCTGCCTTTCAGATATTCGCTGAAAATCGTTGACACAGCATAGACTTCTTTCGGTTCGGTATCTATTTCTCCGTTCCTCATGTAGTACCCAAACGGTAACACTCTGTTTTTAGGCATTTATCTCACTCCTTTCAAGTTATAAGGATACCACAAGGCTTTGCGGAAATCCAGTACCAAAACCAACAAAGAAAAGTCCTGCAATTTGTGCAGGATATCTTCCGTCAGATTTTTTCTTTAAATCTTAATCCGCCGATCAAGTGGAATTCCAGTTCATGCTGATTTATAACAATAATCCTATCAATAATGCTTTCACCTCTATCTACTTTATGTTTTCATAGTTTCAATAAAAAAAGACCATTTTGTTTAACATCACTTTCGTGATATCAGACAAAACGGTCTTATGAATTTTGTATACTATTTTTTATATACACAAAGGCATATCTGAGATTATTTTTCTCAAATATGCCTTTATATTCTGAATTATTTAAATGTCGAGAGTTCGAATCCCGTCAGCCGGTGTTTTTCGGCTTTTTTCATCTATGGTTTTTAACCTCTTTTTTTCGTCATTTGAGTACCAAAAAAGCCCGTAGCTACGGGCTTTAAGGCACTTTCATCTATTTTGTCAGTGTAATATGGTGCGGATAACAGGACTTGAACCTGCACCGAGTTGCCCCGACTGGCACCTGAGGCCAGCGCGTCTGCCTATTCCGCCATATCCGCATATAAATTAAAATCATCTCGAATTTTCTTTCAAGACACCGAATCTTCAAAGAAAATTCGAGCGATTTATACAAGGACAAACTATTGCCTGCCCCAGTTAACTAATTGAATCAGCATTGTGCCCTGCCATTATAAGCTTCATAAACCGCCTGTTCTTTGACAAAGCCTTTATAAGCACAACGCCCAAAACCGATACGCATACAAATTCGCCTAACGCAACCCACGCTGCGCTTGCGAAAAACGGTAAATTTGATACAAGCTTCAGCTCAGCTCCGACAAAAATTCCATTAAATATTACCGGAAAAAGCGAAACCGCAAATAAATTTAACCTGTTCCTGCATACATATATCAGTACTACGGAGATCACCGTCGCTGCCGTTCCTACGACCGTATCTATCAAGCCTACTGTGCTGAATAAATTTGCTATGAAACAGCCGATAGACATTGAAAGAATATAATCCTTGTTGAAAAAGCACAGAAGCACCAATGCTTCGGATACCCTGAACTGAACCTGTCCATAAGCAAGTCCGCTTCCTAAAAGAGTAACGACTACATAAATTGCCGCAACAACGCCTATATTGGTTATACGTCGCGAATTAAAAATCTCCATACTGATTTCTCCTTGTTTTTATTATCGAGTGGTGGTCTGGGTTACACTCGTATTATATTGTATATTAAACTTACGCCTTACCTACAGAACCGAAAAGCTCCATCTTTTCCTTAACGGTAGCCTTAATTGCCTCAAAGCCCGGAGCCAGAAGCTTTCTCGGGTCAAAGCCCTTGCCCTGGAGATCCTTGCCGTCCTCAATATACTTTCTTGTAGCCTCCTGGAACGAAAGCTGACATTCAGTATTTACATTGATTTTTGCAACGCCCAGTGAAATAGCCTTCTTGATCATATCAGCAGGAATTCCTGTACCGCCGTGAAGTACCAACGGCATATCTCCTACTCTTTCCTTAACTGCCGCAAGAGTTTCAAATGAAAGTCCTGCCCAGTTTTCAGGATATTTACCGTGAATGTTTCCGATACCGGCAGCAAGCATTGTTACTCCGAGATCAGCGATCATCTTGCATTCATCAGGATCAGCACATTCGCCTGCTCCGATAACTCCGTCCTCTTCGCCGCCGATCGAACCGACCTCGGCTTCAAGGGATATACCTAAAACGTCACAGGTGTTTACAAGAGCTGTTGTCTTTGCAATGTTTTCTTCAATAGGATAATGAGAACCGTCAAACATAATTGACGAGAATCCGGCATTGATGCAGGCCTTTGCGCCCTCAAAAGAGCCATGGTCGAGGTGAAGAGCAACAGGAACTGTGATATTAAGCTCCTCCAGCATTCCGTTTACCATTCCTACTACCGTCTTATAGCCGCACATATACTTTCCTGCGCCCTCTGAAACTCCCAGAATAACAGGCGAGTTAAGCTCCTGAGCAGTAAGAAGAATAGCCTTTGTCCATTCAAGATTGTTGATATTGAACTGACCTACCGCATAGTGTCCCTCAACGGCCTTAGCCATCATTTCCTTAGTTGAAACCAACATTATAAACACCCTTTCGTCGTGCATTTTTAAACAACAAATATATTATACTCTCTCACAGGTCAAATTGCAACGGATTTTCTCCAATTTAACAATATTGTTATTATATTTTAACACTTTGAACACACAAAAACTATTCGTACATTTTTATTACCTTTAAGGCCACCTCGTTTTTTGTGACCCTAAGATCCATCGCCTGCTTTTCCAGATACCTGTGCGCCTGCTGTTCGGTAAATTTAAGATACTGCATAAGCGCAAGCTTCGCGCGGTTTACATTTCTGATCTCCTCAAGCTTTTTATGAAGCTTTATGTTCTCGTTCTGAAGTCCCAGCAGCCTTTTCCTAGAAGCGTTGACAAACTTCAGCGCCTGATAGAATACCTGCCTGTTCAACGGCTTTGGAATTACCATAACGCCCATATCCTCTACCCTTTCGCTGACAGAATCGGAATTTTCAGACCTGACTATAAGAATACAGCTGGCTACGGTCGAATCGGTAATAAGCTCCGCAAGCTCGTTTCCGTATTCGTCGGAAAGCGGACAATTTATAATAACTGCGTCATAGCTGCCCGATACGGCAATGCGCCTTGCCTCCAAGCCTGAATTTACCGTCGACTGCCTGCATACGGGAAAGGCTTCCTTTATCAGCAAAGCTATGGTCTCGGACGCCTTTTCGCTGCTGGATACGATAAGGACCCTATCCATTCCGACACACCCCCTCATTCTGACTGTTGATCGTTTCCGTCATGAGTTTAAAGTGTGCGGAAATATTTTACCGATTCATACAGCTCTCTGTCCTGAGCTCCTATATATTCCTTCCATGCCGACTTTTTCCGTGAAATATAATAATCCAGAGTTCTTTCAGGAAGATGCTCTCTTAAAAACTCGCTTTTTCCAGCGCAGTTTACCGCTTCCTCAAGACTTGAGGGCAGCCTCTCAAAGCCGGCAAGCGTTTCTGCGTCAGCGCTGTGCAGATCAAAATCGGCAGGACCGCATAATTGTACTTTCTCCGCCGCTCCTTTAAGACAAGCGTATATAAGAAGACCCAGTACAAAATACGGATTGCAGGTGTTGTCAGGAGAACGAAGGATCATTTCATTTTCTTCACTTGCGCTTAACGGCGCTCTCATAAGCTGAGCGTAATTTTTATGAGTCCAGGTAACATATTTCGGTGCAAGATGCTCTCCGAGCCTTGAATATGAATTGGTGGTACTGTTCATAAATAACGTCATAGCACGTATCTCCCTGAGGATACCGGCGATCATGCTCTTTGCTTCTTCAGGAAAATCGGTTTTCGTACTGAATATATTTTTTCCGTTTCTTATACAGGAAAGATAAATATGCAGACCGCTGCCGCATTTGTCCGGCAAAGGCTTCGGCATAAAAGAGGCAAACATTCCGTTTCTTGACGCAACAGACTTAACTACGTTTTTAAAAGTAATAAGATTATCCGCTGCGTTAAGAGCGTTAGAATACTGAAAATCTATCTCGTTCTGCCCCGGCCCCGCCTCATGCCTGGAGCTTTCGGGAACAATATCCATCTGTTCAAGCGTAAGGCAAATATCCCTTCTTAGATTTTCCCCTCTGTCTGCTGGAGCAACGTCGCAGTAGCCGGCGTAATCGTGCGGAATCTTAGTTGGCATTCCGTTCTGGTCAGTTTCAAAAACATAAAATTCGCAGGACGTTCCTATCTGAAAAATATATCCCTTGGAACGAGCGTAATCCATAGCGGTTTTAAGAAAAAATCTTCCGTCGCCGTCAAAGGGCGTTCCGTCGCTGTTTCTGATATTACAGAAAAACCTTACGACCCTGCCCTGCTGAGGTCTCCACGGCAGCAGCGAAAGCGTATTAGGATCGGGGAATAGCAGCAGATCCCCATCGGTAATATTCATAAAACCCTCTACCTTTGAAGCGTCAAAAGCAAGTCCTCTCTCAAAAACCTTTGCAAGCTCCCGAGAAATTACAGAAATTGTTTTCAGCCGCCCGAATATATCGCAGAACATCAGCTTTACAAATTTTACGTCATTTTCCTCAATGAACTGCAGTACCTCTTTTTCAGTATATTTCATACGCTTTTCCTCCTGCCGCCGCAATTTTGCTATAGTTGTGATCCTTTCCTGACTGCTCATAAGCTGCCGAAAATGATCTTTTATTATTATACAACATTTAATTTGCCGTGTAAAGCTGTTTATAAGGATTTTTTGTGTCGGGAGTCAGGACATAGAACCTGCTGTTGATCACCTCGTCCTTATCAATTCCGAACTTTCCGCAAAATTCCGAAATATACTCGTCGATCTCCGCCATATCATTTTCTTCCGCCTCCGCCGCCTTTACCTGAGCCGGAAGATCTTGCGGAAGCGTTTCTGTTCTCAGAAATATTTTTCCGCCGTGCATTCCCGTTCCGCAGAAATTTCCGACGGGAGCTTCGCCCTCTGAATCAAGCCCCAGAACGATAATATATCCTCCCGCCTGATATTCTCCCAAAAATGATCCGGCGCTTCCTCCGATAACAAGCACCGGAATATGCTCCATATACGATTTCATATGGATACCCGCTCTGTAGCCGGCGTTTCCCCTGACGTAGATCCTGCCGCCTCTCATAGCGTAGCCTGTTGCGTCGCCGGACGAGCCGAAAACAGTAATAGTTCCGCTGTTCATAGTATCTCCTGCAGCGTCCTGAGCGTTGCCGTAAACGGTAATATCGCTTCCGTCAAGATATGCCCCCAGAGCGTTTCCCGGAGTTCCGTTTATAATAATATCGCCCCTGCTTCTTCCCGAGGCTATATACCTTTGTCCAAGACAGCTGTCTATTACTATCGGCTCGTCGGTACAGGACTTCAGCTTTTCGTTAAGCTCCTTAAAATGCATTGAACCTGCTGTGATCTTCATAAATTATTCCCCCTTACTGCACTTATCTCGCAAGAAACTCAGCGCGCTTCTTTTTTGAAAAAGCCATAAGCTGAGGTCTGGCTTTTATCAGTTCAAAATCAATGGAATCCAACGGAGTCTTTTTCTTGATAAGACCGGTATAGATCCCCGCTCTTGCAATATCGCCTATCATGATATATCCGACAAGCCTGTTGTCCTTATAAAAGAGCTTCTTGTAGTTCCTGCCGCTTTTTTCGGCATAAACCTCGCCCTCATATGTACCTGCTGTTATCATATGATAGCCGAACATTCCCATTGCGTTCATAGGTATTGCGTTATCATAAAGCTTTTCGCCGCCTGCCATATTTATTCCGGCAGCTTCCCCCTGCAAATATGCGTTGGGCAGAAGCGCAAGTATTCTGCTTGCTCCGGCGGAAATATCGTAGGATTCGGTGCAGTCGCCCGCCGCATAAATATCCTTGACCGAGGTGCGGCATTTCTCATCGGTAACTACGCCTCTGTTTACCTCTGCGCCTGCTTCCCTGAGAAGTGAAACGTTCGGACGTACTCCCACAGCCAACACCAAAATATCAAAATCGATCTCTTTTCCGCTTTTAAGAACCGCCTTGTTTTTACTGAACTCAGCCGCACTGTCGCCAAGACAGAATTTAACTCCCCGCTCCTCGATAAAGCTCTGAACAAGCTGCGCTCCCTCATGATCAAGAACCGATGGCAGTATCCTGTCCGCCATGTCGGCAACGGTAATTTCTCCGACCCTTCCGGCAATTCCCTCTACGCATTTCAGTCCGATAAGGCCTGCTCCTACAACAAGTACCCTGGAATCCGGCTTCAGTTCCTTTTCCAAAGCGTAAGCGTCATCAAGCTTCATAAAGGTGAACTTTTTCTCAACGGTATCCAGTCCCTTAATAACGGGAACAAAGGGAGAAGAACCGGTTGCCGCAAGCAGACTGTCATAACAAATGCACTCGCCTGAATCAAGCCTTACACATTTATTTGCGCTGTCAATGCTTACTGCCGTTTTACCGAGCATTGTTTTGACGTTATTGTCCTGATAGAAGCTGTCGGGACGATACTTCATTCTCTGCTCATCGGTTTTCCCCCACAGCAGATAGGAGATAAGCGGACGTGAATAGGTATGGTACGGCTCGCTTGATATAAGCACGATCTCCGAATCCTTATCGACGCTTCTTATTCCCTCGACGCAGCCTATCGCTCCTGCCGAGTTTCCGATAATAACATATTTACTCATATTTACGCCCCCTTATCTTTCCTCAAAAACTATAGCCTTATTAGGACATCCGGCAACACAGGCGGGCTGTCCGTTTGCATTTTTTATGCACAGCTCGCACTTCTGAACGGCGTGACCGTCGTCGTCCGGCATTATCGCTCCGTACGGACAGGAAAGAATACAGGTAAAGCAGCCGACGCACTTTTCCCTGTCTACCTCGATTATCCCTTCCCTGACCGAAAGCGCACCGGTAATACAGGCCTTAACGCACAGCGGCTCTTCGCAGTGACGGCACTGTACCGCAAAGGCGATCCCGTTTTTCTCCTCGATCCTTATCCGAGGATTGATCTTTACATTTTTCAGCGCCTTGACCATATCGTCCTTGCCTGAGTTTGCGTAAGCGCAGTTATACTCGCAAAGATGACAGCCAAGACACCACTTTTCATTTACATAAATTCGTTTCATAATACTGCCCAACCTTAATCTTAATTATTCTTAAAACCAGCTTCCCGAAGTCCGTCTGAAAACGACCCCCTCTACTAATAGGCGAAAAAGGGGGGAAAGTTGCACGCAAATGTGCAACTATGAACGAAAAAGTTTTTTATTAAAATATAAATCGTTTACTTGCACAAATATATTTTTATAATTTTGTTGGAAATGTCAAAGGCTTTTTTGATTTCCCGAATTTTGTCATGACTGCCGACAATACAAAAATTATTCACCGGCATGCTTTATTCCGAGGATCGAAAGCTCTTTTTCGGTAAGTCCTATTCCCCTTAACATAAGCCTGTTTCCCTTGAGGGCTTCTATAGAATTAATACCCATTCCGCCCATTATTTCCTTTATCTCATGATCCCATGCACGTACAAGATTGACTAGCCTTTTATAGCCGATCTCCGGATTTAGCCTTCTTACAAGATCATCACGCTGAGTAGCGATTCCCCAGTTGCACTTACCTGTCTGACAGGTTCTGCAAAGATGACAGCCGAGCGCAAGAACGGCGGCGGTCGCAATATATACAGCGTCAGCGCCAAGGGCAATTGCCTTTACAACATCCGCTGAAGACCGTATAGAACCTCCTGTAACCACTGAAACGTTATCCCTTATCCCTTCGTCCCTCAGCCGCTGATCTACCGCGGCAAGAGCAAGCTCTATAGGGATTCCGACGTTGTCCCTTATCCTTGTTGGGGCAGCTCCTGTTCCTCCGCGGAAGCCGTCGATAGCGATAATATCCGCTCCGCTTCTGGCAATACCCGAAGCTATAGCCGCAACATTATGAACTGCGGCGATCTTTACGATAACCGGCTTTTCATAGTCTGAAGCCTCCTTGAGCGAATAAACAAGCTGTCTCAGATCCTCTATTGAATAAATATCATGATGAGGAGCAGGGGAAATAGCGTCCGAGCCTTCGGGTATCATTCTTGTCTTTGAAATATCCTCGGAAACCTTGATCCCGGGAAGATGTCCGCCGATACCCGGCTTTGCGCCCTGCCCCATTTTTATTTCAATAGCCGCTCCGGCTTTAAGGTAATCTTTTGAAACGCCGAAACGTCCGGAGGCTACCTGTACTATTGTGTTAGGCCCGTATTTATAGAAATCGGGGTGAAGTCCGCCCTCTCCGGTATTGTAGTAAATTCCAAGCTCCTCTGCGGCTCTTGCAAGGCTTTCATGAGCATTGTAGCTTATAGAGCCGTAGGACATTGCAGAAAACATTATCGGAGAAGAAAGCTCCAGCTGCGGCGAAAGATTATTTATAAGCCTGCCCTTTTCGTCCCTCTCTATCTTCTTCGGCTTTGCGCCCAGAAATACCTTTGTTTCCATAGGCTCTCTCAGCGGGTCGATCGGAGGATTTGTAACCTGCGAAGCGTTGAGCAGTATTTTATCCCAGTAAACAGGATAATTTTTCGGATTTCCCATTGACGAAAGCAGCACTCCGCCCGAACCTGCCTGACGGTATATTTCAGCAATCGTTTCTCCTGTCCAGTTTGAATTATACTTAAACGTGTGGTCTGTATGAACAATTTTAAGCGCTCTTGTCGGACAAAGCGAAACACATCTGTGGCAGTTAACGCATTTTGAATCGTCCGATACCATTTTATCAAGCTCCTCGTCATACGAATGAGCACCGTTAGCGCACTGCCTTTCGCATACTCGGCAGCCGATACATTTATTGTAATCCCTTACTATCTCATATTCGGGATAAAGAAAATCTACAGCCATTTCAATACCATCCCTTCTCACTTAAAAATATCATCTTTTACAGCTGTCAAGCGTGACTATTACCGGTTCTCCGCCTTTCGGGGTCCATATTTTGTCAAGCTCAGGCTCTATAACTCTTACAGCGCACTCCTCGCTTGCCATATATACCCTGTCATCTTTTTCACCGATAACCATTGAACGAAGCTTTAGACGGTCGTTAAGCGCCATCAATCCTCCCTCGAAGCCGAGGATTATTGAAAACGGCCCTGTTATAAGCAGACTAGAAAACGCATTTCTAAGATATTTCGCTCTGTCAGCGTCCTCCTTGCTCATTCTGTCTATCGTAGACCAGAACGGCGCTGCGATTACCTCGGCGCACTCCTCTAAGGTAAGCTTCTGCTTTCTCAGCAGATAGTCAATAATATATGTAATTACCTCGGTATCGGTCTGAAGAGTGCATTTATAGCCGTACATTTCAATATTTCTTCTGTTTGCGTCGTAGCTTGAGATCTCGCCGTTGTGAACTATCGAATAATCCAGCATTGCAAAGGGGTGAGCGCCGCCCCACCAGCCCGGTGTATTGGTAGGATACCTTCCGTGAGCAGTCCAGGAATAGCCCTCGTATTCATCAAGCCTGAAATATTCCCCCACGTCCTCCGGGTAGCCTACAGCCTTGAAAACTCCCATATTCTTTCCGCAGGAGAAAACATACGCTCCTTCGATATTGGCGTTTACATTTATAACGCACCTTGTTACAAATTCCTTTTCGTCAAGGTGTGAATCTTTCAGCTTTGTCGGCAGGGGAGCAACAAAATACCTCCAGATAAGGGGTTCTGCCGTTATCCTATCGCTTTTCCTTACAGGTATCTTTGAAAGGTTTATTATATCAAAATGCTTATCAAGAAATCTCTCGCATTCTTCTCTCGCCTTATTTCCATCATAGAAAACATGAAAAGCGTAATGATCGGCGTACTGCGGATAAATTCCGTAGCCGGCGAACCCTCCGCCCAGACCGTTTGAACGGTCGTGCATAGTAGCTATAGATCTAACTATCTCCGAGCCGTTTATATTTTTACCGCTTTTTGAAATTATCCCCGATATTGCACACCCAGACGGAATTCTGATCTCACCCTCACGCAGCATACAATTTCCTCCTTATAAATTAAATGTATTTACCCGGCTTGCTGACCGGAAATTTCCCGCATACAAAAAAAGACGCACATTAAACAGGCTTATTCAGCCCGTAAAATGAACGTCTTTGTTCTGCGTATGTTATTCTATCATAAATATAAGATTTTGTCAACCCATTTTGCAATATTTTTGATACATCAATTCAAAATTGTGCAAATCATATCATAAATATCTGCTTTTTGTACTGATTTTTGAAAGATTTCTGCAATCCTCCTTCAAATAATAGAAAACCAGCTGCATTATTTTCCCCAATAAAAAGTAAAAACACCCACTACCGAAGCGGATGTTTTTACCCCCTTAATTCACCATAAGAAGCGCAGCAGGTTACCGGCCTGACAACTCGCTCCCATTAGTTTGCTATAATAAAGCAAACCTGCCAGCTATTAAAAGATACAAGATCTTTTAAATCAAATCAATCAGAACTCAAGCTTCTTTTCAATATAAGCTTCAAGCTCCTCAATCCTGATCCTCTCCTGCTCCATTGTGTCACGGTCACGAACCGTTACACAGCCGTCTTCAAGAGAATCAAAATCATAGGTTATACAGATAGGAGTTCCTATTTCGTCCTGTCTGCGATACCTTTTGCCTATTGCACCGGACTCATCATACTCGATAGCAAACTTTTTCGCAAGCTTGCCGTAAAGCTCGAGTGCAGGCTCTTTAAGCTTTTTAACCAACGGAAGAACACACGCCTTTACAGGTGCAAGAGCCGGATGCAGTCGCATTACAGTTCTGGTATCGTTCTTTTCCGCGTCGATAACCTCTTCGTCATAAGCTTCCGTAACTATTGAAAGGAATAGTCTTTCAACGCCAAGAGAAGGCTCGATAACATAAGGTATATATTTTGAATTATCCTCAGGATCAAAATACTCTAAGCTTTTTCCGCTGTGATTCTGATGCTGAGTAAGGTCGTAATCTGTTCTGTCGGCAATGCCCCAAAGCTCGCCCCAACCAAACGGGAAGAGATATTCAAAGTCTGTAGTTGCCTTTGAATAAAAGCAAAGCTCTTCAGGATCGTGATCCCTCAGTCTGAGATTTTCCTCCTTGATACCAAGGTCTATCAGGAAATTCCTGCAATAGGTCCTCCAATACTGAAACCACTCAAGATCTGTACCGGGTTTGCAGAAGAACTCAAGCTCCATCTGCTCAAATTCTCTTACACGGAAAATAAAGTTTCCGGGAGTTATCTCATTTCTGAAAGACTTTCCGATCTGTCCTACGCCGAAAGGTACTTTCTTTCTAGAGGTCCTCTGTATATTTGCAAAGTTAACAAATATGCCCTGCGCCGTTTCAGGACGGAGATACAACTCGGATTTTGAATCCTCGGTAACCCCCTGAAAGGTCTTGAACATTAAGTTAAACTGACGTATATCTGTAAAATCGCTTTTTCCACATTCAGGACAAACAATTCCTTTATCCCTTATGTAACTCATCATCTGCTCATTCGTCCAGCCGGCAACGTTTGTGCCGTCGAAATCTTCAATAAGATTATCGGCTCTGTGACGTGTCTTACAAGCCTTGCAGTCCATAAGCGGATCGGAAAAGCCGCCTAAATGACCGGAAGCCACCCATGTTTCAGGGTTCATAAGGATCGCCGAATCAAGACCTACGTTATATGGGGTTTCCTGAACAAACTTTTTCCACCAAGCCTTCTTGATGTTGTTTTTCAGCTCAACGCCCAAAGGACCGTAGTCCCATGTATTTGCAAGACCTCCGTAAATTTCGCTGCCTGAATAAACAAAGCCTCTGTTCTTACAAAGAGCAACGATTTTATCCATGGTCTTTTCAGAATTCTGCATTATTAATTCTCCTCAATTATCTATCTGTATTATAGTATAACCTATAAATTTCAGTTTGTCAAGGGGTTTTTCAAAATTTTTTAGAATTTTTTATACATATTTTGATTTATTGCCAGATTTGGGTATCCATATTTGAAATATACGCCGTAAGCTCCTCCGCCATTTCATACTGCTCCGACAGTCTTGGGTGACCGGGAGTTGCTTTTCCTGTACGCCTGAACATAAAATGAGAGATCCTTTTATCTCCCTCTGCTTTAAGCCCGCATACTATTTCGTCCACCGCTTTATCCCAGCCCGGATCATGCATAAGCACCGTCAGCAGCATTATAAACTGTGCCTTCGGATACTTTGAACGCAGCTCTTTGATTATTTTTCTGTATCCCGATTTCCAGCGCTCTCTGAACTGAGGGTCATTAATATCGGGATCGCCGTCTTTTTCATTATGCTGATCGTTCTGACCTACGGCAAGAATAACTATATGGGGAGTATACCGAGAAAAATCCCACTCCGAATATCCCCCCTCAGCTTCAGGAAAGTAGCATACCTTATTATACGCCGTTTCCATTCCGATATAGTTGGGAGCGTGATAATAGCCTGTTCCGTCAAAAACCGCAATTCCGCCCTGAGCGATATTGTTAATTTCCGCCCCGAGATTTCTCGCCGTTATCATTGAATAGGAATGCCAAGCGTTATCCCACTGTCCCTCGTTGTTCTCCGGGTCGCATTTCCCCGTATATTCAACAGCCTCACATACCGCTCCTGCCGAAACGGAATCTCCGTAGCACTCTATTCTTCTGCCAGGCTTTGCAGCGGGAGGAAACGCTTCGGCATCCTTATCGACCGCAAAGCCGTAAAAATCAAAATAGTGCGACGCATCCTGACGCTTGAACAGCGTTACTTCATGCTCACCGTACTCAAGGCCTTCGGCAAGAAGCAAAGTAAATTTCTCATGATCAGTATCAAAGCGCACCTTATCCTCTCTGCCGTCTATAATTACTCCAAGTTCCATAATATTGTAAAATCTGTGATTAAAGATCACTGCCGAGATCTGCGTTCCTTTAAATCTGAGAGTTGCCGACATTCCCGCAAATACGAATTTAACAGCTTTTTTATCCGTATATTCCGTTCTTCCCATATAGGAAATATTTTCGTCGTCCGCCGAAATAAGCTTCATATCATTCAGTAACTCCATATTAATCATAATGCCCTGAGCTTCGGGCATTCCTCCTTCCGAACCTATTACATAAACCTTTTTTCTATTTTACTCTCTGCCGTATCCGATGTCAAGAATAGAAATCGTTTTCACAAAAAAGTTCATGCAAAATACAGATTTTTTGTGCAAAACGCTTGCAAATCAGCTGTTTATGATGTATAATAATTTTGCTGTAAATAATTAATACGGGCGTAAAAACAGCCCGAAGCAAAGAAAGGATATATATTGCTATGAAAAAAAAGCTTGCATTCACAGTTGCGCTGATGATGACCGCCATGGCTTTTTCAGGCTGCGGAGGTTCAGATTCAAGCTCTGATTCAGATGACGTAAAAAGCTCGGCGCAGTCCTCCCAGACCAGCGAAAGCGAAGACGATTCCAAGCCGTCGGAGCCTCAGAGCGAACTGAAAGCTCCTGTAAACGACGGAGCTGTAGATATTGCACAGGGCTGTACGGAAAATATGCTGATCCGCTCTGTTCTTAACGAGGGCGATACCTCAAGGCTTGCGCAGAAGCTGAAAAACGCCGTGGACAATCCTAAGGAAACAACTAAGATAACCTTCCTCGGTGACTCGATAACCGCAGGCTCAGTGACCTCTTCAAGCTCAAATCAGTATGTAAACCAGTTCAAGACCTGGTGGGAGGAAAACGTAAGCTACTACGTTGACGTTACCAATGCCGGAATAGGCGCTACCGATTCTTATCTGGGAGTTCACAGGGTTCAGAAAGACGTATTAGACGCTCAGCCAGATATTATTTTTATCGAGTTTATAAACGACGTTGACAACGAATTCTACAAGGCTACGATGGACAGCCTTATCAGAAAGTGCCTGTCAGCCGAAAACAATCCCGCAGTAGTTTTGGTGGAAATGACTATGGAGGATGGTACTTGTCCTCAGAAGGTCCACTCCGAGATCGGTCTTGCATATGATATTCCGATAATCTCATACCATGACGCAGTTCTTCCTGAGGTAGAAGCAGGAAATATCGCATGGAAAGATATTTCACCGGACAATATTCACCCCAACGATCAGGGACATATAATGCTCGGTCAGATGCTTATCAACTTTGCTTCAAAGGTAAAGGAAACTGCGGATTCAGCCGAAGAGCCAAAGCCGTTTGACGCAGAATCCCCCACGGGAGATAAATATGCGGCGGCGGCTATTGCCAACAAGAAGGACGGAGATATTACAGTAAAAGACGCAGGAGCGTTTACAGAGCCCTCTTCCCCGTGGAACTTTGCGGACGGCTGGGCAACAAAAACCGGCGGCTCTGTTACGTTTGAGATGGAATTCAAGAACCTCGGTATGCTGTATTATAAAACAGTTGACGGAAATACAGGCAGCGTGACTGTTAACATCGACGGCGAGGACGTAGGAAACGTAAACGGCGACTTTACAGGCGGCTGGGGCGATTATGCCACAAACAGCGAGCTTTATACTTCGGACACGGCCGCAAAGCACACGGTAACAGTTACGGTCGACGAGAGCGGCGCAAAGAACTTTGAAATACTCGGCTGGCTGATCTCATAGAAAGCGCAGAAGCAAATTACATAGAAATATAAAATACGGAGCATGGATCTAATGACCTGCTCCGTATTTTTTAGTTGTCTGGTATTATTTGACTGCTCCTGCACAAAAGAAATCGGAGAAGGATACTTTAACGGTACCTTTCTCCGATTTTTTTACGTTCAGATCATATCTGCGCCGAATAGTTAGGCGCTTCCTTTGTTATATAAATATCATGAGGATGCGACTCCTTGAGTCCGGCGCCGGTTATCCTTACGAATTTGGCATTTTCGTGCAGAGTCTGGATATCAGGACAGCCGCAGTAACCCATTCCCGAACGGATTCCTCCGACAAGCTGGAAAATAGTATCGGAAACCGCACCCTTGAACGGAACACGTCCCTCTACGCCCTCAGGCACAAGCTTTCTTGCACCCTCCTGAAAGTATCTGTCCTTAGAGCCGCACTGCATAGCCGCAAGCGAACCCATTCCTCTGTATACCTTAAAGGAACGGCCCTGATAAATTTCCATTTCTCCAGGAGCTTCCTCACAGCCTGCAAGCAGAGAGCCGAGCATAACAACGCTTGCTCCTGCGGCAAGAGCCTTTACAATATCTCCCGAATACTTTATTCCGCCGTCTGCAATAACAGGAATATTATGCTTGGACGCAGCGCAGGCAACGTCGTAAACCGCCGTTATCTGAGGAACGCCTATACCTGCAACAACACGGGTAGTACATATTGAACCCGGGCCGATACCTACCTTGAGCGCATCTGCACCTGCGGCGATAAGCGCCTCAGCCGCTTCGGCAGTTGCGATATTTCCTGCAATAACAGGGATATGCGGAAATGCCTCCTTGACCCTTTTAAGACAGGTAACTATATTCTTGGAATGACCGTGAGCAGAGTCGAGAACAAGCACATCGACCTGAGCGTCAATAAGCGCCTTAGCCCTGTCAAGCACATCAGCGGTTACTCCGATAGCTGCGCCGCAGAGAAGCCTGCCGTTCTTATCTCTTGCAGAATTAGGATACTGAACAGCCTTTTCGATATCCTTTATAGTAATAAGGCCCTTGAGCATACCGTTGTCGTCAACAAGCGGAAGCTTCTCGATCTTATGCTTCATAAGTATCTTCTGAGCCTGCTGAAGGTTTGTATTTACGGGGGCAGTAACAAGGTTTTCCTTAGTCATAACATCGGAGATCTTAATATCAAAATCAGTAATGAAACGCAGATCGCGGTTTGTAAGAATACCGACAAGCTTCCCCTTTTCGTCAACAACAGGAACTCCTGAGATCTTATATTTGCCCATAAGCTCGTCAGCCTCGGCAACCGTTCTGTCGCCTGTAAGAGAAAAAGGATTTACTATAACGCCGTTTTCTGAACGCTTAACCTTATCGACCTCTTCGACCTGCTTCTCGACCGTCATATTCTTGTGAATAATACCGATACCGCCCTCTCTTGCGATAGCGATAGCCATTTTTGACTCTGTAACGGTATCCATTGCTGAAGTCATGATAGGGGTATTGAGCATAATATCCCCTGCAAGTCTGGTTTTAAGGTTGATCATATTAGGAGTAACGTCCGATTCTGCGGGAATAAGAAGAACATCGTCAAAGGTAAGTCCTTCCTTTCCGAATTTTTCTTTCATACTGTTTTCATTAAGCATTTTACAACCTCCCACTTCATTTAGCTTTTCACTTCATTTTCTTATTATATTATTCTTAATAATATACACCATTTGCCCGTAAAAGTCAACCAGGGGCAATAAATAAATAATTAACTTTTTATTTCATGCTGAGTCGAACCGACTTGTACTGAAAAACCGCTTCCGGATTCTGACGGAAACGGTTTTTCAAGGCTTATCTCACAAGCCTGTCTATATATAAGGCAAGATACGCCGTATCGTCCTTTGTAATACGGCCCTTATACTTTATCTGGATCATTTTATTGATCTGCTCCGCACAGCGGCAGGCCTCGGGATACCTTTCACTTACAAACCCGTAAAGACCGCTGTCCTCCTCGGAAAAGACTCCGCCGAGAACTGCTCCGGCAAAGCTTTTTATATGGCTTATGAACCGATAGTAGCTTACTCCGGACGTATCAGGCTCAATTTTGAAATACGCCCTTACCATTTCTGAAATATCATTGATAAGCTTAGCCGTTTTCCCGCTCTCTCCTGCGCCGCCGCCCTGAGCGTTTATAAAATGTACGGCTATGAACGCCGCCTCACCGTTTCCGAGACTGTATCCGAAGCTATCGTTCATAAGCTCCACCGCATACTGTCCGAGCCTGAACTCGTCCGGATATATCCTGCAGATCTCAGTCCAGACGGCGTTATCAAGCGTTATTCCCTCCGCCTGACGCCGTATTACTCCGTTTATATGATCGCACAGGGATATATGCAGTGATTCACCGAGCTGTATGCCCGGAAGGATCCTCTCCGCCTCGGAAATTATCTGCTCCGAAAGCCTTAATGCGGCAGGATCAATATCCTCCATAAGTCTGCTGAATTCCTCATACAAACCGCCGTCGGCAAGAGTAAAGTATTTTTCTATTCGGTCTTTAGCTATAATATCTCCCTTTTTCTTCTGAAAGCCAAGTCCGCTGCCCATAGCGACAACCTCTCCCGCTCCGCCGTCAGCTATTACAACGTTATTGTTAAGCACCTTTACTATCTTCATTTCAGCCGCTCCCCCCTAAGAAATAAATATCAGCGTCAGTCTTTCAGATAGCTGTCTACGAAAACGTTAAGCTTTTCAAAGGTCTCATGGCTTATAACGTGTTCGATCTTGCAGGCGTCGGCATTTGTGTTTTCTTCGCTTACCATAAGAACATCTCTCAGAAACCTTGTAATAAGCAGGTGGCGGTCGTAAACCTCTCTCGCTCTGAGATAACCCTGCTTAGTCAGTACGATCTGACCGTCCGGCTCAACGGTAATAAAACCGCTCTCCTTCAGGATCCCCATTGCTCTGCTGACGCTGGGCTTTGAAAAACCCAGTTCTGCCGCTATATCTATAGATCTGACATAGCCGGTCCGCTCATGTAAGATAAGGATCGTTTCAAGATAATCCTCTCCCGATTCCCTGATAGCCATAAATACTGACACCTCGCTTTTATTGTTTTTAGGTTATTATAGCATATATTTATAATAATTGCAACCAATGATCTACCATAAGGGAGATCACAAGTTAAATTCCGAGAAGTAACCCTGTTCCGAAACTGAACGCTTCACAAGCTCCGCCTTTACACCGCACTTTTTAAGCCTGCCGCCGTCGGCATTAAACATCCGAACAAGCCTTTCAAGCCTTACCTCACTGTCACTGAGTATACTTTTACAAAGAGCGTCCTGTTCCGCACCCTGCATCAAGCATATCATTATAAAACAGAGTAGTCCTCAGTATTTCCCGATCATATTCCTGATGAGAAAAGGCAGTATCTGCATTACCGCTTATTCTGCTGCCGCCGTTCTTATATGCAGCTCCTCAAGCTGCTTTTCGTCTACAGCCGAAGGACATGCGCTCATAAGCTCGCTTGCATTCTGAACCTTGGGGAACGCTACAACATCTCTCAGGCTGTCAGCCTTGCACATGATCATTGCAAGTCTGTCAAGTCCTATTCCCATTCCGCCGTGGGGAGGAGCGGCGTAGCGGTAAGCGTCAACGAGAAAGCCGAATTTAGCCTCAATTTCCTCATCGCTCATTCCCAGGGCCTCGAACATTCTCTGCTGAAGCTCAAAGTCGGTTATTCTCATAGAACCGCTTGAAAGCTCCGTTCCGTTGAGTACCAGATCCCAAGCCTTAGCGCGAACGTTTGCAGGATCGCTGTCAAGATACTCCATACATTCCTCCATAGGCATTGTAAAGGGATGATGCGCTGCCACCCATGTGTTATTCTCCTCGTCAAATTCAAAGAACGGCATTTCGGTGATCCATACGAAGTTGTATCTGCCCTCAGGAATAATGTCAAGACGCTTTGCGGCAATAAGCCTGACAGCACCGAGCGTTGAAAGAACGACCTTGGTTCTGTCGGCGCAGATAAGCACAAGATCTCCCTTTTCGGCGTCAACGGCAGAACAGATCTTTTCCAAATCGCCCTCGCCTAAGAATTTCTTGAAGGAGCAGTTCGGCTCGTCGGCCCAGCGGATATAGGCAAGTCCCTTAGCGCCGATGCCCTTAGCGTGTTCAACAAGCTTGTCGATCTCCTTTCTTGTATAAGTCGCCGCACCGCCCTTGACATTGACTGCACGGACAGAGCCGCCGGCTTCAAGCGCAGATTTGAACACGACAAAATCAATGTCCTTTACAGCGTCTGAAATATCCTGAATTTCCATTCCGAATCGTGTATCAGGTTTATCAGAGCCGAAGCGGTTCATAGCGTCGGCAAAGGTAAGCCTTTCAAGCGGAAGCTTAATATCTATTCCCATTACCTCGCTGAAAAGTCTTTTTATATATCCCTCTACGCACTCCTGGATATCCTCTGCGTCAACAAAGGACATCTCAAGGTCGATCTGAGTAAATTCAGGCTGTCTGTCCGCTCTAAGATCCTCGTCACGGAAGCATCTTGCAAGCTGAATATAGCGGTCGTAGCCGGAGATCATAAGCAGCTGCTTGTAAATCTGCGGCGACTGGGGAAGAGCGTAGAATTTTCCCGCATGAACTCTTGAAGGAACAAGATAATCCCTTGCGCCCTCAGGAGTAGATTTCATCATCATAGGCGTTTCAATTTCAAGAAAACCGTTCTCATAGAAATACTCTCTTGTTACCTGAGCTATCTTATGACGCTTTATCATATTTTCCTGAAGCTTTGGATTCCTCAGATCAAGATATCGGTACTTCAGCTTCAGCTCGTCGTTTACCTTTTCGGAATTTGCAACCTCAAATGGCGTAGTTTCAGCCCTTGAGAGTATTCTCAGATCTGTTACTATAATTTCTATCTCGCCTGTTTTCAGCTTTTTATTCACGCTTTCACGCTTCTGAATATTACCCTTTGCCATAAGAACATACTCGCTTTTGACGGTCTGCGCCTTAGCGAATACCTCTCTGTCGGTAGCGTCGTTAAAGGCAAGCTGAACAAGCCCTGTTCTGTCGCGGAGATTTATAAAAATAAGGTTTCCCATATCTCTTACTCTGTCGGCAAAGCCGCATACTACAACCTCCTGCGGTTCGTTGGGTACTTCTCCGCAGTAATGAGTTCTTTTCAAGCCTTTCATTGTGTCAAGCTTCATTTTTATTACTTCCTTTGCAAATAAATTTCAAATTATATTTCAAACTCGGTTCCCGGGTCATCTTTATCGGAATCGCTGATCTCAGACAGATAAAGCTTATCAATACCCTCAAGCTTATAATCGTCAATACTCAGATATACAATATTTTCACAACCGGGCGGAGTTGTCTGCACTATCACGGGACTTCTGTGAATTTCCAGTTCCTCATATTCTGAGTTGAAATCCGTAAAAATAATGTTACCGTCCTTATCCTTGACAGTAAAAGAAAAACCATTCAGAGTATCTGAATCGTTATTTTTAAATCTCAGTTTAAAAACACGGCTGTAGTCAGTCGGCTCTATTTCCTCAAGAGAGATAAATTCAACGCTTCGTTGATACATAGCCTGAATCCTTGCTTCTTCTCTTGCGTAATTGGGAAGAGCCGAAGCACAGATGAACAATGCGATAAGAAGCACTGCCGCAATGCCGAAATACTGAAACAGCTTTTTAACTGCGAGCCAGACGGCTTCGATAATAACGCTGATCATTCCGCCTTATCCTCCTTTACAGCTATGTCGTATCTTACCTCGGCTCTTACTGCACCGCCCTCGGCTTCATTCATTTTATATGCGCAAAGAGTAAACTCGGTAATATCTTCACGGACTGCAAAAACAAGCTTTCCTATTCCCGCCTCGTCATCAGTTTGAGCACGGAAACTGTCGGCATATCCAAGCTCCCTAAGCCGGTCTGTGTCTTTATCAAAAACCTTTTCCAGTTCATAAGTATCAAGCGGCTTGACGTATACCTCTCCGTCGTTAAGATAAACGTACGACAGAACAAGAGAGCCGGCATATTCACCGCGTTCGTAGCTTATTTCGATAAGCTTGAAGCCGTCAGAAATTACAGACTCATTATAGTCAGCCTTTTTGCAGCCTATTATTTTTACAGAGGTTCCGCTAAGCGTAAGCTCTTCACTCATATCACAGCTTTCGACTTGCATATTAACTGTACTTTCATAGCCGCTGTTAGCTTTTACTGTGTTGGTATATTCATTATAGCTGTATATCGCAACTCCCGCAATCGCCGAAATCAGCACAATGCAGAGCGTGATCTGAACGGGGGCTTTTCTCAGAGGTGATTTTTTCATATCCTGAGCAAGCTTTCTGTTAAGATAGCTTTTTAAAATATCCTTCAGCTTTTCGCCCTGTACGGCGTTATTTTCTTCAGCCTCCCGAATAACGTCGCCGCTTACTCTCATTCCGCAATGTGCGCATATTCCTCCGTTTTTAAGCGGATCAAATTTGTTTCCGCAGGTACCGCATATAACCTTCATTATTCACCCTCGGTTTTTATTTTTATAGCTGATTATTATCCGCCGTCCTCATTCTCTGCCGCTTTCGGAAACGTATCTAGGTACATTCTTAAATACTTCTTCTTATCGTCCCAGAACATAAAGAAGATACCTGCCGCCCATAAAAGGGCAAAGCATACTGCTCCTGTCTTTTCTTCAAGCGCAAGCAGGGTAAGAGCCAGAAGCGCTGCTATTAGCGTCCACAATACTGCAAAAACATATGTATAAAGCGGTTTTCTGAATTTTCCCGATATTTTTGAGCCGCCGGGAGTTTTCTCGATCCTTCCGTAAAATCCGGTAGTACCGCCGTCGCGCTTTTTCGCCTGATGATGAAATATCTGAAAATCGGTTCGGGAGGAGCGTCTGCCGTAGTAAACAGACTCGTTACGGTACCTTTTCATGAATTTTCCCTGCGACATTATATTTACAGTCGGTCTGTGCTCTACGATCTCTCCATCAAGCTTTCTGGCGACTCTTTTAGGAGTCAGCGTCGTTTCAAATTCGTAGCTAACAGGCAATATCAGCAGCATTATTTATCTTCCTCTTTTTTATCCGGATAATCGGAGGGATCAAAAACCTTGTCGTTTATTTTTATCTCTCCGCCGCATTTGGTGTTTATAAACATTCCGTAGACCGTTCCGCACTTTGTACACCTGAACTGATGGAACAGCTTATCTGCAAAGAATCTGCCGTCCTTGAGTATTATCAGCTCCATAGGACAGGTCTGATAGGTGATTTCAAGCTCTCCCGCCTTTACCATTTTGCTCAGCGCCTCCAGGGCATAGCTGTATTCCAGCGGTGTCTTTATCTCGCAAACCGCTACCTTTTCGCACTGCTTGCACCTCATAATTTATACTTCCTTTCATTGATCCTTACTTTATTCGGAACAGCCGTTCACTGCTGCTCCCGATCGCTGTTTCCGAAGTTTTCTGCAAAGCTTCGGAACATCTCGTCCTCTTCCATTAGCATATCGTAATAGCAGGCGCCGAAGTCGTCCAGAAGCCCTTCATCAAGACTGACCTGAGTCTGAACTCCGGTTTTCATATTCTTTACGTTTGCCGATCCCGTATTTATTTCGTTTTCGCCCAGTACCATTACATATCTGGCTTTTATCTTATCAGCGTACTTCATCTGAGCCTTAAGTCCTCTTCCTACAAGGTCATATTCCGCTCTGTAGCCTTCTTCCCTCAGCATAGAAATAACTTTATAGGCTTTTTCCTTTGCCTCTTTTCCCATAGCGGCAATATAAATATCACAGGTCTTAGGCTCCAAAAACTCGCAGCCCTGCTTCTGCATTGTAAGTATAAGTCTTTCCAGACCCATTCCGAAGCCAAGCGCCGGAGCAGGCTTCCCTCCGAGAGCTTCTATCAGACCGTCATAGCGTCCGCCTCCGCATACCGTTCCCTGAGCTCCTATATCTGTAGTAATGAACTCAAAAACGGTTCTGGTATAATAATCGAGTCCCCTTACGATCCTCGGATTTATCTTATAATCTATTCCCATAAGCTTTAGGTTTTCCTGCAGGCCGACAAAATGCTCCTGACAATCCGAACAGAGATAATCGAGAATAACCGGTGCATCTTCGGCGATTTTCTTATCCTCGTCTGACTTACAGTCCAGCAGCCTCATAGGATTCTTCTCAAGACGCTCCTGACAGGTAGCGCAGAGCTTATCCTTATACTGGGAAAAATAAGTCTTCAAAGCCTTATGATAATTCGCCCTGCATTCGGGACAGCCGATCGAATTGATATTAAGCACAACATTTTTCAGCCCGGCTTTGTCTATAACCGACTTAGCAAGGGCTATAAGCTCAGCGTCAGCCGCCGGATCAGCCGCGCCTATAAGCTCGCAGCCGAACTGGTGAAATTCTCTTAAACGTCCCGCCTGAGGCTTTTCATGACGGAAACAGGACAGAATATAGAAGAGCTTCTGAGGCAGACCCTCATTCAGTAACCCGTTTTCCATAACCGCTCTTATAGTTCCGGCAGTTCCCTCGGGGCGGAGAGTAAAGGTGCTTCCGCCGGAAGCCGAAACCGTGTACATTTCTTTCTGAACAACGTCGGTAGTATCGCCTACCGAGCGCACGAACAGACCTGTTTCCTCAAAGGTAGGAATGCGTATCTCCCTAAAACCGAACTGTTCGGCTGTATCCTTGACTATCTGCTCGGCTGTATGCCATTTATAAACCTCAGCAGGAACAACGTCCTGAGTTCCCTTTGGTCTTTGTACTGATAACGCCATATTTTTTCATGTCCTTTCTGGTTTACTCGTTTTCTGTTCCGCTTTTGTACGGAAAACTTCTGATAACAACATAATATCAGTCAGTGAGCCGTATAAAATACAAAAACGGTCTGCCCCTGTAAAAAGGGACGACCGTGATCGTGATACCACCCTAATTGCAGAAATTTTAGAAATTCCTGCCGCTCATCTTCTCTTTAACGCAGAGGCTACGCACGGCCTTTATCAGCCGCAAGCTCGTGAGGCGTCCTTCGATTTACCAAAACTTAGGCGCTTTCACCCTCCGCCCTCGCTGAAAAGCTTAAAATAAACTTACTCTCCCCGTCGTCGCATTTTATATTCAGCTGTAAAAAATCAATACCTTGCAGGATTGACGATCTCTCTCCAGTCAAGATCGCCGCGCTCAAGAGAATGAATAAGCGCTTCGGCAGTTGCAATGTTAGTAGCTACCGGAATATTGTGAACGTCACATAGCCTGAGCAGATTAAATTCATTAGGCTCGTGCGGCTTCGGTGAAAGAGGATCTCTGAAAAACAGAAGTATGTCGATCTCGTTGCATGAAATTCTTGCTCCTATCTGCTGATCTCCGCCCTGCGAGCCGCTTAGGTAGCGCTGTATTTTAAGTCCGGTCGCCTCGCCGACTACCTTCGCCGTAGTTCCGGTAGCGCAGAGATTATGTCTGCTCAGTATTCCGCAGTAAGCTATACAGAACTGTACCATCAGCTCCTTTTTGGAATCGTGAGCGATAAGTGCAATATTCAATATAAGTCCCCCCAATTCAATTAAGTCGTTAATTTTAAATTCCTGAAAATGCCTTATATTATCAGATCTTTATAGATATAGGAATATGCTCTCCCTTGATCCTCCTGGAAATAGCGGAAAACGCAAGGAATCCCATAGAGCTTGACGAAAGAGGTGCGCCCTTTCCTGTAGCAAGCGGTATAGCGCTGTCCTCAGGAATAACTCCGAGCAGCTGAACCCCTACAGTGTCAATAATAGCGTCAAGATCGTCCATTTCCTCAAACTCGAATATCCTCTTGCTCGCCTTATTGATTATAAGCCGCTGCTTCTGATTTCCCCTCTTATAAAACTCGTCAGACATCATTCTTGCGTCGCGTACGCATACCGGATCCGGAGTTGTAACTATAAGAATAAGATCGGAATTGGTTACAATATCAAAAACCGAACCGTTGATACCGGCAGAAGTATCTATAATTATGTATTCAAAATATTTTCTCATTTCAGACGTTATCTTTTCAATGTCCTCCGCCTTGAGCTGAACGAACGGGTCGGACGGCGCACACAGAACGCTTAGATTTGAAGCAAGCTTTACGGTGGTTGTAGCCTTGTAAACGTCGCAGGTACCCTCAAGAACATCTCCTAGGTCATAGGTAATATTTCCCTGCATACCGAGCATAATATCCATACACCTTAATCCAAAGTCAAGCTCTATTATAAGCGTTCTGTTTCCCTGCTTTGCAAGAGCGTAGCCGAGACAGGCGCTTATTGAGGATTTTCCCGTTCCTCCCTTACCCGAAGTAACTGCAATAATCTTTGACATAATTCCTATTGCTCCTTTCGTTTATCAGAACTGCGCCTTAACGCAGAATGAAATATCATATCAGCATCGGGGGGAAGCCGTTAAAATACAAAAAATACCAGTCAAACGGTAAGACCCTAACCGATGTTACCTACTATTTATTTTACCACAGAATTTGAAATTGTCAAAGCTTAAATTGCAAAAAAGTATAAAATCGTTAATTCACATTAATTTTTTACATGATTATTAGCTATATTGCACAATGTTCATTTGATTAAAATCAAATCTCCGAAAACGTTTGAGTATTATTTTTCGGAAGACTTATTTTCCGTATCGGGTCTTCGGCGTATTTTCGGATTCAATTGCTAATACTGCGTCTCCCTGTCCATTGCAGCCGTTATCAGGAAGCCGACGGTATTTTTAGCGTTTGCGCCTCCCTCAAGCATTACCGAAAACGCTATCTTAGGATCGTTTGCTGGATAAAATCCTATTACTGCACTGTCATAGCCGCGCGGAGACTGAGGAGTTCCTGTTTTTATCGCCGCCGGTTCATCAAGCTGCGACAGCGAATACTGACCGTAGGTATACTTTGTAGACTCAGTCATGCCCTCTGTACAAATCTCATACGCCTTGTTCTTGTCCTGAGCAGCGGCGCTTATCCTTGTTCCCGGCTTATAAACGTCATCTGAATTTCCGTCCGTAATCTTTAGTACGATATTGGGAGCATATCTTACCCCCTTGTTTGCGATCTGCTCCGCCATAAGAGCCATCTGAAGCGGAGTACAGGCGGTCTCAGACTGACCGATAGCAGCCTGAAGCAGCTGACCCTCAGTCCAGACCTCTCCCATGCTTTCAAAAAGCTCCGGCGACGCAAGACGTCCTCCGTATGCCGGAAGTGCAAAATCAGGGCTTTCACCCAGCCCGAAACCCTTTTCGTAGCTTACAAGATCATCAATGCCCAGCAGCTGCGACGTTTTATAAAAGAAAATATTACAGCTTACCTCAAGAGCTTTTTTTACTGTAACGAACCTATGCTCGTTCATACAGGAAAACTCCATTCCGGACAGATCGTAGCTGCCCTTGCAGAAAAAATAGCTGTAGGGCGAGATCACGCCTTCAGACAGCGCGGCGATCGCAGTACACGTTTTAAGCGTCGAGCCGGGACGATAAAGCCCCTGAGACGCTCTGTTGAGCAGCGGAGAATTATCGTTTTTTATTATTTCATCGTAATTTTCGGAAAAATCCGCAAGCTCAAAATCAGGAGCAGACGCCATTGCAAGCACCTCCCCCGTTTCCGTATCCAGAACAGTTATCGCTCCTCCCGAACCGGAGGGCGGCGCCCAGTCACCGTAGGAAACGCCGTTTTGATATTCGTTCATTGCATTTTTAAGCAGCTCTTCCGCTTTAAGCTGAACTCTTGAATCTATTGTAAGATATATGTCCCTGCCGTTCTGAGCAGGAACTATATTTTCATTTGAAAGATAGGTAACTCCTTTTAAGGTCGTATATTCAAGCTCAGCATAGCCCTCCTGCGGCAGAAGATAAGAATTAAAGGCAAGCTCTGCGCCGCCCTGAGGCTCTCCCGAAGAATTCAGCGCTCCTAGTATATGAACGGCGGTATTTTCGGGATAATATCTCTTTCCGTTTTCGTCCGTACCAGCAAGAAGCACACCGTTCCTGTCATAAATATTACCCCTAACAGCATACAGCGTTTCTCTTACCGACGTTATCCTCGGCGTTTTCCATATTGCGTATACAGCGTAAAGCTGAACGTTGAACAGCACAGCTACACAGACGGCTGCGGAAACCAGAATCAGAACCGCCATTGCGATTATTCTGGGCTTTCTTGAAACGCTCACTTTATTTCCTCCCTCGGCGCTTAAATATCATTACTTCTAATATACCGCATAAAAATATTTTTATCCGCAGCTTGTTCTTTGTAATTAAACAAAAACGTCAGGCATATATATTTACAAAACACAGGACGTGGCTGACGAGCGTCCGGAAATGAGGGAGATATATGTTTGTTAAAACAGTAAAAGTTAAAAAGCCCGGAGCTGCGCTTGCCGGTGCGGCGGCAATTCTTTTGTGTATTATCGTGGTTATAGCAATGATAATCGGAAAAGCGGGAAAGCCTACGGTCTATACTCTGAAAACCGAAGCTCAGCGGCAGGACTTCATGAAATCAATGGGCTGGAAGGTATCGGAGGAATACACCGAATGCAAAGTAATAACAATACCTGAGGAATTCAACGACGTATATAAAAAGTATAACGAATTGCAGAAAAAGCAGGGCTTCGATCTTGAAAAGTACAAGGGAAAGACCGTTGAAGTTTACACCTATCAGGTCTTGAATTACAAGGGGCATGAGGAAAAGGACTGCATGATATGCAATCTTATGATATGCGACGGCGTTCTTGTAGGCGGAGATGTCTGCTGCACCGAGCTTGACGGTTTTATTCAGGGACTGAAAAACCCCGAAATGAAATAGGCTGATTTACATGGGCGGATATAAATTATCCGCCCTTTACTTTTTTGCGAAGGTATGCTATAATAGCTTTGTATAAAAGCATTAGGGGAAAGGAGATATTATGCGCATAGATAAATTTATTTCCTCCCAGCGTCCTGATATTTCCCGCAGTACGGTAAAAGAACTGTGCCGAAAGGGCAGAGTTACCGCAGACGGAAGGGCAATAAAAAAGCCCGATACTCAGATAGACGAAAGCCGGGCAGAAATATATGTGGACGGAGAAAAAATAAGCTATCGGAAATACCTGTATATTATGCTCAATAAGCCGCAGGGAGTAGTCTGCTCCACAAGGGACGGCGTATCTCAGACAGTTCTGGAAATAATCCCCGAGGAGTACCGCAGAACCGGAATGTTCCCTGCCGGGCGTCTGGATAAAGATACCGAGGGCTTTGTACTGCTTACCGACGACGGAGAGCTTGCTCATAAAATGCTTTCACCGAAAAGCCATGTTCCGAAAACCTATTTTGTCCGTCTTGAAAAACCGTGGGAGGAAAGCTACAGGGAAGCATTTGCCGCTGGAATGACTATAGACGGAAATGAAAAATGCCTTCCCGCTGAATTTTCGGGTAGCGATGACGCCTTTGAATGTACCCTGATCCTTCATGAGGGAAAGTTTCACCAGGTCAAAAGAATGTTTCACAGTCTGGGAAACAATGTTGTTTTTCTTAAAAGAACAGCTATCGGAGCGCTTGCTCTTGACCCCTCTTTAGCCCTTGGAGAGTGTTTGGAGATATTGCACAAAGATGTTGAAAAACTTTTGGCACGATAACGTTTTAGTTTCCATTTATTGGAAACCATTGTTGATTTTTCGTCATTATTTATAAAGAGTTATAATAAAGTTTAGTGAAAAAAACTCTTGTCTGGATATGAAAAATTTGTTATGATATTAGTATAGCTAATATGGTAATTAGTAAAATTTAAATAGGGAGGTCCTTATAAAGATGGCAAGTGTATCATTAAGAGAAATTTATAAGAAGTATGCAGGCGGTGTCATTGCGGTTTCCGACTTCAACATTGAAATCAAGGACAAGGAGTTTATTATTCTCGTTGGTCCTTCCGGATGCGGTAAGTCAACGACCCTTAGAATGATCGCCGGACTCGAGGAGATCAGCGAAGGCGAGCTTTATATCGGCGACAGACTCGTTAACGATATCGCTCCTAAGGACAGAGATATTGCAATGGTTTTCCAGAACTACGCTCTCTATCCTCATATGACCGTTTTTGAGAATATGGCTTTCGGTCTTAAGCTCCGTAAGGTTCCTAAGGACGAGATCGCAAGAAAGGTTGAAGAGGCTGCAAGAATACTTGACATATCTCACCTTCTTGACAGAAAGCCAAAGGCTCTTTCGGGCGGACAGAGACAGCGTGTTGCTCTGGGAAGAGCTATCGTTCGTGAACCGCAGGTATTCCTGCTTGACGAGCCTCTGTCAAACCTTGACGCTAAGCTCCGTGCTCAGATGAGAACCGAGATCTCAAAGCTTCATAATAAGCTGGGTACTACATTTATCTATGTAACTCATGACCAGACAGAAGCTATGACAATGGGCGACAGAATCGTTGTTATGAAGGACGGCTATATCCAGCAGATCGATACGCCTACCAACCTTTACAACAATCCTGTTAACCAGTTTGTTGCAGGCTTTATCGGCTCGCCTCAGATGAACTTTATCGACGCTAAACTGCTCAAGATCGACGGCAAGTATGTAGTTGAATTCGGTTCTGAGGATACAAAGACTACCCGCGGAGTTAAATACACTGTTGAAGTTCCCGAAGCTAAGGCTGATCCTGAAGTTCTGGAGCCGCTGGTTGATCAGGAGGTTGTTCTCGGCGTACGTCCGGAGTGTATCCACGATGAAGAGATGTTCCTTTCAACAGCTAAGACCGGAATTATCAAAACAACCGTTGACGTAACCGAAATGATGGGTGCTGAAACCTATCTGTACCTTACCTGCGAAGGTATTCCGCTTACCGCAAGAGTTTCGCCTCGTTCTACAGCAAGACCTCAGGACGAAATTCAGGTTGCTATTGATCCTAACAGGATTCATATCTTTGATAAGGAAACAGAAAAGGCAGTTGTAAACTGATAAATATTTCAAAAAGTACGGCTTTGACCGTACTTTTTGTCTGTATGGAATAAGAAACCGTTTACAGTTTTTTTGCAGAAAGTATGGCTTTGTCCATGCTTTTTTGCGTATATAAGGTACGAAAACGATTTAGGAGGATCATTTGTATGAATTTAAGAAAAGCTGCTGCCTTTCTGACCGCACTAGGACTTTCACTTACCTTTCTTTCCGGCTGCGGCAAGGAGAACAGCTCCGCTTCGGGCAGCTCCGACGTATCTCAGTCAGTTGATTCAGCCGCTGAGAAAACACCTGAAACCGATGAGGAATGGCACGACGCAATGCTGAAAAAAGCATTGTTCTCTTATGGCAATACCGGTAAAATGCAGGAAAAGATAAAAAAGGCGCAGTCCGGCGAGGACGTAACTGTGGCTTATCTGGGCGGCTCTATTACCGAGGGTCTTACCGCCGGCGACAGCGCCTGCTATGCTAAGCTTACTTACGACCATTTTTCTGAGAAATTCGGCACAGGCGACAATGTAAAATACTGCAACGCAGGCTTGAGCGGAACTCCCTCAAAGCTGGGTATACTTCGTCTTGAACGCGACGTTCTTCAGTACGAGCCGGACATTTGCTTTATAGAGTTTGCCGTAAACGACGGAACGGACGCCGATCATCAAAACTCCTACGAAAGTATCGTTCGGGAGCTTCTGGAGAGGGACGTAGCGGTGGTTCTTCTGTTCTCGGTAACTGCTGAGGATTATTCCGCACAGGATTACATGAAAGCTATCGGCGAACACTATGACCTGCCTATGATATCCTACTGCGATGCTTTGCGCTATATGTTTGAAAATAATAAAATGAAGTGGGAGGATTTCTCTGACGATCAGTCGCACCCGAATACAGAGGGACACAAGCTGGTCGCTGAAATGATAGACTACTATTTTGATACGGTATCAGATATTCCGGCTGAGGAATACGTTTATCCTGCCGAGCCGCTTTATACTCCAAGGCAGCTGGGAGCACACCTTTACGAAAACACAAATCTTACCCCGGAATCGCTGGGAGATTGGAAAGAAGGAACTGATACTGCAAGCTTTACAAACGGCTGGTCATATGTTCCCGGAGGTAATAACGAACCGCTGAAATTTAAATTTACAGGAAAGTTTGTTTATCTTATATATAAAGAGATGAAGCAGGGAAACTTCGGTCCCGTTCACGTTAAAGTAACCTGCGGCGGCGAGCTTTACGATGAGCTTGATATAGAGGCGGTATCGCCGTCCGGCTGGGGCAATCCCCAGATCATAAATATCGGAATGCAGCCTGAGAATACCGAATACGAAATTGAGATATCTATGGCTGAGGGGGCAGAGGAAAACAATATGCAGATCCTCGGCTTCGGATATACGCTGGACGATTAAAATAATAGCATACAAAAAACGGCGTTTCTTGAAACAGAAACGCCGTTTTTTAATTTATTCGCTTTTCTCTGCGGCTCGGAGAATTTCCTCTACTCTCTGCTCCGCCGCCTCGTCAATAGACGCATACGCCCTGCCGGCTTCGTCCTTTGCCGCCTGCTCCTTAAAAAGTTCAGCGTCGTCGGAAACGTCTATTATATAAGATCTCGACGGAGTTTCGGCAACCTCTATAACTGAAAGAAGCCAGCCGTTATCCCATAGTATCCTGCTTAATTCGTCCTTTAAATACTCCGCTATATTTTCAACCGTAGGATTAATAGTGTCAAACGGCTCGGTCTTGTTCATATCGCAGTCCTGAAAACGTGCCAGAAAGTCCTCTGCCTTTTTTTCAATTGCGTCGAACTGAACAAAATCATTCCGTATTTTTATAGTTTCAAGCGTTATCTCCCAGGTATGAGGATGATTTTCACCCAGTACCCCGTCTATATAAATAGCGTGATTGGCATTTATATAAAACTTGAACTTATATTCACAAAACCTCACTTACAGCCCTGCCTTTCTTATTTGCACCTGTATGACCGTTAAGCTCCGAAAGCGCCTTCGCCAATACTTCAGCCGATTTTCCGCTGTCTGATATTTTTACAGAGAACTCAGCTTCCGAACAGTTTCTTCTCAGCATTTTTTCAAGCTCTGAAGTCTTATCCTCTGAATGTCCCCCTGCCAGAACAGCGGCGAACGTATCATATGAAAGCCTTGCACAGGCGCAGTCCTTGTAGCAATCGGAAAACTCCCGTGCGGCTGCGGCAGCAATACCGTCTGCGGCTTCATGGCCCTTTAGATAGCATATACCGTAAAGATCAGTTATTCTTAGCAGCACGAACCTTACATTTTCTGCCCTGCGCTCCGAAAGCTTTTTTATTATTGCGTCAAAGAAGCTGCGGCTGAACAATCCAGTAAGAGCGTCAGTCTGCTCCTCCCCGTCCCAGGCTTCTCTGTCGCAGAGCTGCTGGATCTTTCTGCTCTTTTCTTCACCTTCGGCTTTAAGCGCAGCGATCCGCTCGCTTTTCCTGCAAATTACCGCCGCAGATAAAACTGAAAGAACAATAATTACTGCGCATACCGCCCCCGAAACTATCCTGAGCCTAAGAATATGCTCGCTTATCCTTGCAGACGAATATATGTAAGAGCATTTTACCGACCTTCCTGCGCAGTAAGTCTGACCTCCTATGGTAACGAACTGTGCTGAGATAAGCTCAGCGCCCGTCTGCTTATCCTTTACGACAACAGCCGAAAAGCTTTTGCCGCCGTCTATATATGAAAACAGACCGTCAAGTCCCTCTCCGCCTTTTCTTTCGTAATACTCCCGAATATTCTCCAAAGTCATGCCCTTTAAAGCCTGAGTCTGCTCCTCATTTTTTTCAAACACTGCGCCGTCTGACGAATACACGAACCAATATGAGCTGCTTTCATCAAGCTTCAGCAGACTGTTCTTCAGCTCCTCTGCACTGTTATAGCCGCTTGCAAGCGCCGCGCTTATCTGGCTTTGCTGCATATCGCTGTTCATGCTCAGGATATTTTCCCTCAGACTGCTTTCCTGACGCCTGAAAAAGGTCATAACAAAAGCAGTCAATACGATGGAAATTACCGCCGCCGTCAGAACGAAAATAATTCTTTTATCCTTTTTTATACTATATCTTTTCATAGCGAAAACGGCGCCTCCTCTCAGATAATTTTACTTCTGTCCATCAGTATTGACAAGTCTTTTCAGTCTTGAAACAAGCCTTGATATAGGCGCGAAGTCGTTCCTAATGACTTTGCAGAAACGCTGTCTTTCCTCGAGAAACGACGAGGTTTTCCAGCCGCTGCGAAGCGTAATGCTGTTTATGATCCCCGCAAACCTAATCCAGAATATATAGAAGTTATACAGCGGCATAAGCGGAAGCAAATATATTTTCCTGATATAATACCGCCTTATTGAAGTGAATTTTTTCAGATAGCTGATTATATTAAGGTAAAAAAGCGCGCCTGAAATAACATACAGCAGATAAAGCACCAGTACCGAGCCTACTATCAGCGAAAACGGATAATTGAGCATTGCAAGGCATATAAGCGCAAAGTACCAGATCATTCTCGGAAACGCAAACGTGTGGTCAAAAATAAGCGTCCTTATAAGAAAGTTTGAGAAAAAGCCGTTGGAGCGCATCTCCTTTTTCAGAAACATATGCGATACCTCCAGCTCTCCTACCTGCCAGCGCTGACGCTGAGTATAAAGCTTTCCCGTATTTTCAATAGGGTCTACAAAAAACAGTGCGTCCTCACATAAATGAACGCTCTTTTTCAGCAGCTTCCTTACCTGAAAGGTAACGTGCGTATCCTCGCATACGGTATCGGTATTATAAAGCCTTGTTTTAAGGATAACCGACTTTCTGAAAGCTGAAAAAGCTCCCGAAAGCGTATATATGCTGTCAAGCTCAGACTCAAAATTCCGTCCCGCCAGAAACGCCTGACAGTATTCCAGAAATTCGCACCTGCGGAAAAGCCTCATAGGAAAGCTTTCCGTCTGCTCGATCTGCTGAGGATCGGTCAGAACCACTCCGGTCAGACAGTGTATATTCGGATTACGCTCAAACTTTTCCGCCATATTCTTCAGGGCGGAGGATACAAGCTTTCCGTCGCTGTCGATATGAATTATATATTTGCCTCTGCTGTTGAAAAGCGCAAGATTAAGCGCTTTTGATTTTCCCTGCCTTGCGTTGAGCCACTGCATTGAAAGCTCGGGGAATTTTTCCTGACAACGGCAGAAAACCTCAAAGCTGTTATCTCTGCTCATATTATTTACAAGCATTATATCTATTTTAGCCTTAGGATAATCTGAATTAAAAACCGACTCAAGACAGCCCTCCAAAGTATCCGCAGAGTTATATACAGGTATTATCAGCGTAATTTCAGGGTAGATCTCAAGCTTCTCCTCCGACTTGGAGAAAAGCCGCTTCTTTATTAATATTATAAATCCGCCCAGCGCAGGAATTATTTCTATGACCAGGGGTATGATTATCCATGCCGCCCAGAAGATCATATGCTGAGCGAAGCTGTTAAGAATCTGAGTCATAGCTGAATCTTCCCACCTTCTGACGTATTATCTGCGACTTTGTAAATATATTGAAATACAAAACTACAGAAAGTCCGTAAAATATAATTCTTCCGAAGATCGCATGAGCGAAGTAATAAATATCGTCCCCGAAAAAATGGACAAGCAGACAGATCACAAGCAGCCGCAGGATATTTGCAGCATATATCCAGATAATTCCGATTATATTCACCGCCGCCCGTTCTGGCAGACTGTAGAGCGGAAAGAACCATATAAGCGCGGTAAGTGCAAATATCTCTATTACCCCGGAACATTCATAGTCGATATACATGGAGATCGCGCTTTGTCCGCTTTCTATAAATATAAGAGAATACTGATAATACGATCTGAAAATTCCGGTCAGATCTCCTATCACGCCTGCTCCTGCAGCTACGAGCCTGGACAGCGGAACGGTAACTACAGGCTGGAGAATTATCATCATGAATATAAACAGTCCTACACTTCCGACCAGAAATTTAAAAAACGGAAGCCTTGCACGATGAAGCACTGTAAGCAGATATATCCATATAATAAGGCATACTGCCGTTACAATATTCATTTATCCTTCTTCCTCTTGCTGTGCAGAAATCCTCCGACAGCTATAGCTGCTCCTGTTCCGGCGACAAGAAACGGAAGCGTCGGAGTTCCCGTAGCGATTATATTCTGTGGTCCCAGATTTGACGAATGAAAGGTTATTTCCTTTATAAGTTCAGGCTGATCCGATAAGAACGACAGCGGTATCCTCAGTTCCCATTCGTCAGGCTCTCCCTGCTTTCTGGTTACAACGCCCTCGGCGCCGTCAATAAGAGAATAGCCGTTCTGTGCCCTTACAACTACAGTATTGTTTCCTTCTCCGATCTGCTCCCCCTCGGGAGGAACTACCGCAACATAGGTCTCCTTTCCGTCTGCGGTAAAGCAGTAATTATATCCGTTGAACTGCGTATAGCTTCTTTCGCTCATTCTGACGTGCAGATAAACGTACTGCTCGTCACGGAACAGCGCCCCCTGATGATAATAGTTAGCGTCGTCCCACGGATATTGTATCTTAGTATGCGGCTTATCGTTCCAGTCATCGTAGCTTGGCGATCTCAGTTTTTGTAGCTGTGGTAATGCTTTTGATCTCGCGCAATCAAATGGGCGGCGGAGATGTAAAGCTGTTTGCGCTTATCGGCTTTTATACAGGAAGGACCAATGTTCTTTCGGTAATGATGTTTTCTTTTATTTATGCTGCGCTGGCAGGAATAATTTTAATGCTCTCAAAAAAATACAAGGCTAAGGACAGCATACCGATGGCGCCTTTTGTTTTTCTTGGAATGATGACATATTTTATACTAGTTTATTTTGTAGGATTGGAAGGCTGAGGGGATCAATATGAATAATGCCAGACTGGTTTTGATCGTTATGATAATATTTACGGCGCTGACGTGGTATTCCGTATTCAATAATAAAAAGCAGTCGCAGATTGAATATGCTCAGTGTATATCAGATGCGGATGCATTGGCGGAAAAGGGTATTTATATAGACGCCGTTGAGCAGTATAATAAGGCGTTGGAAATGGATCCGGATAATTATGATATAATGCTTAAAATATTTGATTCATATAAAAACCTGAATGATGAAAAGGGCTTGGAGGAAATATACGAAAGGGCAAAAAATGCCGATCCGAAAAATGAAAGCATATACATAAAATTTGCGGATTATTATATGAGTCTTGAAAATTACGATGATGCGGCGGATATTGTTCTTGAAGCAAGGAAAAACAAGGCAGGGGGAAATATTAATGCTCTTTATGATGAATTAAGCGTTCAGTACAGCGAAATATATGTTGACCTTAGCGCCTTTAAAACTGAGTATAACGGATATGTGCCTGTTATGAGCAAAAAGGGCTGGGGTATGAGCAGCAGCAATTTAAAGAAAAAGATCAAGTATAAATACGATGAAATAGGAGCCTACAGCAGTGAAAAGGAAGTCATACCCGTTTGCGACTGCGGTGAGTGGTATTATATAGATATAAACGGCAACAGAAAGCTTGTTCCCGATAATTCCTATCAGTATCTCGGCTTGATAAGCGGCGGTTATGCCCCTGCTCTCAGGGACGGAAGCTACGGATATGTTAATGAAGATTTTGAGGAATTTAATTTTGATTACGATTATGCAGGGGCATTTGAAAGCGGGATCGCTCCCGTAAAAAAAGACGGAAAATGGGCAGTTATAGATGACGATCTGAAACAGGTTACGGATTTTATTTATGATGATGTGATAATAAATGAGTACGGAGTTTGCTCTTATAACGGATTGTATTTCGCTTCAAAGGACGGAAAATATAATCTGTATGATAAGTCGGGGGATATGGTCGGAAACGAAGACTTTGAAAATGCGGATATGTTTGTATCGGATATGCCTTCGGCAGTCTGCCGTGACGGTAAATGGGGCTATGTTTCAAATGAAGGCGAAATAACGATAGATTTTCAGTATAACGGAGCAAGGTCATTTTCAAACGGCTTTGCGGCGGTACAGAAGGAATCCGGATGGGGATATATTTCATTGGATAATAAGCAGGGCACAGAGTTTGCTTTTAACTCTGCCGGATATGTAATGAACAGCGGAAAGGCTATAGTAACGTCTGACAACGACAGCTGTAAAGCAATAGAGTTTGTTATGCTTTCAAAAGAAGCAGAAAATAAATGATCGTGAGGTTAAATTATGGGAACTTGGACATACGAAAACGGAAATACGTCAAATTATCTTGTTTATCAGGCTGATGAAACGGAAACTATAGATACCGTTGCGTTGGGGATGATAACAAATAATACTATACCCGGGGTACTTCCGCTGATATTTATGCAGAACAACAGCGACAGGTTTGTTAAATACAATATTACTGCAAAGGTAAGCATGAAGATGTTTTTTGACGGAGTGATAACTAAGAAGAAGTTTCTTACGGTAATGTCCGGGATCTGCGGCGCGCTGATGAACTGCGACGATTATATGCTTGAGCTTTCATCTTTTGTATTGAATACCGAATATATTTATATTGATGTAAGTACCTCTAAGGCATTCTTGGTATGCGTTCCTTTTCTGACGGAAAAAGCAGAGCTGAACTATAAGGATTTTTTTAAAAATATTTTATTCTGCTCACAGTTTGACCAAAGCGAAAACTGTGATTATATCGCAAAGATAATCACTTTTTTAAATACCGATCAAAGCTGTACTTTAAAGAGCATACGCGATTTTGCGGATAAAATGCTTAAAGAAGAAGGACCTGCTGAATATGTGCGTCCTGAAATTATAAATCAGTCTGCAGTAGATCCAAAGATTAACCAAGCAGTTCAAGTTAGTGCGCCGGTTATAAATCGTGATCTTAAGACAGAAGCGGCTGTTGTGCCGATTAATTTCAGTCATCAGAATATACCTCAGGCCTCGTCGGCAGAAGACGGCCGCTCTTTAAAAAAGAAAAAATCATTCAGCTTTGGTTTTAATAAAAATAAGAATGATAAGAAGGAAAAGAAAGCAAAGGCCTCCGATGCTCCGTCAATGGCTATTCCCGGAGCGGAGATAAAGCAAACAGCGCCGTCAGCTGCTGCTCATAGCAGCTCTGAGGTTAAATCCGTCAGCAGCGGATTTACAGACTTTGCTAAGACTGCGCCTTCTCAGCAAAGTGCAGCTGCACCTTCCTATATTCCTATAGAAGCACTTTCTTCTCAGCCGGCGGCAAATATGAATACAACGGTCCTCTCAAAGGAAATGCTGAGTCCTAATGCAGTACCGACGCTTTACAGGCTTAAAACAAATACTTCTGTTTCATTGGACAAGCCTGTATTCAGAATAGGGAAAGAGCCTAGCTTTGTTGATTACTGTATCAGCGATAATACGGCGATAAGCAGAAGCCACGCCAATATAATCAGGAGGGGCGACGATTATTATATAGTAGATACCAACTCTACAAATCATACATTTGTTAACGGGAATATGATAAACAGCAATGAGGAGATCAGGCTTGAGCAGGGCTATAAGATCAGATTTGCAAATGAGGAGTTTGAGTTCAGGTTTTATTAAGGGGTAAAAGAGGTGCTTCTGGATATGAATATCCTATATTCTGCACAAACCGATATAGGAACAAAAAAGACGACCAATCAGGACGGACTGCTTATAAAGTCTGCGCTTACGGATAAAGGAAGATTTACTATACTGTCGGTATGTGATGGAATGGGCGGGCTTTCCTGCGGCGAAAAGGCAAGTGCAACTGTTATTAAAGCATTTGACGCCTGGTTCGGAAATTATATTTCAGGCGGAGCTATAAATATGCAAACGGACAGGATCTCCGAGCAGTGGAGGAATATAATCGAAGAAAATAATACAAGGCTTATAAATTACGGAAAAAGCCGAGGTATCAAGCTTGGAACTACCTGTACCGTAATGCTTATCACACCGGGATTTTATATAGTCGGCCATGTAGGAGATACAAGGGCATATGAGGTCGGGGAGAGTATTGTGCGACTGACTGAAGATCAGACCTTTGTTGCCAGAGAGATCAGGGAAGGAAGAATGACTCCTCAGCAGGCGGCGGCAGACGGAAGAAGAAACGTACTGCTCCAATGCATAGGCGCTTCAAGTATAGTAACCCCTCAATTTGTCTGCTCAGCGCCTAAAAAGGATACGGTATATCTGATATGCAGCGACGGCTTCAGGCATACGCTTGGAGAGGACGAGATATTTAAGGCGTATGCTCCGGAAGGAATAAGATCGTGCGAAGCTTTGGACAATGTTTCACGCAGGCTTATAAATTTAAATATTCAGCGCGGCGAAGAAGACAATATTTCAGTTGCGGCTGTAAAATGCTGTTAGGGTGGATATAAATGCTTGAGATCGGCTCAGTAATTGACGGAAAGTATAAGGTCCTGAATAAAATCGGACAGGGCGGAATGAGTGTAGTTTATCTTGCTATGAATGAAAAAGCAAATAAACAGTGGGCAATAAAAGAGGTAAGAAAAGACGGGGTAAAGGATTATGAGGTAGTAAAGCAGGGGCTTATAGTTGAAACTGATCTTCTGAAAAAGCTTAATCATCCTAACCTGCCGAGTATAATTGACGTGATTGATTCCGACGATACCTTCTTGATCGTAATGGATTATATTGAAGGAAAGCCGCTGCTTGATTATGTTGAAAATAACGGGCCGCAGCGTCAGGAAGATGTGATCGAATGGTCAAAGCAGCTATGCGATGTTATGGGGTATCTTCATTCGAGAGAGCCTGCGATCATATACCGTGACCTAAAGCCGGGAAATATTATGCTCAGACCTGACGGCAGGATAATGCTTATTGATTTCGGAACGGCAAGGGAGTTCAAGGAACGGAATATTGCTGATACCGTTTGTCTGGGAACTATCGGATATGCCGCTCCCGAGCAGTTCGGCGGTCACGGGCAGACCGACGCCAGAACGGATATCTACGGACTCGGCGCTACAATGTATCATCTCATAACAGGAACAAGTCCCTGCGACCCGCCGTATAAAATACTGCCTATAAGAGATATTGATCCCAGACTTTCGTCAGGACTTGAAAAAATAATCTTAAAGTGTACGCAGCAGGATCCGAACGACCGCTATCAGTCCTGCGAAGAGCTGATGTATGATCTGAACAACTATGACAAAATCGACGATATGTACAGAAAATCCTTAAAGAAAAAGCTTGCGGTATTCTGCTGTGCTGCGTCTGCGTCTGTTTTATTTCTGACGTCAGGAATAGTTTTGGGAAAGGCATCGTCAGCAAAGATCAATGATAATTATTCCGCCTTGCTTGAAACAGCTGAGAAAACGAATGAAACAGCGCTCAGAAACGATTGCTATATAAAAGCCGTTTCGCTCAGACCTGATAAAGCGGACGCATATATAGGCTTGATAAATTCTATGAAAAGCGACGGCGTTTTTTCGCTTGAAGAGGAAACAGTGCTTCAGGAAGCTATTGTTAAAAATGAGGACGGTTTAAAAGAAAATAACAAAAGCTATGCTGACGTTTGTTTTGAAATTGGAAAGCTTTACTGGTACTACTACGAATATGGGTCTGATCCGTCAAAGGACAGTCTTTCGGATAATAAAGCAATAAGAATGAAATCGGCAATAAAATGGTTTGACTTGGCGTTATCTTCAGCTGACGATTCCTTTGCACATAGCAGCATGGCTGTAATATACAGGGATATAGGTTTGTTTTACAGGGATATAGTTATGAATACCGCCGAAGCCAGCGACAGCGGCATATACCGTGAGCTGTTTGATAATTATTCGGGACTTGTTGATATGGTCAGTCAAAAAAACGAGGGAGAAATAGTAGAGCTTGAATTGTACGAGCTTATACAAAGTTCGATCGAGCAGTACGCTGTAAAATTCAAATCCGACGGAGTGACCTATAAAGAGATCGCCGAAATGCTTGATTACATAAAAAGCAGGCTGAACGAGATATCAGTAACAACGGATATAACTAAGGATATAAAGGAATCGGTTACTGATAGAATAGACGGAACGGTAAGATATGCCGAAGCTGTATATGGCGGCGCTGGATCGTAACAGCTTGACGGATTAAATAACAATTAATAAAAAGGGGGGAGTCCATGCTTTGTTATCGGACCAAAAGCATGGCGGCGTTATGAGCGCTGAAACACTGAAGATTTTATCATATATCGGTTATGCGCTGAGTATTTGTTTTCTTATAACCGGAATAGCATTATTTTTTGCGTTTGGAATTAAAAACATAATAAATGAACTGTCGGGAAGGGCGCAGAAAAAGGCCGTAGAACAGATAAGAAGAAAAAACGCCGGAGAAGATAAGAAGATACCGGCGCCGTCTGCCGCAAATGCTCGTAACAGCTCTAAAAGTGATACGGCGCTTCTGGAATACGGAAAAACGGATATGCTGTCCGGGTTTCAGACAGATGAAACTGTTATATTGGAGCAGTTATCCGAATACGGAGAACCTGAGCATATAAATTATACTATAGATGTCGATATACTGATGACCGAGGGAACGGCGATATGATTTAGGGCATCGGATAACTGAATAAAACGGAGGAAGACGTAAAATGAACGCAGGAATAATAAATAAAACAAGAAGGATACTTTCAGCGGCAATAGCGGCTGCAACTGCGGCAGCTTCACTGAATTGGGGAGCATTGACTGCCGTTGGAGAAAGCGCCGCTATATCTGCATATATTTCGGAAAATTGCAGTATCGTTTTTAATTTCAGCAGGGGGCTCGGAGATCCGTACGCAGATAATATACAAAATCATATATCCGTTGCAGCGGAAGCAAACAATGACGCATGGAAAACAGAATATTATGTTTCTGAGGAAAGCGTTTCGGTTTCTCTTAACTGCAATACCGAATTTGAGCATAGCTATACCAACGGCTGTGAATATATAAAGTTTGATTCAGAGGTTTCTGACTGCTATGATATTTCGGGAAATATATATGATAAATTCAGCTTTTCATTCTATGCTGTTTTTGACGAGGAATCACAGGGAAACAGTTTTGAGCTGATAGATGAACAGGAATATCAAAAACGTATTACCAAAAAGAAAATAACCTCCGAGGAATGCAGCGGAGGAACTGTTGAAATAACGCCGTCAGAAGTTGATTATAACGGCAGTTCGGTTATAACCGTTACTCCCGATAAGTATTACAGGGTAAAAGGCGTTAGGGTAAACGATACTGAAATTACGCAGGATATGACATCTAACGGACGTGTTTATACATATGAACTGAAGAATATTACTCAAGACTGCAATGTCAGCGCAGAGTTTGAGGTTATTACTATAGAAAGTATATCGGATATAAAAGCTGACGGAGCGCTGAGGCCCGGCAGTACAGTAACTTTTTCATCGGATTTTGCGCCTGAGGACGCTAAGGACGATATAAAATATACACTGCTCTGCGATGGAAAGGAAACTCAGCTTGACGGTGGTAAGCTTGTTATCCCCTCTTATATGGGCGACGGATATACCTTTGAAATAATGGCAGAAAGCTCGGAAGCTGAATGTAAAAAGGCTTTTACAGTGTCTAATACCGCGACTGAAAACGATATTATAATAGACGGAGAGCGTGAATACGGAAGAACGGTTTATAAAAGCGACGTTACTATAGAAGCGGCGGATGGAAGATATATTTACTGTAACGGCGAGGTGTTGAAAAAGCTGGTTATTACAGAAACCGCAAAGGTTGAACTGATGCTGTGTGATGAAAACGGAGAAGCAAAAACAAATCTTATTCAATTGAACGAAATTAAAATCGACAAGATAAAACCTGTAGTTGAAATCAAATGTGAGAATATTACTGCGGGATCGGACGGAACGCTTTATTTTGATCATGACACGGAAATATCGGTAATAGTATACGATAATGATTATTCAGATAAAAACCTTAAAATAACCATAAACTCTTCTGAGAAGTCGGTAGAGAATAACGGTAATTGCGAAAAGAAGATTAGTTTGTCTGAAGAAGGCAGATATAATATAACCGCCAGCTATACCGATGAAGCGGGAAACTCTTCAGGTGACCAAACTATAACAGCTGTAATAGATAAAACTGCTCCCGTAATTAACTTTGATTATTCCGATATGAAAAAGTCTGACGAGGGAATTTACTGTACTGACAATAGCTCGGTAACGGCGGTAATAACCGAATCTAATCTGAACCTTGACGCACTTAGCGTTACAGTCAACGGAAAAAGTGTTGAATATTCCGTTGACAGCAGCGAAGGCGGCAGAACTGTTTTAACGATACCTGCAGAGGAGGGGCTGAATGAGATCAGCGTTTACTGTAAGGATATGTGCGGATATTCAAAAACAGAGAATACAAAATTAATTGCTGATACATCAGCTCCTGAAATTCAGATTTATCCGCAGTCCGGCGGTTCAGATAATATTTTCAAGGACAGCTTTGATCTGGTTATAAACATTAAGGATCAAAATATAACCGCCGATAATATAGACGTAGAGGTATCGGGAAAAAATCAGTATGCTCCCGATATTGAATGGACCGATAACGGCGGTGGACTGAAAACCGTTATAAGGCTGACAGCGGAAGATATTTATAAGATCAAGGTAACTGCCGCCGATATTTTAGAACATAAGTCGCAGGAGCATTACGACTGTATTATTGACAGATCAGGTCCCTCTGAACTTAAAATAGCCTTGTCCGATAATTGGATAGTAAAGCTTATAAGCTCAGTAGTTTATAAAAACTCAGTAATCGTAAACGTTTCAGCGCTTGACTCTCTTTCAGGGGTAAAAAGCATAAAATATGAGTGTACTCCCGAATCAGGGTACGAATCTTTTAGTGGCAAATACAGCGGGACTTTAGTAAATAATTCAGATAAGAACGGTGTTTTCGGCAGCTGGTTTAATCTGCCTGAGGAAGAGCTTGACAAGCTGAATCAGTTTAGGGGAACGATAAAAATAACGGCGGAGGATAACGCGGGAAATTTTTCAGCGCCTTTATATTTACAGAATTCTGACGGAAAAACAGAGACCGTTATCCTTGATACTATTAAGCCGGAGATAAACATAAGTTTAAAAAACACCGACAGCGTAAATAAAAGGTTTTATAATAAAGATCAAACGGTACAAATTGCCTTTACGGAAACAAACTTTGAACCCTCTAAAACGTTTGTAAAGGTAACAGAAACGGTCAGAGGAAAAACCAATACCAGAGTGGTAAAATATTCGGAGCTTGAAAATATATACTCCGACGGAAATACTCATTACGGCAGCATAACGTTTTCATCGGACGGTAAATATATAGTTGAAGCAAGTACTGCCGATACAGCGCTTAACAGAGAAATGGTATCGATAGATGAATTTACAGTTGATAAAACCGCTCCGGAAATAGGAATATCCTTTGACAATAACAATGCGGCAAACGGCAGGTTTTTTAACAAGGATCGCAAGCTGACTATTACTGTTAAGGAGGATAATTTTAACGCTGAGGATATTGTTTTCTCAGGTTTCGGTTATGAAGCTCCTTCAGCTGATTCGTGGAAGTTCAGCGGCGGAAAGTATACCGCAGTTATCTCATTTGACGAGGACAGAAACTATAGGTTCGGGATAGAATATAAGGATCTTGCGGGAAATAAGGGAAAGATAAATACTTATTCGTCGGCGGCGCCGTATGAATTTACAGTTGATAAACAGCTGCCGTCGGGTATAATAACGGTAGGAAGTTGGAATGCTTCTTTGAGCGGCAAGCTCTGGAACAGCTTTTTTGATAACTTAAAGTTTGATCTGTTTCAGAATATATCGCAGGTCTCCTCAATAGAAGCTCATGATGAGCTGAGCGGAATATACTCTGTGGAGTATATGATATGCGACAGCGAAAAAAGCATAGACTATCTGAAATCGTCTGATTTATGGATATATTCCGATAATTCTTATGTATTGTTCGATACAGGAAGCGGCGTTCAGGGCATAGTATATTCCAGAATAACTGACTACGCAGGAAATGTTATATATATCAATTCAGACGGGTTTATTATTGACGGAACAGCGCCTTCCGTTGAAAAATGCGCCCCCGGGGTCACTGTTTCTCCGGAGCAGCCGATAAACGGCTTTTACAGCAGTAATGTAACTGTAAATATAGAAGCCGCAGATATTCCGCAAGCCGGCAATGTATATTCAGGTTTAAATTCTGTAAGCTACAGGGTGCTGAAGGACGGACAGGTAACACAGAGCGGCGAACTGTTTAAATACAGCAAAACGAGTTCGCTGAAATCCGATCTGGTGCAGAAATGGAACGGAACTCTGGTAGTTGACGCAGATCTTAATAACAGCAATAATGTAACTGTAGAGGTAACGGTAACCGATAACTGCGGAAATTCGTCCAAAAAATCAGCTGCTTTAAAGATTGATATTACACCGCCTGAAATAGAGGTAAGCTTTGACAATAACTCTCCCGACAGCAAAAACAGGAAGATATTTAACTCGCCCAGAACTGCGGTCATCCGTATTACAGAACGCAATTTCAGCGAGGACGGTGTAAAAGCAGCAATAAGCAATACCGACGGTTCTGTACCGAAGATCAAAAGCTGGAGCAGTACGGAAAATCCGTCCGATCCGGATAGATCTGTTCATACGGCAGAGATCGTTTTCTCAGAGGACGGAGATTATAGGTTTGATATAGAATATACCGATATGGCGGGAAATAAGAATACTAAAAGCGTAAGCTACGGCAGCTCAGTCAGCCCGAGTGAATTTACTATTGATACAACGGCTCCTGAAGCTACGGTCGCTTATGATAATAACAGCTGCGAGAATAAAATATATTATAGTAAAGGACGTACCGCAACAATAACTGTTATTGAGCATAATTTTGACGCTTCACGTTTTCTTATCTCAGTCGACGCCGAACTGGACGGCAGACCTGTTAAAGCGCCGCAGGCTTCAGAGTGGAAGAGCAGCGGAGATATTCGGACTGCAACTATTAAATTTTCAGATGACGGCTATTATACTGTTGCCGTAAGCGGAGAGGATATGGGAGGAAACGTTCTGTCTGAAAAGTACAGTCAAAGCTTTTATATAGACAGTACCTCTCCTTCCCTTGAAATTAAAGGCATTGACGCAAATTCAGCAAATAATGATGAAACGATAGGCCTGACGATCGAAACGACGGATATTAATTTTGATAAAGCGGAGGTGATTCTGGAATATGTTTCTTCGTCTAAAAACGGATATGAAACAAAAGAGGCTGAGATCAATAATATCACTTCTATTGAGCACGGCAAAAAATACGTTATAGAAAATTTGGAAAATGACGGTATGTATTCGCTTAAATGCCGCATATACGATAAGGCGGGGAATATATGCACCAAGGCGGCTGTAAATAACAGTACAGTTGAATTTACAGAAAAAACCGAAGTGATGAAATTTTCAGTAAACCGTCAGGGTTCAGTTTTTGAATTTACCGAAGAAACCGAAAAAATGACAGATCAATACCTGAAACAGGCATGCGACGTTGTGGTTATAGAAACAAACCCCGACCCTATAGAACCGGAAGCTGCGTCTGTAGTAGTATACAAGGACGATCAGACTATAGAACTTACTTCCGACAGCTATAAAAGGGAACAGATAAATTCTGACGGAGAATGGTATCAGTATATGTATACTATTGATAAAAAGCTGTTTGAAAGCGACGGCGTTTACAGGCTCTCGGTTTCTTCCGTTGATAAGGCTCAGAATTTATCGGAAAGCGTTAATTCCGGAGCGGAGCTTACATTTGCGGTGGATAATACTAGTCCGATATGCAATGCTGCGGATCTTTCCAGCAAGGAGGTATACAATACTCCCGTAAAAGAGGTCAAATTTGATGTAACCGATAATATAAAACTTGATTCTGTTGAGGTCTTAGTCAATAATGAAAAAATAAAAGACTATTCATATGAAGATATTCAGGTATTGACAAAAGAGAATAAGAGCTTTGAATTTGAACTTGAAGCGGATAAATATGATTCTGTAATTATCAGATATACTGATGCCGCAGGAAACAGCAGCAAATCGGAATACAGCGATATAATTGTAACTACCAGCAAGTGGGTGCTCTTTTATACCAATACCCCGCTGCTTATTACCTCAATAATATTGACCGTATTGGCAGCAGGCATGATCATAGTATTTGCAGTAAGAAGAAAAGGTCTGAAACGATAACAAAAACGACGGACGTTCCGGGAATAGCCGGCTGATCGGGAGTCCGTCGTTTTTCATGTTTTATATCGGTGTCATGTTTAAATAACAAATTTGACAGGCTTGCTGACCCTCATGGAATTTTCCTTAACGTCAGTATCGTATACCATTATCTCCACTCCGTTTTTACTTGCCGTTTTCAGCGCCTCGGCAAATTCGGGGTGGGTTTTTCTGTTAGGCATAAAGCATTCTGCTCCGTTCATCTGTATCAGAAACAGTATGCAGGCTCTGTAGCCTTCGCATACAGAGCGTTCAAGCTCTTTTATATGCTTGATCCCGCGTTGGGTAGGAGCGTCGGGGAAAAGCGCAGTGTTGTTTTCTTCAAGAGTTACCCCTTTTACCTCAAGCAGTATTTTTTCTGTTTCCGTTTCAATATAAAAGTCTATTCGGGAGGCTCCAAAGCTGTATTCAGGCTTTACCGATACGACTTCCTTAAAAAGTTTCGGTATTGCTTCGGATACGGCTTTGTTGGGAGCTTGACTGTCCATATTTATAAGGCGGTCTCCCTTTATGACAGCTATCAGATCATATTTTGTTTTTCTTTCGGGTTTTAAGCTTTTTTCACAGTATACAGTACAGCCCTTTATAAGCAGTTCCCTGCACCTTCCTGTATTTTTTACATGACAGATTTCCTTTACACCGTCTATTTCGACTTCTGCGATAAATCTGTTGGGGCGGCTGATAAATATTCCCTTGTGTATATCCGAATAGATCATAATACAAAATCCCCTTGTTACTATGCTAATACCGCACAGAGCCTTGTGCGGCGCTGCATTAATTGTAGCACATGAGCTTAGAAATTGCAATCATCGGCTGTTTGGTGATGATTGCAATTTCGGCGGATATAATGATTTCCGTATACGAGCGCATATGTCTTAACACTTTTTACAAAGTATCTATTGACAATTCATAAAGCGCGGGTGTATAATACTATATATAAAATATTTAAAGGCTTTGACGGAAACGTAATCCGAAGGATCTTTCCAAGAGAGCAGATGTAAGGTGAAAGTTCTGCGTCAGATCACGGTTTAGTATCATTCCTGAGCCTGCCGCTGAAAGTATTGTCCGTAGGACGGCACGGTTTTCCTCCGTTAAAGGGATAATGAGCGGCGCACCGCATTTTTACGGAGCGCAATCAGAGTGGTATCACGGAGAGTCGTCTTCGTCTCTGTCAGCATAGGCTGCGGGACGGAGATTTTTTAATATAATTTAAGAGGGATGATTGGTATGCTGACACTTGACAAAATCTATCACGCCAGACACGTTCTGAAGCAGGTTATTAGGGAAACCGAGGTAATAAAGGCTCCTAAGATAAATCCAAAGGCGAACGTTTTTCTGAAAACCGAAAATCTTCAGATAACCGGTTCGTTTAAGGTAAGAGGGGCTTATTATAAAATATCGCAGCTTTCCGACGAGGAAAAGGCTCACGGAGTTATTGCCTGCTCCGCCGGAAACCATGCTCAGGGCGTAGCACTTGCCGCAGCGAAGAACGGTATAAAGTCTATCATCTGTCTGCCTGACGGAGCGCCTATCTCAAAGGTTGAAGCTACTAAGGGCTACGGCGCGGAGGTTTGTCTTGTCGAAGGAGTTTACGACGACGCTTATAATAAGGCTATACAGCTGAGAGATGAAAAGGGCTATACCTTTATCCACCCCTTTGATGACGAAAACGTTATCGCCGGTCAGGGTACGATAGGACTGGAGCTTTTGGATCAGCTTCCTGATATTGATGCGGTAGTTGTTCCGGTCGGCGGCGGCGGACTTATTTCAGGAGTTGCGTTTGCACTTAAATCCCTGAAGCCTGATATTAAGGTATACGGCGTTCAGGCAAGCGGCGCTCCTTCAATGGTCGAATCTCTTGCTGAGGATAAAATAAAGTGCCTTGAATCGGTCGCAACTATTGCCGACGGTATAAAGGTAAAGGAACCGGGCGAGCATACCTTTGAGTTCTGCAAACGTTATGTTGACGATATAGTTACAGTTACCGACGACGAAGTGTCCTCGGCTATCCTTGCGCTTATCGAGCAGCATAAGCTTATAGCCGAGGGTGCGGGAGCGGTTTCGGTAGCTGCGGTAATGTTCGATAAGATACCGGCAGAAGGCAAAAACGTAGTGTGTCTTGTTTCGGGAGGAAATATAGACGTAACTATTCTTTCGAGAGTAATCAAAAGAGGTCTGCTCAAATCGGGCAGAAGTGATACTCTTACTATTCAGCTGGAGGATAAGCCGGGACAGCTCAGGGGAGTTTCTGAGATACTTGCAAATCTCGGCGGAAACGTCGTTTCAATACATCATGAAAGAGCCAGCGAGGACAGCGATATTACCGACTGCCTGCTGAGGATCGTACTTGAAACCAGAAACTTTGAGCATATCGGTCAGATAAGAAAGGCTCTGTCAGAAGCGGGCTTTAATATTGTTAATAAATAGCGGAGGTAAAACATGGAGAACGTAACATTCAAAATGCTTAAAACGACCGTATCGGATAAGAATACGGACGAGAAGTCAAACGGCTATACTATAGTCGTTAACGGTCAGCTTCAGGATCTGTTTGACAGAATGATAAAGCTTGACAAAGAAAGCTACCCAGATTATGCGTCAATTGTTGCCAAGTGCCTGACAAAGGGGATCTCCCTTGCAGTCGACGAGCTTAATAAAAAAGGAGAAGATTGATATGTCGGAAAAGGTTTATACTAAGAATGCACCGGACGCAATAGGTCCGTATTCTCAGGCTGTAAAGGCGGGGGATCTGGTGTTTACCTCGGGTCAGATCGCAATAGATCCTGCAACAGGAAATGTCGAGGCTCAGACTATAGAGGAGCAGACTCATCAGGTCTGCAAAAACCTGACGGCGGTTCTTGAAGCCGCAGGAACGTCTATGGACAAGGCTGTAAAAACGGTATGCTTTCTGAAGAATATGTCTGATTTTGCGGCGTTCAACGGCGTATACGGCGAATATTTTACCGGAAAGCCTGCACGCTCCTGCGTTGCCGCAAAGGAGCTTCCCAAGGACGTACTGGTAGAGGTAGAGGTTATTGCGGAGCTTTAAATTAAGCGTTTCTTACGGCGCAAGGCTGAGGGCGGACTGAGAGTTCGCCCTTTATTATGGTATTTTATTGTATCGTGAAAGGCGGCGGGGTATATTTTAAACAAAGCGTTTTTAAAGGCGAAAGCGGATTCCGCAGGTAAATTTGCAGCGGCGTTTGCAAAATGGGTATTTATATCCTCGGCAGTCGGAGCTGTAGGAGGACTGGTGGGAACCTTCTTTCATATGGCGGTAATAAAGGCTACAGAGGTCAGGGAGGGCTTACCTCAGTTGGTATATCTGCTGCCGGTCGGCGGTCTTGCGATAGTTTTTCTCTACAGGATAACAAAAACAGACGAGGATGCCGGAACTAATCTTATAATCAGCTCTATCAGAACAAATACTCACGTTCCGATACTTATGGCGCCTCTGATCTTTCTGTCGACCTGTATAACTCATCTGCTGGGAGGCTCGGCTGGAAGAGAGGGAGCAGCCCTGCAGCTTGGAGGCTCGATCGGAGCAAAGGTCGGAGAACTGCTGAAGCTTGACGAAAAGGATATGAGCCTTGTAATAATGTGCGGAATGAGCGGAGTATTCGCAGCATTATTCGGAACTCCCCTTACCGCCTGTTTTTTCGCTATGGAGGTAATAAGCGTCGGCGTGATATATTATGTAGGACTTGTGCCGTGTCTGGGTTCTGCGCTTATTGCATACAAGGTCTCACTTTTGTTCAGAATGGCGCCTACCCGTTTCAGTATTTCGCAATTCGTTCCGGCGCTTGACCTTACCTCTGTGGTACAGGTAGGAGTGCTTTCGGCGCTCTGTGCGGTTGTAAGCATACTGTTCTGTATGACGATGAAATATACTCACGATAAGCTGAACTCGCTTTTCTCAAATACATATATAAAAGCGTTTGCAGGCGGAATATTTATAGCGGCACTTACTTTTATTCTCGGAACATACGACTACAACGGCGCGGGAATGGGAGTAATTATAGGTGCGCTGGAACAGGGAAAAGCAAACTGGTACGATTTTATCTTTAAGATCATATTTACAGCTGTTACTATAGGAGCAGGCTTTAAAGGCGGAGAGATCGTACCTACGATTTTTATAGGCTCGGCTTTCGGCTGTGCCGCCGCCCCTCTGCTTGGAATGGAGCCGCAGTTCGGCGCTGCCGTGGGGGTAGTTGCGCTTTTCTGCGGAGTAGTCAACTGTCCCGCAGCTTCTATTTTTCTGAGCCTTGAAATATTCGGTTCGGAGGGTCTGCTGCTTTTTGCTGCGGCAAGCGGCGTAAGCTATATGCTTTCGGGATATTACGGACTGTATTCAAGCCAGAAGATAATGTACTCGAAGCTGAAACCTGAATATATAAATATAAATGCAAAGTAAGAACGCCCTTCAGCTTTCACTCTGGCTGAGCTTTATGAACAGCAGGCAAAAACCATGAAAAAAATACGAAAAGCTATTTACAAAAGAACAATTCAGTGTTATAATATAATAGTTAAAGCAGATTTGATTGTGAAAATTTTCACATATTGATTCGCCGCTTTGTGAAAAAATGCTCCGTTGCGTATTGAGAGGCATTCGGGCATACGAATTTTGTACTTGTCAAAGGTTCAAAATATCGAGAAAGGAATGATTCTAAAATGGCAAGAAAAATGAAAACCATGGACGGAAACAACGCTGCTGCTTGGGCTTCATACCCATTTACAGAAGTCGCTGCTATCTATCCGATCACCCCTTCCTCAGTAATGGCTGAGGTTACAGACCAGTGGTCTGCAAAGGGTCAGACAAATATCTTCGGCACGCCCGTAAAGGTTGCTGAAATGCAGTCCGAAGCGGGAGCTTCCGGAACTGTTCACGGTTCTCTGGCGGCCGGCGCTCTTACTACGACCTATACTGCTTCTCAGGGACTTCTTCTTATGATCCCTAATATGTATAAGATCGCAGGCGAGCTGCTTCCCTGCGTAATTCATGTATCTGCAAGATGCGTAGCTTCTCACGCTCTTAATATTTTCGGAGATCACTCAGACGTCTATGCCTGCCGTCAGACCGGCTTCGCAATGCTCTGCTCCTCAAACGTTCAGGAGGTAATGGATCTCGGAACCGTAGCTCATCTGTCTACTATTAAGGGAAGAGTACCTTTCCTTCATTTCTTTGACGGATTCAGGACCTCTCATGAGATCCAGAAGATCGAGGTATGGGACAAGGAAGACGTAGCTTCGATGGTAGATATGGACGCTGTTCAGGAATTCAGAAACAGGGCTATCAATCCTGAGCACCCGGTTCTCCGCGGCTCCGCTCAGAACGGCGATATCTTCTTCCAGGCAAGAGAAGCCTGCAACGGCTACTATGACGCTATTCCTGCCGTTGTTGAGGATTACATGAATCAGGTAAACGCTAAGATCGGCACTGATTATAAGCTGTTCAATTACTACGGCGCTCCCGATGCAACTCATGTTATCGTTGCAATGGGTTCGGTTTGTGATACAATTGAAGAAACTATTGATTACCTCAACGAGAAGGAAGGAACAAAGCTGGGTCTTGTTAAGGTTAGACTTTACAGACCTTTCTGCGCTGACAAGCTTGTTGAAGCTATTCCTTCGACCTGCGAGCAGATATCCGTTCTCGACAGAACTAAGGAGCCGGGTTCTCTCGGCGAGCCTCTCTACCTCGACGTAGTTGCAGCTCTCAAGGGTACTCAGTTCCACGATATTCCTGTTGCTTCCGGAAGGTACGGTCTTGGTTCAAAGGATACTACTCCTGCTCAGATCAAGGCGGTTTACTGGAACGCTTCATGGAAGGATTCTTACAAGGCTCGTTTCACGATCGGTATCAACGATGACGTTACAAACCTTTCGCTTGACGCTCACGATAAGCTTGATTCCGCTCCTGCCGGAACAACAGCCTGCAAGTTCTGGGGTCTGGGCGCAGACGGTACTGTAGGCGCTAACAAAAACTCCATTAAGATCATCGGTGACCATACCGACCTTTATGCTCAGGCATACTTTGCTTACGACTCCAAGAAGTCGGGCGGCGTAACGGTTTCTCACCTGAGATTCGGCAAGACTCCTATCAGGTCGACTTACCTTATCAATCAGGCTGATTTCGTTGCCTGCCATAACGAATCATACATTACAAAGTACGATATGGTTTCTGACATCAAGCCGGGCGGAACATTCCTTCTCAACTGCCAGTGGACAGAGAAGGAGCTTGATAAGCACCTTCCGGGACAGGTCAAGAGATATATCGCAGAAAATAACATTAAGTTCTATATCATCAACGGCGTTAAGATCGGTAAGGAGATCGGACTCGGCAACAGGATCAATACTGTTTTGCAGTCTGCATTCTTCAAGCTTGCCAATATCATTCCTATCGAGGACGCAGTTAAGTACATGAAGGACGCAGCTACCGCTTCTTACTCCAAGAAGGGCGACGCTATCGTTAAAATGAACCACGACGCTATCGACGCCGGCTATCAGCAGGTTGTAGAGGTTAAGGTTCCTGAGGCTTGGAAGAACGCCAAGGATACCGCTATGGGTATGCCTAAGGCTAAGTGTGCTGATAAGACTCTTGAAAAGTTCGTTAACGAAATTCAGATCCCCTGCAACGAGCAGAAGGGTGACGAGCTTCCTGTTTCGACTTTCGTTGATATGGCTGACGGTACATTCCCACAGGGTTCTGCTGCATTTGAGAAGAGAGGAATCGCAGTTGACGTTCCTAAGTGGATCCCTGAAAACTGTATCCAGTGCAACTTCTGTTCATATGTATGTCCTCATGCGGTTATCCGTCCATGTGTAATGACTGAGGAAGAGCTGAAAAAGGCTCCTAAGCTTGCACAGGAAAAGGCTGTTCCTATGACAGGTATGCCGGGTTACTACTTTATGGTAACAATGTCCGCTCTCGACTGCACAGGCTGCGGCTCATGCGTAAACGTATGTCCTGGAAAGAAGGGCAACAAGGCTCTTAACCTTATGCCGCTCGAAACTCAGCTGGCAGAGCAGGAGGTATTCAATTACGGACGTACGCTTCCCGAAAAGCCTGAGGTAATTGAAAAGTTCAAGCAGACTACAGTAAAGGGTTCACAGTTCAAGCAGCCGCTTCTCGAGTTCTCGGGTGCCTGCGCAGGCTGCGGCGAAACTCCTTATGCTAAGCTTGTAACACAGCTCTTCGGTGACAGAATGTACATTGCTAACGCAACAGGCTGTTCTTCTATCTGGGGCGGTTCAGCGCCTTCAACTCCTTATACAACCAATAAGGCAGGAAAGGGTCCTGCTTGGGCTAACTCACTGTTCGAGGATAATGCAGAGTATGGCTACGGTATGTTCCTTGCTCAGAATACAATCAGACAGAGAACTATCGCTAAGGTACTTGAGCTTGAAAAGACTACAAAGTCAGCTTCACTTAAGAAGGCTGTCGAGGGTTATCTTTCTACTATCGACGACGGTGCGGCTAATTCAACTGCAACAGATGTACTTGTAGAAGCGCTCAAGAAGTCAAAGACAAAGGCGGCAGACGAGATCTTAAAGGATAAGGATTACCTCCGCAAGAAATCCATGTGGGTATTCGGAGGCGACGGCTGGGCTTACGATATAGGCTTCTCCGGACTTGACCACGTTATTGCTTCAGGCGAGGATGTAAATATCTTCGTATTCGATACCGAGGTTTACTCAAATACAGGAGGACAGTCCTCCAAGTCTACTCCTACTGGCGCTATTGCTCAGTTTGCAGCTGCCGGTAAGGAAGTTAAGAAGAAGGATCTTGCCGGAATCGCAATGAGCTACGGCTATGTATACGTTGCTCATATTGCAATGGGCGCTGACTACAATCAGTGTATCAAGGCTATTTCCGAGGCTGAGGCTTATCACGGTCCTTCGATTATCATTGCATACGCTCCGTGTATCAATCACGGTATCAAGGGCGGTATGTCTATTGCTCAGACTGAGGAGAAGAAGGCTGTAGAGTGCGGCTACTGGCACCTTTACAGATTTAATCCTGCGCTCAAGGCTGAGGGCAAGAATCCGTTTACTCTGGATTCCAAGGCTCCGAGCAAGGATTATAAGGACTTCCTTATGGGCGAGGTTCGTTACAACGCTCTTGCCAGACAGAATCCTGAGAGAGCTGAGAAGCTGTTTGACAAGGCGGTTAAGAATGCCGCTGACAGATACGATTATCTTGTCAGATATGCTAAGCTTTATAATAACGAAGAAAAGTAATCAACGCTTTTGATGAAAGATCCTCCGTGTGTATTGCACGGAGGATCTTTTTTGCGATGAGTATTTTCTAATTTGTGAACTTTATTGACGAAGCGGCAACTTTATGATATAATTTGTATCCTAAATCCCCTGCCATGTAATATTCTGATCAATAATAATTAATAATTATCGAAAATAGAAATCGGCTTAGAGAAAACAGCTGAGCGCAGCTTCTGAGGCAAACAGGATATAAGAACTTCTGTTAGACAGCTTTTCCTGAACCGGCATCTCTTAGAAACCCTGTTGCAACCGATTTGGATGATTCAGTTTATTACAAGTTCTCTGATCTTTTTATCTGGCGTACAGAGCATAAGAACAGCTTAGTAAAATACCTATATGCAGGAGCCTGCTTCCTGCTGAGTCTGTTCAGAGGAAATAAATCTTATTCTGCTTTAACAGAAAAACGTAGGCATAATTACTTGAAATTGCGCCGCTCATAGCTTTTTTTATTTATATCCGATTTTTTATATAGACCTGTATTAATAATATAGAAACACTTTGTACTTGGATCATTCTCCGGTTTCTCAGCAGTTAACAGCCTGTCAACGTCTTTAAAAATAACCGTACTTATGTTCCACGTGGAACATTTTCAAAAAAACGCTGTCCCCGAAGCATTTTCCGGTGGCAGCGTTTAAATTTATATCTCATTCGGCATATAAAAGCACTTTTTCATATCTATATTTCCGTTTTCCAGAAACGTTACACCGTCAGCTTCAAGCAGCCGCCGGTGCATTTCCTCCCAGCCGTGCATCAGCTCGCCTTTTCGGTTGACGATTCTGTGCCAGGGAAGCTGCTCAGGACATTTGCTCATTGCGTAGCCTACAAACCTTGCCGCCTTAGGTTTTCCTATTGCGGCGGCTATCGCTCCGTAGGTAGTTACTTTCCCCTTGGGAATAAGCGCTATAACCGAGTATACCTTCTGCGAAAACGACTTTTCCTGTTCCATTTCTGTTACCTCCATGGCATGGATATATATAAGCGTTTATAATTTTCAGCTCAATTAAAATCCGTCCTCCGCAGTTTTGCAAAGGACGGCAGTTTTTATTCGTTTGTGGATACTGTAATATTAGGCGCCGAAGCTTCTTCGCCTGAATTTTCGGCTTTTGCAGCGTCCTCTCTCTCTTTCCTTACCTTTATAAGTGTCTGCTTGATAGATTCAAGCATTTCCTTTGTAAAGGGAAGATTCTGATTCATTGGATTGATTACAAAGCCTGCAACATTAGGTGTTTTTTCGGTAAGAGCCGCAATATCACCGAATTTCATTGCAAAACCCTGGAATTTTTGCTCGGTCTTGAATTTTGCAAGCTCGTCTGCGTCGGTGAATGCAGGGAAGAAAGTTCCCTTTTCCTTATGAGTAATAAGCAGGAATTTTGCCTGAGGTTTGTCCTCGAATTTAACGTGATTTTCAGCGTCGGCAACAAGCTGAGTGTTTTTGTTTATAATCGCAGGAACAAGAAATGTTCCTCTCAGTGCGGTATTTATTACCTTGTTCTGAGTTTCTGCATTGAAATTTTTTCTCATTTCGGAAATTGCCTCAACGAGTGCGGAATTTTCAATTACGGGTTTGTTCTGATTTTCATTTGCCATGATAATATACTCCTTAATTTAATTTAATTGGTTTCTTCTAAATTGGTTTCAATAATAAAGTTCGGACGCGCTTTTGTTTCAAGATAGATCTTGCCGATATATTCGCCTATTATTCCTATAGCCAGAAGCTGAAGTCCTCCCAGAGCCCAGACAGAAACTACCGTCGTTGTCCAGCCGGCAACAGTCTTGCCCATACACCAGATCACAAAGAAATAAATAAGCAAAATGATAGAAACGAGAAATACCAGCAGTCCCAGACTTGTTATAAGCCTTATCGGCTTGACTGAAAGCGAGGTTATTCCCTCGACTGCAAACGAGATCATCTTTTTCAGCGGGTATTTTGATTCACCTGCCTGACGTTCGTTTCTTACATAGGTCACAATATCGCTTTTGAAGCCGACCATAGGGACAAGTCCTCTTAAAAACAGGTTTACCTCTTTGAACTCCGATAAGGCTTCGACTGCCCGTCTGCTCATAAGGCGGTAGTCTGCGTGATTATAAGTAATTTCAACCCCAAGCTTTGCAAGCAGCTTATAATATGCCTGAGCCGTTCCTCGTTTGAAAGCAGTATCCTTTTCCCTGGAAGAGCGTACTCCGTAGACAATATCGCAGCCCTCGGCTCTTTTCTCAAGAAAGCCGTCTATAGCGTCAATATCGTCCTGAAGATCGGCGTCCATTGAAACAAGTATATCTGCATAGCTTTTAGCGGTCATAAGCCCTGCCAGCAGCGCATTTTGATGCCCTTTGTTACGGGACAGCTTCAGACCCGTAAACATAGGATTGAGCGTATGAAGCTTCTGAATTATTTCCCACGTTTTATCCTTTGAGCCGTCGTCAACAAACATGACCTTGCTGTTTGAGGCTATCTTTCCGTCAGAGATAAGTCTGTCCATTTTCTTCATCAGCGCCTCTGCGGTAATCGGCAGCATCTGCTCCTCATTATAGCAGGGGATCACCAGGTAAAGTGTCTCCATTTCTTATTCAGTTCCTTTCAGCTGTTATCTGTTTATATCAAATAATCTCTCTGTATTTTTTCTTGCGGCGTCTGTAAGCTCCTGCGGGGAAACGCCTTTTATTTCAGCTCCCGCCGCAGCTGTAAATTCGATCATATCGCTGGTACAGCGCTTTCCCCTGTGCGGCTCCGGCGCCATATACGGGCAGTCTGTTTCAAGGAGGATCCTGTCTATCGGAACTGCGGCAAAAGATCTTTTGACCTTTTTCGCATTTTTAAAGGTAAGTATTCCCGTAAAACCGATATAAAGTCCGATAGAAACAAGCTCCGTCGCTACCTCAGGAGAGCCAGAAAAGCAGTGAACAACGCCTTTAGGCTTATAGCGGTGCATAATTTCAAGGAAATCCGCCGTTGCGTCACGGCAGTGAAATATTACAGGCAGACTGTGCTTTTGCGCAAATTCGATCTGATCGCATAAAAGCTTCAGCTGAAGCTTTCTGTCATAGCCATCATAATGATAATCCAGTCCGACTTCTCCTACGGCAACTATCTTGTCCGATTTTTTTAGAAAAGACTCAAGCCTTTCAATATAATTTTCGGGAAGAGAGTCACAGCATTCGGGGTGAAAACCGATAGAGGTATAGTAATTTTTATACTTTTCTGCGGCGTTTATACCGTAAACCGCCGATTTCTCATCGGTGCAGGCATGGATCAATAAACTAACTGACGAGTCGTTACCGCACAGCATATTATAAATCAGCTCATTTCGGTCGCTGTCAAAAGCGGGATCGTCATAATGACAATGTGAATCGGCGATACCTTTTATAAACGCTCAGTCCTTTCATTCAGTCAGTTTCACGGCGGTTTGGACTTTCTGACCGCAGAAGTCAGGAAGTTTCCGCATTATCGGCTGACGGAAACAGCCGTATTATACACATTGATATTATAACACACAATCGGCTCTTTGTAAAGCCTTATTTCGTAGAAAATGCACAAAAAAACGCCGGCGGAAAAATATACGGCAATTTTATAGGGTAAACTTTTTGTAAACAATATATAGACTGACATAAAAGTAAAGTGAGAATTGTAAATCAAATTTTCGGATACAAAGAAAAAACATCAATTATAATGTGAAGAATAAATTTAATTAATAAATAAAACAATTAATTAACGGCAAACAATGCCTGTATAGCCGTAAATTATATATAAACCATGGAAAAACAGGCTTTATATCGCATAAGATATAGGATAAAATATTAAAATTTAAAATTTGATTTTTCACAAAAGCAATGATATAATTATGTTGAATATGAACGATTGATTGCAGTATCGAACACGTTAAATTAAATCTTTCAGAAAACTTTTTCGGAGGAATTGAATGAGATTCAAAGGATATAAACTTACCTTTAAAATAAACGCTTCACACCGTACTGCCGAAAACGGCTCGGCGCACAGTCATACCTTTGAATTTACCGTATACATAAGCAAAAGGGACGGTTTTGCTCCTTTCGGAAAAATGGAGGCTATTGCAGGAGAGGCTGTAAAGAAATACAGCGGAGTATGCCTCAATGATACTCCTCCCTTTGATGAGATAAAGCCTACGGTAGAAAATCTTGCAAGACAGTTTTTTGCCGAGATAGCAAAATCCTGCGCTGAAAACGGATATGAGCTTTGCCGAATAGACGCCTGCGAGAGCGCCAACAGGGTGTTTACCATTAAAAACATGGATATAAGCGCTAAGAAGAAAGACATGATCTTAAACGCAGCGGAGATAATGGAGTTTTCCGCAGAAAGCAGTGAAAAGACTGCTGAAGCCGAATACAGCAAGGACGCAGGTTCGTCAGAGCCGGCTGTAAAAGCGGAGGAAAAGGCAGAAACAAAGCCTAAGGCATTGGTCAATGAATCCGCCAGACCGGCTTCATTCAGATATTTCTGGTTTTCGCTGGCGCTGCTTATTTTCGGCGGATTTGTAATTATGAAATGTGTTGAAGCTTCGGGGTATTATCCTCTCGGACTTGATATACACGGACATCTTTTCAAATCCGACCTTATGTACAGCAGCTTAAAGCAGGGCAATTTGTATCCGCTCTTTACCGAATACTGGTACAACGGGCTTCAGCCTTACCGCTACTGGCCGCCTATGCCATATTACTTTATGGCTCTGCTCCAGTTTATTGCGGGCGGAAGCGTTATAAAGGCTTACCTCGGCTTTATCTGGGCGAGCTTTGTTATAGGGGGAGCAGGCTGGCTGCTTTTTGGAAGAAAGCTGGGCAGACCGGCGCTGGGTCTGTTTATGGCGTTTATATGGTTCTTTCTTCCGGACAATCTCAGAGTATTTTTCGGAGAAGGAAATCTTCCGAGAATGTTTATAACAATGCTGATACCGCTTATATTTTACTGTATATGGCAGTTTACGGCATATAACCGCAGAAGAATGATATTTCCGCTTATTGCGCTGATGATAACGGCGGTACTGGGTCATCTGATGATCTCGGCTATGATAGGCGTAGGAACCTTTGTATTTATGCTTATTTACGCCGCCGCGAACAGAAGCTGGGCAAGACCAGTTCAGTGCATTCTTGCAATGCTGTTTTCTTTTGCAGCCGCAGGTATCTGGGTCTATCCGTCGCTTGTCGGAGGAATAACTTCAATGGACTCCGGAGGAAACTCCGAGCTTATGGCTTCGCTCGCGGCAAAACTCACCGTTTCGCTCAACCCGTTTCTGCGGCTTGACGGAAAGGTAACGGAGCTTTATTTCGGACTAAGTATTGCGGTAATTGCGGTTATGGGTCTGATCCTTTCAAACCGCAGGGCTATGCCGGGCTTCGCTTCGATACTAATAGTAATTGCGGGAACGACGACCGCCCTTACGCCTCTTATTCAGAAGATACCGTTCAGCCAGCTTTTCTGGATAAGGCGTTTCGCTCCTATCGGCTATGCGCTTTTTGTTATCGGCTTACTTGAATGGAGGAGGCTGAAAAAGCCGTTGCTTGCGGCAATGTGCTTGCTTATTGCGCTTGACTGTATTCCGTCGCTGAATTTAAAGGAATATGATCAGAAGATGAATATTCCTGCAACTCAGAAAGATATGGCGCAGAGCATGAACGAATATCTTTTTCAGCAGGCAAAGGAGATAACCAAGCAGAGGGTCTCGCTTATGGATCTCAGCACCTTCGGCCCTATGCCGTCGTATGCGTTCGGAACGCTGGAAAATAAAACGCCTTATGTATTCGGCTGGGCGTGGCAGGGTGCGGCTACGGCTGACAATATCGTCCGTATAAACGAAGCGCTTGAAAACGAAAGCTATGATTTTATATTTGACAGAAGCATAGAGCTGGGAGCAGATACCGTTATTTTCAGCAAAAGCTACATCAGGGACTATTCTGCGCTTGAGCTTAGCGCTTCAAGGCTCGGATATAAGCCTGCCGGAGAAAGCGATAAAAGTATAATGTACTCGCTTTACGCTGACGGTAATTTCGGCGTAGTTACCGAATACGGCGGCCTTGCGGTCGGAACTACGTCGGCTATAGTTCCTCAGCTTTTCCCTTACTTCGGCACAGGGGATTATGATTATATTGACGATTACAGCTTTGAGGAACTTGCTTGCTACGAAAAGCTTTACCTTTCCGGATTTTTCTACAGGGATAAGAATGCGGCGGAGGAGCTTGTTAACAGTCTTGCTGAAAGCGGAGTTGATATATATATAGACATGAGCAATATCCCGTCTGATCCGCTGACTACAAGAATGACCTTTATGGGTGTATCCGCCCAGCCTATTACCTTTAACAAAAGCTATCCCGATCTGTACGCTGAGAACAGAAGGATAGAGAGCGGAGATTTTACCGAGGAGTATTCACAGTGGAATACTGTTTATCTGAATGATCTTGATAGATCTCTAGGCTATTCTTGGTTTGAAAACGAGAAGCTTGATTTTATCGGCAAAAAGGGCAATGAAAATATAACGTTTATAGGCTTTAATCTTCTGTACCATGCTATTACTTCCGACGATTCAGAGGTTTACGGATTTCTTAATTCCATTATGAACCTAGAAAGCGGAGGACTTCCGATAAGAAAGAGAGTTGATATTGACATAACCTACGAGGGGAACAGGATCGTTATTGATTCACCCGAGGACGGCGTTAACACGACTATAGCCTATCAGGACACATTCACAAGCGATCAGGAGATCAGAAATGTAAACAATCTGCTTGAAGTAAACAAGGGAACGACAGTTATTGAGATGAAATATCCTTACCTTTCAAGAGGGATCACGGTAAGTATTTTCGGAATTGGGGCGGAAATACTTCTGATATTTATGATCTTCAGAAAAAGGAAAGCAAAGGATTACACACGACAGCCCGGATCATAGGCCGGGGAGTTAAGAGAGGGAAGTGTTTTTATGAAACTGAAGGGATTAGCGGTATGTCTTGGACTTATACCCTGCATTTTTCTGATGCACGGTTTTACGGCGTACGCACAGGAGGGCGGAAGTCAGACGGTTCTGTTTGCGGAAGACGATCAGTCCGATTATGTAGGTATATCAATTGACGGAAGCCTACAAACGCATTTTTCAAAACAAGGGAAACCATTTCGCTGTTGTAATATATTTCCGCCAGAAGAAAAACAAATCTAATAATGAAAATAAACAGAATTATTTTATTCGGTATTATTTTTTTCCTTATATCCGTAACTGACAGAACATACAGCGCATAGATAAAAAACAGATTTCTTAGAAGACTGTATTCGGTATATCCTCTTTTTATAGCGAAAGCTGTGCTTAAATATGTAAATACAGTAAAAAATACAGCCGTAATTATAAGCAGTCTTTTATTGCGCCTGCATATAAGCAATACATTTTTCTCAGTCTTACCAAAGCTGAAAAAGTCAAGATACAAAACTCCGGCAGCGGCAAGGCCACACGACACAAGCACATTAAATACATATTGTAAAATCAAAATATCAAAATTCCTTTCAGATCTTTATTCTTCCAGAGTATTATATCTGTAGGTCCAGTATACAGTTACGCCCGTTTCCTCCTTGACCTGCTCTGCAATTTCATTGAGCACTTTTTTGCCCTCGCTGTCGGTGTCAGCCGGAGCTACCATAAACAGCACATTATTGCGCTCCATTTCCGCCGGGGAAGGAATATATACAATTTCTCCGTCTTTCATAGCTATTTTATTTCCCACCTTAGCGGACTCGCTTTTAAGATTTTTTGCATAGCTATTTACTTTCGACTTTATACTTGATTTGTTTTTGTTAGTGTATTCATACTTGCCGTCTGATTTTAACGTGGAATAAGACGCAGAGTAAATATTAAGCGAATGAACTCGTACAAAGCTGTTTGCCGGAATATCCCGACCTGCGATCAAACCGGATGACTTATCCCTAAAATACATATGTATTTTACCTCCATCCTCAAGCACCTGATCCTCGAACTGACCTTTTATCAGCTGTTGAAAGAACTCTCCACGGTAAATATTATTTGCAATCGCCCACGGCTTCTCGGCTTCCTTTTTCTTGATGTCTTCCAGAGTTACGTTGCTTCCCCAAACTGCCGTACTTGCAGTTTGCTTAATATTGAACTCATAATCCAAAAATCCGAAACCAAGCGGCTTTATCTTATACACGGCAACGACATTTACCGTTTTTCCGTCTGCCGCAAATGTCGAAAGTCCGAAATCAATTCCGTCAACTCCGCCTGAAATCCCCATATTTTCCAATGTTTCATCTGCGTCGCCGGTGTGAGTTATATATTTAGGTAAAATTATTTTACACAGCGGCTGAGCGATAAATCTGCTTATTGCGGCGTTCTGAATACCGCTTTTTGCCATTGCCGCCATACAGGATACAAGCCCCATCGGATCTTTGGCAAGATTTTTGAATTTTGCAGACATCTGACTACCCGCACTTTTCACCGATTCATAATCAGCAGAGAGTTTTCCGTAAATATCCGATATATCCTGTTCAAGAGTTTCATAATTTATATCAGAGGTTTTTATATCACTGCCTGCATCGCTTACAGAGCCTTGAAACTCGCTGAGGGACTTGATAAATTCATCTGCTTTTACAGCCTCCTCAGGAGTTTCGCTGTCCTGTGTATTTAACCCGAGCTTATTTATTACATAATAATACTGTGAGATCTCTTTTGCGGTCTGGTCTATAGCATACTGCACATTGCATTGCGCTCTCACTGTATTCGATAGCATGAGAATAGCAAGAAAGCCTGCCATAAACAGCGGCAATACCAAAACCGTTTCAACCATGATCGAGCCGTACTGCTCTTTAAGCTTCCTCATAAAATCTCACCTCATTTTCAATATTTTATCAGTAACTACCGGTCATTTCCCCTATCGTTCTTCCGTTCAGGCTGTAGTCAAGCTTATACTCCGTTTCTCCGTTTTCCGATGTACTCAGCTTGAACATTCCCATAAACGTTGCTCCTGCCTCTGCACGCGCGTACATTGATATCATACTGTACGACTGATGAATTTGATCCTTTTGTCCCATCTTTATTTTCTGGGAAGCTTCCTGCGATTTTTGTTGAATATTCGGTTAGGGCGGAGTTTTTTATCATTTTTTGTCGGCAGTCTAGGCATAATACCCCCTTATTGCATTTCAAAAGGGGATATTATGTTTTTTAACTAACAATTACTCAGTAAAGGTTAACGTTTCAGCGGCGTGTCTGGAATATTCGTCTAATTGGTCAATATCTCCAACATCTGCTTTTTGCACCGCCATAAAACCTAATATGTCAGCCTCTTTATATATCAACTGAGCTTCATCATTTTGATAAACTGTTATATATCCTGCAAAATTCATCTTACCCACTTCTTCATCATTGAAAAAACCGTTAAATCTGATAAAATTATTACCATTTATCTTTTCTTCAGATTTACTTTTAATAAATACTGCTTCCTCCACATCTTCTATATCATAATAAGGATATCTATCAAAAATATCTTTAAACGGCTTTATGCATTTATCTAACCATTGGCTACTATCATTTATATCAAAACTTATATCTTGATAATCATCATGTATACCACGTATTTCAAAAAACGTAGCATATTCCTTTCCCTCAATAGCTTGAGCAAATGCTAATCCAGCACCAGAGGTATACGATGAACGTGAAAAGATTTGATTTAATTCGTATTCATATTTATCTCCAATGCTACCCTTGACAGTATATTCAACTTCACTTTCAGAATCATCAAGACTTTCTTCTTGACTGTCTACTAAAGATTCAACAGAATCGGCTATACTTTCTTCATTAGCCGATGTACTGCTGCTTTCGCTTATGCTTTCCGTGTTTACATTTCCGTTGTTTGACTTGCTTTCGCTTTTGCTGCTTTCTTCCTTATCTCCCTTGCAGGATACCATTCCCAACGCAATTGTTACTGATAATATTACTGCCGCTGTCTTTTTGATATTCATAATAATTCTCCTTTAATACCCGGTGAAATCTAGGCATAATACCCCCTTATTGCATTTCAAAAGGGGATATTATGTTTTTTAACTAACAATTACTCAGTAAAGGTTAACGTTTCAGCGGCGTGGGTGGTAACTTCTTCAAGTAATTCCTGCTTTATCGGCTCGTCATATTTATCTGTTCCCTCAGATCCATCCTGGAGAGTTGCCATAAATCCTATAACATCCGGCTCATTAAATATATCGTCACCGTCACACTGTGTTACTGTTATATATCCTACTAAATTTACCTTTCCGGCTTCATTATCTGTAAAATATCCGTTAAACTTAACAAACTTTATTCCGTTTATTTCTTTTTCCTCTTGGTTTTCGATTACCAATGCTTCTTCGGATTCCTCAACCTTATAGTTTATTGTTGAATCAATTGCCTCTACTAAAGCCATATGACTATTACTTAGCCATTCTGAACTATCATTTAAATCATATACTATTTCATTTTCCTGGTTGTGTATACCGTAAATTTCAAAAAACACCGGATACTCTTCTGAACAAGTAGTTTCGGTATAGGCGATACCAAAATTATTACCTGATATCTTATAGAAATGCCTCTGACTTAATTCATATTGCCATTCTCCGTTTTCACCATAAAAGCTGGATGAAATCCTATACTCCATATCCTTATTACCGTCTGAAGTACCCTTGCTTTCATCTTCGCTCTCAGTTTTAGATTCAACAGAATCGGCTATACTTTCTTCATTAGCCGATATACTGCTGCTTTCGCTTACGCTTTCCGTGTTTACATTTGCGTTGTTTGACTTGCTTTCGCTTTTGCTGCTTTCTTCCTTATCCCCCTTGCAGGATACCATTCCCAACGCAATTGTTACTGATAATATTACTGCCGCTGTCTTTTTGATATTCATAATAATTCTCCTTTAATACCCGGTGAAATCTAGGCATAATACCCCCTTATTGCATTTCAAAAGGGGATATTATGTTTTTTAACTAACAATTACTCAGTAAAGGTTAACGTTTCAGCGGCGTGGGTGGTAACTTCTTCAAGTAATTCCTGCTTTATCGGCTCGTCATATTTATCTGTTCCCTCAGATCCATCCTGGAGAGTTGCCATAAATATTATAGCGTCCGGCTCATTAAATATATCGTCACCGTCACACTGTGTTACTGTTATATATCCTACTAAATTTACCTTTCCGGCTTCATTATCTGTAAAATATCCGTTAAACTTAATAAATTTTATTCCGTTTATTTCTTTTTCCTCTTGGTTTTCGATAACCAACGCTTCTTCGGTTATCTCTACCTCGTACTGATATGAAGAATCTATAGAGTTAAGTAAAAACATATGACAGTTATTTAACCATTCTGAACTATTGTCTACATCAAATTCAATTCCATTATCTCGCACTCCATATATTTCAAAAAACGCAGGTGAATCCACTGAAAAAGCTGTCTCCTGATACACGCTTCCATATTCTGAGAACGTGTCTGTATAGAAATACCTCTGACTTAATTCATATTGCCATTCGCCGTTTTCGCCATAAAAATGAGATGAAACTTTATATTCCATATCCTTATTGCCGTCTGAAGTATCCTTGCTTTCATCTTCGCTCTCATTTTTAGATTCAACAGAATCGGCTATACTTTCTTCATTAGCCGATGTACTGCTGCTTTCGCTTACGCTTTCCGTGTTTACATTTGCGTTGTTTGACTTGCTTTCGCTTTTGCTGCTTTCTTCCTTATCTTCCTTGCAGGATACCATTCCCAACGCAATTGTTACTGATAAAATTACTGCCGCTGTCTTTTTGATATTCATAATAATTCTCCTTTAATACCCGGTGAAGTCTAGGCATAATACCCCCTTATTGCATTTCAAAAGGGGATATTATGTTTTTTAACTAACAATTACTCAGTAAAGGTTAACGTTTCAGCGGCGTGTCTGGAATATTCGTCTAACTTTTCCTGACCCTCTTCACCATCTTTTAACGTTGTCATAAACCCAATTACGTCTGGATCGTCATATATTTCTACCCCATCCTTTTGGTATACTGTAATATATCCGGCTATATTCACTTTTCCTATATCTGAATCTGTAAAATATCCATCAAACTTAATAAATTTAACCCCATTTATTTTTACTTCTTCCTGATTTTTAAAAACTATTGTGTTCTCTGAATCATCTAAACGATATTGACTTGTTCTATCTAATATTTCTATAAATGGTGTATAGCAATTATTAACCCAATCAGAACTATTATCTTTATCAAAACTTATATCCTCATAATAATCGTGAATACCAACTAATTCAAAAAACAGCATTTTAAAATTAGAATCTTCATATCTTACTGCACCCAAACCAACAGACGGTGAAACAAATTCACTCCCAAAGATAGTATTTCTTTCGTATTGCCAAGCTCCACTGTAATTATTTTGTATAAGATACTCATCATCTAAGTCAGAAACATCACCCAAACTTTCCTCTTGGCTACCAGAACTGGATTCAACAGAATCGGCTATACTTTCTTCATTAGCCGATGTACTGCTGCTTTCGCTTACACTTTCCGTGTTTACATTTCCGTTGTTTGACTTGCTTTCGCTTTTGCTGCTTTCTTCCTTATCTCCCTTGCAGGATACCATTCCCAACGCAATTGTTACTGATAATATTACTGCCGCTGCCTTTTTAATATTCATAATTAATTCTCCTTTAATACCCGGTTATTCCGTTATAGGTTATTGTGTTTGTCGTTCTTCCGTTCAGGCTGTAATCAAGCTTATACTCCGTTTCTCCGTTTTCCGATGTACTCTGCTTGAACATTCCCATAAACGTTGCTCCTACTTCTGCACATGCGTACATTGATATCATACTGTACGACTCGGTCAGATTGAAGTTTTCGTCTCCTAGATCCTCCTCCTTTAATCCCTGGCTCATATTCAGCTGTATTAGCTGTCCCGTTCTTGCTACCATATTTTCTTCTTTCCCCAGCATTCCCACCATCATAAAGGCATATAAATATTCCTTATATGTTAAGCTTAGCATTGCTGACTTCGCATTTGTTGAATTTGATCCTTTTGTCCCATCTTTATTTTCAGGGAAGCTTCCTGCGATTTTTGTTGAATAGTCGGTTAGGGCGGAGTTTATTTTTTCCTTGACCTTTTCCTCTCCACTGTTTATATACCCATCAACTTTACTTTTTAACTCTTTATTTGCTTCAGATATTATTTTATCAACCTTTCCATTAATATTATTAGTAATATCATTTATAGATGTATTGACTTTTTTTACAGCTTCATCTATGGACTTATTTGTAGAAGCAACTGTTTCGTTATAAATATCACTACTTATTATGGCAGTTTTTTCTTTTACACACTTTACTGCTTCTTTCTGACACTGGTGAATTATTGTATCTTCATCAACACCTAAACTATTGTTAAGTTCATCTAAAAAATCATTTAATTCTTTTTCAACTATTGAACCATCTGACCAATTTTGGTCAATCTTATTTAATATGCCTTTTATTTTATTTTGTAAAGGTGTTATAATACTGGCATTAATTTGACCCTTAATATCATCAATCATTTTATCTATATAATCTTCAACGGCTTTTGTCATATCATCAACAGCGTCATCTGCACAATTCTGAATCTTATCAAAAATATTCGTTACTTTTTCGCTTGCAACCTCCGCTGCTTTCTTTCCAACATCTTCAATTGCTTCCTTAACTATATTTCCCGGTGACATTACCCACGTCGAAGCACTCTTATATATCGGTACGGATTCGCCGCTGCAAAGGGCGGTTACGTCGCAAACAGATTCTGCTACAGAAAGCGCAAGCGTAAGAACGGTCTGAACGATAGGAACTCCAAAACCGGTCCAGCCGGCTATTGCAAACGCCCATTGAAACGTCATAGACTGAATATCCGGAGCGGTAAACGCATAAATAGAGTTCAGCGCAAACCTTATTCCGAACAATAGCAGCTTTGTGTTTCTGATACAGTTTTCGGGATTTGTGTCACCCCATAGAATATATTCACATTCCGCCCCGTAATATACGTTATTTTCAGGACAGAGCTTAATTCCGCTCAGCGTCTGCTCTATATACTGTTCAGCGTTTTGAATATTGCCGTCCTTATCCTGTTTCATATCAGAGGTAACGGCGTTGGTCGTATAACAGCTGAACATTTTCGTCATATATTCAACCAGATAAGTCTTATCTCTGCCTTCCGTTGCAATATTGCTCAGTTTTTCAAGAAACGACGAAGCTCCGTCGGACATTTCGCCCGCATTATCCGCAACCTTTTCGTTATCATCGTCTTTAATATCCTTAGCCGGCCCCTTGTCTATCGCTTCTGAATTTTCCTCGGAATTAAGAATAGCTTCGTATATCGACCCCGACAGAAAATCTCCTTGTACAAGGCTTTTACTCTCCCCCGACAGCAAGTCGGTACCCGAAGCCTTCTCCGCATTTTCAGTTTTTCCGTATTCAAGCAGGCTGTCTTTATTCTTGGTATGCTCCTCGCCCTTGCTGGAATCAGCGTCTTCCTTATTGCCGCATATTTCGCAGAGATAACCGAAAAATTTCTGATTCTCGTCCTTTGAAGCCTGCATATCGTCCAGGATCGTAATAAATCCGCTTTCTCCTGCTTTATCATTTCCCCACGGATTTTTAAACTTATCCGAATAAATAGAATCGCCCTTTTTCTCAAAGGAATCAATACTATCCGGAACGGCCTTTGCCTTCTTATACTTGCTTATGAAATCGCCGGACGTATTATAAAGCTTATTGCCGCAGAATTCAATTCCGGTGATCTTTTCTTCAAGTCCGTTAAAAAACTCCTTGTTAATCTCCAGAACATTATCATTCAGCTTCTCAGCCTCAGCCTTTTTCATAAGCTCGGCAGAACCCTTGTAATCTGACATCATAGTCTGCTTAGTTCCTGCGTCTTTTACTTTATCAATACTCTCCTCCCAGCTGTTTCCGGCCTCTTCCGCAGTCTCGATACCTTCAATTACCGTTTCCATATTTTTAACTGCGCTTTTATAATTAAGCAACTGCGTATGCGTATCGTTGTAAACCGTATTCATTAAAGAGTATGTCGCTGAAGCCAGACTGTTGACCCTGCCTGTGCAGGTATCGGTATACTTATTTACATTATTGGATACTTCAATTATTTTGTTATATATGCCTCTTATAAATGCTACTATATTATCGTTCTCGCCTATTATCGTATTCCATGCGTCCGAATGCTCCGAAGAAAAGCTGTTGAAATATGCGTCAACTGAAAGCAGAACTTTTATATAGTCCTCGTTTTCCTTGACCCAATCGTTAATATCCTTCTGAAGCTGCATTACTTTCTTGGCGGTATCCTTTGAGCAGTCCCCGTAATCTATCTGATCGCTTCTTGCTTTTATATCGTCGGCAAACTTCTTGATATTAGAATCAGATTCGTAATATTGGAAGGTCCATAAATCTCCGTCCTCAGAAAAAGTACAGTAATTTACGCCTGCCTTATCCTTTACGCTTTCCAGATTGAATATCTCCGTGACCTGCCTGTAGAAAATCTCCCGCCAGTCGGGTGAATATTCCGGCGGCGGAGTTTCTTCCCCGCTGCTGGTGCTGTCTGTCTTTGAATCAGCTTCAGCCTTAGCAGCCTCTTCAAATTCCTTTTTATCATTGTCGGCTACTTCCTGAGCCTTGGCTATTATTTCATTATATACAGAACCGTTACTGTCAAAAGAAGTGCCGCATTGATTATCCTCAAGCTGAGCTAAAACTACCATGATCCAGCTTATCTGCTTATAGTTGCTTTTTGCACTGTCAACAGCGGCGTTGTATTCGCCGATATAATCCTGAATATCCTTTGATCCGCTTGACGTATACTGATAATCCCTGGCAGTCTTTATTGATTGATATGCGTTCATGCAAGGGTCTTCCAGCGCACTCAGCGCCTTTTCATATTTGACCTTATTGTTAAGTACCTTGCTCTGCTGACTGAAGCCCGAAAAGCCTCCGAACTTTGACAGCAGCGTTGTTGCCATGCTTACAGGCGCTCTGTACTTCATATATTCAAGGATCTGCCTTTTCAGCACCGGTACCGACGAAACCTGAGAGCCTTTAACATACTTTGCATTAAACGACTGATCTGTTATCTGAAGAAGGGAATCAAAGTCGGCATCGCTTTCGCTTCCCGCCGTTGTAAACCAACTGCAAAGACTGTTCATGTAATCTCTGGTATAAGAATCGCTGGTTTCGAGATCAACGATATTACTCAAAGAATTTTCAAAATACCGCCTTAGATTGTCGTTCAATTCCTCATCTGAGCCGGACATAGCAAAAATTCCGTATACATCTTTTAAAACCTTGTTATAATCCGACATCGCCGCATTCATAGCAAGATCGCTTGCTCCGGAAAGCACTATCTGAGCGGACGACATTCTCGACAGATCAACTATAACACCGGCAAAGGTAAACATAGGGATCATTATCAAAATAAGAAAAATTGATATTGCTCCCTGAATATTTTTTCTGATCTTCATTTTATCTCCCCTTACGTCATTACATCAGATTGCTTTGAGTGTCCTTGAGCTTTTGAACCAGATTTGATATTTTATCCGATATGTGAAGCTTTTCACTTAAAAAGCTTACAAAATCATATACTATATCGGTATTTCTCACAAATTCCGCTCCGTTGCTGTTTGCGGCGGAAGCCCTTACAGTCAGATCCGCAGTAATACCATCGATCTGAAGTATTTTGAAAAAACTAGGCATCTCAGCTTTCTTAGTTATCTCGACCTGAACCTCCTGAGTTAAAAAATAATTATCAGCGCTGATATTACAAGTAATATCCGATTCCTCTATTATGTTTATGTTTGAAATCAAAGTTTTCAATGATTCCTCAAGCTCTTCCGAATTATCTTCTAAAGGATCGCCGAGCGTCAGATAACGGTACAGATTTGCTTCGTGTTCATATATGCTTTTTACGTTATTTTCGGTAAACAACGTATTGTCCTTAAAATCAACTGCCGGCGTTTCCGCTGCACTGTTGCCTATTATCTGGTATCCCGGCAAAGCAAGCTCCTTGCTGGCAACCGTGGCGATCTTCTGCGCCTGAGTATACATCATAACGCTCTGCATAACGTACATTCCCAAATAAAGCAGAAAAAACAGAGCAAAAAATACAGTAGGAAAAACAAGCGCCGCTTCAATTATAGGAACAGCGCCGTTCTCGTTTCTGATATGTTTTATACCAAACTCCCCCTAACCTAAGCGCTTATCTCGAATCAGTTCACAGCATATACTCTGTGAACTGTTTCCAGGTAAGCTTAAATTACTGTTTTTACAGAGCATTAATCCATAGCCTTTATTGCGTCCTTTATCTTATTGATTAGGAGATCAATAACTTCTTCAATACTACTTCTAAACACCGCAACCAGACCGATAACTACAATTATGATAAGAATAATTGCGATCATATTGACTTCTCCTCTTTCGTCGCTTATGATATCATTGACCTTTCTGTTTGCCTTTAAATATGCCCTTATCATCAAATCGTTTATTTTACTCATATTCTTCACCCCCCTAAAAATTTATATTTGCAAACGTCGGCACCACAACCATCAGTATGATTCCTACGAAAATTATCATAGAAGGAAACATAAGCTTTGTACCTACGCCTGCTGCCTTTATTTTTACCCTGCTTCGCTTTTCTTCCCAGCTGACAGTTGTTAGCTCCTTTAATGTCTTGGATAATTCTCCGCCGCCCTTTTCCATGTTCTGATTTACCGAATTGGCAAACTTTCTGACTTCCTTTACAGCGCACCTTTCAGCAAAGTGATTTATCGCTTGGCGTACTGAAACGCCGTTGTCCATTTCAATGCAGGCGTTCTGCATTTCTTCGTATAGCGGCCCTGAATTTGTATACGCTGTCTTCTGCCACGCCTCTCTTACTATAAGTCCAGCATTTATTAAAAGCGTAAATTTTGACAGCGCCTGAGGCAGACTGTTTAATATATCCTCGCGCCTTCCGCTTACATTTTTATCTATGTCGCTGTAAAGATAAAACATCAGAAGAAGGGAAGCAAGTACTCCAAGGAGGCATACTATTGTATCGTTAGCTATAGCGCCGATAAAAAATCCGAGGGGAAGAATAGTTGCGAAATATGTAATTCCTCCTCCTGTAACGATATAATAATAAAATTCTGCGTATTTATCGCCGTATATCTCACCTATCTCTTTTATCTTCTTCCTGCCTTTTTTATTTTTTATATTTATTCTAAACAGCTTTATAATTCCGAAACCTATAAAATAAAGCTCGCCGAGCATATACTTTTTCTTGTCTATAGCGTCTATAACGTCTTTAAAGCTGTGCATATATTTAAAATACACAAACAACCAGAAAAGCGCGAATAACGTTCCTGCGCCTGCCATAGCGTATGAAGCGGTAAAGCTCATCAGCTATCCCCCCTTATATTTTTATCTTTGTTAATTTCAGCCCTATCGCATATGCGATCAATATCATAATAATTCCCACTGATTTGGCAGCAACGTTAATAAACCCTCCGGTTTCTGTATCAGAAGTTGCGTTCATCATCATTACTACCGCAAATGGCAGGACCGCCATAATATTCAGTTCGTTGCGGCCGGACGCTACAAGCGTATTTATCTCAATTTCCATCTCAATTTTATCCGCAATTATATCATAGCTCTCGCTTACCGCCTTTTTAAGATCGCCGCCCAGTCTGTTGGATACTTCAAATATATCAGCAAAGCTCGTAATGTCCTCCAGACCGCTCCGTACTCCAAGATCATGAAGCATTTCCTCTATGTTAAAACCATTCTGTACTCCGGAATTAATTACAGCAACCTCTCTAACAATATCTGCGTCTTCTCCGTACTGCATTTCCAGATCGGTCTTTGCTCCGTAAAATGAATCCGCCGTATTCCTGCCTGCGGAATACGAATTATTTAGGGATTCAAGAAGATCCTTAAACTGTAGAAGCAGACTTTTCCTTCGCTTGTCCAGCAGATGTCCTTTGTACTTCTTTACTGAGAAAAAACCGGCTGCTGCTCCGAATATAACGCTTGCCATAGCAGATCCGAAAAATATATATGCTCCTGCCGCAGCCCCCAATGCTCCGATCATATAACCTGCAAAACGGTCAGGCACACTCATATGATAAACATTGTAATCGTCGGCATTTCCCAGGAGCCCGTGCTTTTCAATATAAACTTCCTTTTTCTTTTTCTCTTTTTTTATCTTTTCCTTCTTTTTCATCAGAATATAATTATCCTTTCATTGAAAACCCTCGGTCAGGTTTATATTGTTTCATATATACCGGTAAGCTGAAGCTTAAATGTATTCTTCATCGGATTCGCCGTTCTTTTCAGGCTTCCCGATACTTTGGTAAGCGAAGTATTCTCGTCCTCTTCAAATACATAAAGAGGATTAAGCTCGATCTTGCCGTCCTTGTATCCGACTACCTCCGTGATCTCCATTGTTTTTCTTGAGTGATCCCTCAGTCTGGACAAATGGATAATAATATCCAAAGCGGAAGCTATCTGCTGCCTTATAGCCTCCAGCGGCAGACCGTTTGCCCCCTGAAGCACCATTGTTTCAAGACGGCTGAGCATATCTCTTGTAGAATTAGCGTGTCCTGTAGAAAGAGAGCCGTCGTGTCCGGTATTCATGGCCTGAAGCATATCCAGCGCTTCGCCTCCTCTTACCTCTCCTACTACTATCCTTTCGGGTCTCATTCTCAGTGAGGATTTTATAAGGTCCCGTATCGTTACCGCGCCTGCCCCTGCGGCGTTTGCATTACGCGTTTCCAGGCTTACCAGGTTAGCTACCCCCTCTATCTGAAGCTCTGCGGAATCTTCTATAGTTATTACACGCTCGTCCTTAGGTATGTAGTTTGATAAGGCATTAAGGAACGTAGTCTTTCCCGAACCTGTTCCTCCGCAGATAAAAATATTATACTTTGCTTTGACAAGCAGCTCCAGCTTGTCCGCTATTTCCCTGGTTATCGAGCCGTAGGAAATAAGCTTTTCAATAGTCATCGGCTGTTTTGAAAACTTCCTTATAGTAACTGTAGGACCGCATAGCGCTATCGGCGGCAGCACAACGTTTACGCGGGAACCGTCGGGAAGTCTGGTATCAACGATAGGATTAGACTGATTGACCTCTCTGCCTGCCATTCCGACTATTCTTTGTATTATATCTTCAAGACGCCTCTGGCTCTCAAAGCATTCGTCAGTTTTTACAACTTGTCCGTTTTTTTCTATAAAAATATTATCGGCGCCGTTTATCATAACCTCTGTGATCGAATCGTCGCTCATTATCGTATCAAGAAGACCCAATCCCCTGATAGAGCTGTAAACCTGATTAACTATATCTATTCTCTGCTCGATAGGTACATAATTGTTGCCTATGACCCGTGCCGCAAGCCTTTCAATTTCCTCCTCCAGCTCTTCGTCAGATAAATTAGAAAGCTGTAAATTATCTATTGCAAGCTGCTTTACCTCGCCAATCATCTTAGCTTTATTTTCTTCGTTCATTTGCCGCTTCTCCCGTTTATTGTATAATATTATCAAAAAGCTTCATCTGTGCCATTCTTAACATTGTTTCTCTGCTTGAAGCATTTTCAAAGGCCGGTATTCCGCCGGCTGCCTTAATTCCCGGCAGCTCAGCCGTTTTTGATACCCCGTTTATAAACTTGTTGTATATGACAGAGATCATCTGGGATAAATTGATCTCATTCTGTTCTTCATAGATCCTCAAAGCCTTACAGGCCTCGCCTAATTTATGCAATGAAAGCTCCCTGCCGCTGCTGACGTATACTATTTTATGCGCCAGCTGAAGTATTTCAAAGAAAATGCCGTCAAATCTATAATCGGAATCAAGAACTATATAATCATACTTTCCAGAACACTTTAATGCATTGATAAGTTCTATCCTTTCATCACCGCTTAGCTCAACCATATTAAGTACAGTCTTGCAGCCTGAGTAAAAAAGAACCCCCGATTCATCTCTTTTCAATGCGGTTTCAAGCTTAACATTAAGATTGTTTTTATGACTTTTGACCGCGTAAATAACTTCGTCAAACGAGCTTTGACCGTCTGCCCGAAAAAACATATCTGTCGAATTCAATTCCTCATAATTAAGATACAGGACTCTTTTTCCGCTCATTGCAAGATTTACCGCACAGGCTGCCGCAGCTGTAGACGCTCCGTCACCTCCTGCCGGACTTTGAAAAGCCAAAATCTTTGCACCGATTCCCGACTGTCTGTTTTTGAGGGAAATAATATCATTATTAAATTCCGAATAAAGATCCAGCAGCTGCTTATATATCAGCTCAGCCTTCTGAAATTTACATATGGCTTTATAACCACGGTAGCTGTCTATATCCGCGTCCCCTACAAAATATAATACCGGGCATTTCAGTCCTGTTTCGGCTGCGTCATAGCTTGTAGATATTAACAATATATCTATTTTCAATGACTGCGCCTCCGCCTGCAGGGCTTCTGCCGTATCGAAAATAAAGATCGTGAATTTATCCGGATACATATTATTAAAGCAATCAGCGAACCGTTTCGAGTATATACTGTCGTTTTCAAGCAGCGCTATATTTATTTTCATATTCTGTCTCCTCTTCAATATTATTATGGAAACTCAAGTTTTCTATCTCATATATAGAAAAATAATTCAAGGAATAAATGCCTTGAAATACACAAAATTTATTTCTGAACACATATTTGCTTAATAATTGTACCATATAAGGTTTATATTTTCAAGCAAAAAACGACATAAATCTCTACAAAATACCATGGCTATATTTGTGTATTTTCTACAATATAGAAATAATGTTTCCATATATTATGGAATGTAATAATATGACGGTTATGAACATGATACACAAAAAAGGCGGAATGAACCGACAGTTCATTCCGCCTTTTTATTTTGTTGCCTCTTTAAACGCCTGATATACATCCGGATACTGCTTTTTGATCCTTAACGGCCGAAGCTGCGTATCTGTAAAGCAATGAGAAGATGCTGCCGTACCCGACAGCCTGTCGGAGGAAACATTCATTATCTCATACGAAAGTCCGAATTTACAGCCGTTGAAGCTGTCTATCCTACAGCTTATTTCAAACGTATCGCCGTACCTTAACGGGTATTTATAACTGCATTCCGCCGAAAGCACCGGGATCAGAAGCCCACGGCTTTCAATTTCCGGAAAGCTTATGCCCATCTGGTCAAGCAGGTCGATACGGGCTTCCTCCAGCCATCGTATATAATTTGAATGATGAACAATATTCATTCTGTCCGTTTCATAATAATAAACTTTCCGAGAATACGGTTTGAAATACATTTTTCCCTTTCTCCCTTCAATTCTGAATTTTATCCGACAGTCGTACCTTCGTCGGCTGCGGCGACTTCATCGCTCTCATAGCGTTGAGGATAGCTATTACCGATACTCCTACATCTGCAAATACCGCTTCCCACATATCAGCCATTCCAAGCGCGCCCAGAATAAGAACGGCAAGCTTTACTCCAAGGGCAAAGATAATATTCTGCTTTACTATCCTCAGGGTCTTTCTTGAAATATCAATTGCTTCGGCAATTTTTCTCGGGTCGTCGTCCATAAGAACAATATCAGCCGCTTCGATCGCTGCGTCCGAACCCATAGCGCCCATAGCGATGCCTATATCCGCCCGTGAAAGTACCGGAGCGTCGTTTATACCGTCGCCGACAAAGGCCAGCTTTCCTCTTCGGCTTTTTTCATTCAGCAGCTTTTCCACCCGCTCTACCTTATCTGCCGGAAGGAGCTGCGTATAAACGCTGTCTATGCCAAGTCTTTTTGCAGTGTCCTCTCCTACCTCTCCTGAATCTCCGGTAAGCATTACCGTTTTTCGTATCCCCTTTGCTTTCAGCTCCGCGACCGCCTGAGGCGCAGTTTCCTTTATCTCGTCGGAAATAACGATATGACCGGCGTACCTTCCGTCAACTGCAATATGCACCGTTGTTCCTATCCTATGGCACGGATGCCAGCTTACACCTATGCTTTCCATCAGCTTGCCGTTTCCGGCGCATACCTCAGTTCCGTCTATTACCGCCTTTACGCCGCAGCCGGAGATCTCCTCCGAAGAAGAGATTCTCGTGCCGTCAATATCCGTTCCATACGCTTCAAGTATCGAGCCTGCAATAGGGTGCGTCGAATAGCTTTCAGCATATGCCGCAAGCTCGATAAGCCTGCTTTCGGAAATTTCATCGGAATGTACTGCCGTAACGTTGAATACTCCCTTGGTAAGCGTCCCTGTTTTGTCGAAAACTACTATCTCCGACCTTGCCAGAACCTCGAGATAATTCCCGCCCTTGACAAGTATTCCTTTTCTGCTTGCGCCGCCTATTCCTCCGAAAAAGCTCAGCGGAACGGAAATTACCAAAGCGCAGGGACAGGAGATCACAAGGAATATAAGCGCCCTGTGGATCCACTCCGACCAGCTTGCTCCTGCGGCAAGCGGAGGTACCAGCGCCAGCAAAAGCGCCGATATTACAACGATCGGAGTATAGTATCTTGCAAATTTTGTAATAAAGTTTTCAGCCTTTGCTTTCTTTGCCGATGAATTTTCAACAAGGTCAAGTATCTTTGCCGCCGTCGATTCGCCGAACGGTTTTGTTACCCTGACCTTAAGCGTACCGCTTTGGTTTATACAGCCGCTTATTACGTCAGACCCCTCCGATACCGTTCTCGGCAGACTTTCTCCGGTAAGCGCCGCCGTATCAACAGCCGATCTGCCCTCTGTTACAATTCCGTCCAGAGGTATTTTTTCTCCCGCCTTTACAATAATAGTATCGCCGATATTTATTTCCTCCGGATCCGCCCGAACCAGCTGACCGTCCCTTTCAATATTTGCATAATCGGGGCGTATATCCATAAGACCTGCTATAGACTTTCGGGACTTTCCGACTGCACAGCTCTGGAAAAGCTCTCCCGTCTGATAGAAAAGCATTACTGCCGCCGCCTCAGGATATTCACCTGTCGCAAACGCGCCTACAGTAGCGATAGCCATTAGAAAATTCTCGTCGAATACCTGACCGTGAGCAATATTCCGCACCGCTTTCCATAAAACGTCCCAGCCTATTACTATATAGGGAACTGCGTATACCGCCAGCCTTGCTATGCCCTCCGACGGTATAAGACCCGCCGCCGCCAACAGCAGAGCGCTGACAATTATTCTTATCAGCGTTTTCTTTTGTTTCCTGTTCAAATAAATCACCCTTCCGAAGCCGTTTTTGATCTACTTTATCACTATTACACAATCAGGCTCGATTTTTCTGCACAGCTTTACCGCTTCCTTTAATATTGAATCAAACCTTTCGTCGTCAGCTGTTAGAGTCATTTTCTGCGACATAAAGCTTACCGTACAATCCTCTACACCCTCTATCTTCCTGATCCCTCTCTCCATCTTCTGAGCACAGTTGGCACAGTCCAGATCCTCAAGCTTGAATACCTTTTTCATAATAATACACCCTTTCAAAAATATCTGTATATTGATTTTCTTTCCGCTACTCCCTATTCCTCAACGTGCTCCATTCCGGTTTCGATTATACTTCTTACATGGTCGTCCGAAAGGGAATAGAATACTATTTTCCCTTCCTTTCTGAACCTTACGAGCTTGTTGTTTTTAAGCACCCTGAGCTGATGTGAAACCGCGGTCTGGCTCAGTCCCAGAAGCTGTGCCATATCGTTTACGCAAAGCTCCGATTCAAAAAGTGCGTAAAGAATACGGATACGGGTCGTATCGCCGAATACCTTGAAAAGCTCCGCCAGATCGTAAAGTATTTCGTCCGGCGGCATTTTTTCCGTTACCTTGTCAACAACGTCCTGGTGAAGGCAAAGAAACTCCTCCCTCTGCTGTTCGTTCATATTACCGCACATAAAAGCCTGCCGCTTCTCCGTGCGTTCACCTCCCTGTTTATTGTTTGTTTTTACCGTATTTTTATAACCTATGCTATGCTTTATACTGTTTTTTTGATATAAACAAAGGCTGACAGGTTCCTGCTATCAATTTTACTTCCGTTCCATGAACCGGAGAATAAAAGAACCGAGATGTCCTGCGTTTTCAGCTATAAAAACGGGAACGATCAGGATCCCTCTCGGCTTCAGCAGAATCATAAGCAAACGCCATTCTGTCCCAAAAGCCTGTTATAATTTCTCCTTATATGCCTACGGTTTATCATATGTTCATCTGTTCATATATTACTATATAATCAGCCGTTTGTCAATAGCTTCGGCGGATTTTTTTATTAATTTATTGTGACCCGTTTTTTTGAACCCGAACAGGCCGGCAGGAATATAGTGTAGTATGTCAAAGCAAAATGACATAAATATACAGAACCTGTGTTTACAGATAATTTAAAGACGCTATTATTTAACAGATCTATGAATACAGGTTCGGCTAATAGCTGAAAGGAATAAGGTGTATGAACGGAATTTTACTTGCTATGGGCGGAACGGGCTTTACTTTTGCAATGACTACGCTCGGAGCCGCAGTGGTATTCTTCTTTAAGAACGACAGATCCTCAGATAAAATACAGCGTGTATTTCTCGGCTTCGCCGCAGGAGTAATGATAGCGGCTTCGGTATGGTCGCTGCTTATCCCCTCGATAGAAAAGTCGGAGGAGATGGGAATGATAGGCTGGGTCCCGGCGGCAGGTGGCTTTATAATCGGAATACTGTTCCTTATGGGACTTGATAAGCTGCTTCCTTATTTTCACCCCGGACTTGACCGATCTGACGGAGTAAAGCAGGGGCTTAAACGAACCGCACTGCTTATCTTTGCCATTACGCTTCACAATATACCGGAAGGAATGGCAGTAGGTCTTGCCTTTGCTCTTGCCGCAAGCGGTAACAGTCCCGAGCTTTTAGCGGCGGCTGTAGCTCTCGCTGTAGGTATAGGAATTCAGAATCTACCGGAGGGTGCGGCTATAGCCCTGCCGATAAGACAAAGCGGGATCGGAAGGTTCAGATCTTTTTTATACGGTTCGCTCTCAGGTATCGTCGAGCCTGTTTTCGGAGTTCTTACCGTACTTATAGCGGGTCAGGTAACTGCGCTGCTTCCATGGCTTCTGGCCTTTGCCGCAGGCGCTATGCTTTACGTTGTAGTAGAGGAGCTTATTCCCGAGGCACATTTGGGGTCGGGACATCTCGGAACTATAGGCGTTATGGTAGGCTTTCTGATGATGATGATACTGGACGTTGCTCTTGGATAAAAAACGCTTCCCTTAATACCGCAAGGACGCTTTTGATTTTTATATCGGAAGCGTCCTTTAATTTTTTAAAGCCTTGACACCTCCGTTCACAACTGTTATACTTGTGTTATGATCAATAATTCAAAAAGACCGTGTCTGGAGGAGGATCAAAATGATTATATCTGCTGTAATTCTGATAATTATATCCGCCGCTTTATTTACTTTAAGCTTTTTTCAGTTTAAGGAGAAGGGTTTTCTGTTTAACAACGCTTATTTATACGCTTCGGAAGAGGAACGTAAAAAAATGAATAAGAAACCCTATTATCGTCAGTCGGGAATTGTTTTTATTCTGCTCGGATCAATATTCCTGTTAAACGCAGTTCAGCTGTTAACTAAGCTGAAATGGATATTTTATATTGTTATAGCCGTTGTTATTCTGACTCTGGTATATGCGGTTATATCTTCTGTAAAGCTGGAAAAGAACAAAAAGTGATACGCCGGAAAAAAGTTTTATATCAAATGATCTCTTAATGTACAAAGATAACTGTTTTAGATCCGGCGCTGTCAGCACAGCGGGATCTGAAGCAGAGCTTTAAGGGGAAACAGAAGGATCGCCTGTAAGGATCTGACGGCTGCGGAATTTTGCCTTTATTAAGCATATATTTCCTCAGGGCTGTTTAATATTTTATTATCCATTTGTACATTTTTTATTCACTGCATTTTTGCTTTGCACAAACCGTTGATCTGCCGTTTTATTTCCGTACTTATGTTCCACGTGGAACATTTTTAATATTCAGCCGCTTGAATTCAGATCTCCTGTCTTTTCCGCTTATAAAAGCTTCTCAAAAAGCAAAAAAGGGACGTTCTAAACGCCCCTTTAATTATACCTTTTAGATCGGACAACGGTATTCAAGAGAATAAACCGTAACCGAACCGGAAGCCGCTCCGACATGGATATTGTCAAGCAGTCCGCTGAAGTTATCCGAGCCGAACGCCGCTACGCAGCTGCTGTAAGAGTACTTTGCATAGCTGTGTCCGTTTGCAGCTCCGATCTCAGCTGGCGTTACCTTTGCCCATTCGCTTCCGCCCGACCAGCTCTGCATAATAAGCTCCGCCGAATCTCCCGAATATTCAACATAGAAATATCCGTCGGCGGTCATAATTCCGGGATTAAAGCTTCCTCCGTTCTTGGTCGTCATAACCGAAACAGCCTGTCCCCAGTTTGACGCCGAAGCAGCTCCGGAGAACAGTATTTCCGTATCAAACTGTCCTGCTTGAGATGAATCGTCACCGCCCGAGCTGTCAGAGCCTCCGGTATATACCGAGCATAAAGAAGATGTCTGAGCAATTCCGTTAGCGCCGTTAAACAAAGTATCTCCCCAGTCGGTAAGATCCTGACCTGCCCAGTCGTTTGAAATATCAAGATATGAAACGTCTGAGCTGTTTCCCTTCCAAGACCAGCCTAGATAGCCGACATTTTTCTGAGTGCAGCAGCTCATTACAGCCGCCTCGTCAACGTCGCCGCCGGTATGTCGGTTTCCGAACTCGCCGATAACAACAGGGACTCCTATTCCGAGAGCGTTGTTTATATTGGCTTTTACCGTTGAAGAGCTTCCTCCGGCATATTCATACATATGTATCGAGAATACCGTATTTCTGTCCTCGTCGGAATTGAACACCTCTCTGCCGTAATTTTTAATGGAATCAGGATACTGTCCCCAGCCTGCGCAGTCTACCATCAGCATATTTTTAATTCCGCCGCTTCTGAGTGTACTTATAGCGCTTTTGTATCCGTCCGCCCAGGCAGAGCCGTTCCACGAACCGTACCATTCGTTTGCAATATTTACAATAACATATTCCTTATTGCTGTTGAGTATCTGCTTCATCTCAAGCCAGTAATTTACAGCCTTGTTCAGATCGGATGAATTATCGCTTCCCGTTGCGTCGTGTACCTCAGCAACGCATATCAGCTTGTTCGCCTTGCAGAGATCAATAATATTCTGAAACTCAGAGGCTGAGGTCCTGGCATATTTGTCACCGTCGGACAGGACTACCCTTACCGTATTTGCGCCCTTATCGGCTATAGCAGAGAGGGATACCGCCGTCTGAGAAGTAAACCATGCATGAGGAACGTTTACTCCTCTCATAACAAACGCATTTCCGTTTGCGTCGCATATGGTCGTGCCGCTTACATAAAACCCCGCCGCCGACGCTTCTGCCTGCGGACTGTACGACCATCCCAACAGTATTGCCGCACAGAGAACAACCGCTGTCAGCAATCTTGCCGTTCTTACTGCAAATCGTCTATCCTTTACCATAAAAAGTCCTTTCATAAAATAAGTTTTAATACCGGTATTTACGAATATTGTTAACAACTATATTCTATATACTAAAAGCGGTAAAGTCAAGCCGTAAAATGCTTAATGCCGATAGTTTCGTATGAATAAACAACCTGTTATGGATTTTATTGTGTATTTTCACAAAATAACTCAAATATTATGACGAATTTTATACGCAAAAAAACAGACCGCATTAAGCAGTCCGTTTTCTAGATAATAAATTTTTTAGCCTTGTTTACAATACTCCGGTCATTCTCGTAGGCAAGCACCTGTCCCGCTCTTCCGATCTCTACCCATTTGATCTCCGCTATCTCCTCCTCCTGAGGAACAAAGTCGGTATTCTTAGCCTTTGCAATAAAATAAACCACGATCTTCTGAGTATCCTTCCTCGGAGAATATGATACTATCTCACGAAAGGTAGGGTCAAGATTCACATCTATCCCGGTTTCCTCCATTATCTCCCGCTTTGCAGTTTCGATCTCAGTTTCATTACCTTCAACGTGCCCTTTCGGGAATGACCAATGCCCGCTGTTAACGTGCTTTATAAGCAGTATTTCCGTGTTGCCGTGAAACTTTCTGTAAACAATAGCGCCACAGGATTTTTCATGCAGCATTGTCAGGTTCCTTTCTGTAGTTTAAGCAAAAATCTGATCCATGAGAATTAAATTTTTGCTATTCATTAATATAATTATAGCACATTGATTTTCATTTGTCTATAGTCTTTAAGAAAACCCTTTAATTTTTAGGCATTATGCACAATCTGATAATATTTTACATTCTGCAAGAGTTAAATCAAGCTTCTTTCAGGCATTTGCTTATACTGCTTTCTCTTTCCGATTAAAACCATATCCGCTAAACAGTTCTGCATAAATATACCCGCAGAGAATACTGTTTCTGCGGGTATAGCTTATTTTATGCCGAATCTGATACGCCAAACGTTTCATCGGTTTTATTCAAATATGCTGCATTTGCGGGCAGTCGACTTGATGCCGTTTTCTCCGTTTATAAGGACATCTCCCCAGTCGGAGGAAAGCTTGGATCCGTCCCATTCCTGAGCTATATCGAGATACTCAACTCCGCCGCCGTTTCCCTTCCATGACCAGCCCATATAGCCTATATTGTTTTCCGTACAGTACTTCATCAGGAATGCCTCGTCAACGTCGCCGTCGGAATGAGTATAGCCGAACTCGCCTACGCACACGCAAAGCCCCTGTCCGGTAACTCCCTCAAGATTCTTTTTTATAGACGTTTCGCTTCCTCCGGCGCTTCCGTACATATGTATCGAAAACATCGTATTCTTATTCGGGTCGGAATCAAAGACTTCCTGCCCGTAATCGGCAATACTCTGACCGTACTGGCCCCAGCCTGCCGCGTCTACCATAATAGTATTGCTTATTCCGGCTTCACGGAGCTTTGGAATTACGCTTACATAACCGTCGCGCCACAGCTTTCCGTCCCACTGTCCGACCCACTCGTTGGCTATATTCAGGATAACGTGATCCTCGTTTCCGATAAGCGCATCCTTCATTTCTATCCAGTAATCAGCCGCATTTTCAAGATAGCCTGTATCATCCTTTCCCGTTCCGTCGTGAACCTCCACAATAGCTATCATATCAAGCTCCCTGCACTGCTCAATAAGACTCTTCACCGAAGCCAGATCGTCCTTTTCCCACTGCTGACCGTCCGAAAACACCAGTCTTACCGCATTTGAACCCGTATCTGCAATCGCCGGAACAGCTACAGCCGCCTGATCCTTGAACCATGTATGAGCATGATTGATACCCCTCATTACAAACTCGTTTCCGTTTGCGTCAAGAAGCTTTGTTCCGTCAACTCGGAAACCCGCTCCGCCTGATGTCTGAACAGAGGACGACGCAGAAGAAGCCTGCGCTTCTGAGTTCCCTGAAGTTCCGTCCGAGCCGGAGCAGCCTGAAATTGAAATAGCCGCCGCCAGAGGCAGAAGCATACACAGCAATTTTTTCATAATAATATCCTTTCTGTTTTCCTCCTGAGTTTCATATAACCAGTATACTGATTTTACTGCACAAGTCAAGACGTTAATTATAAACTTTTTAAGCAAAGCGCCGCCCTGCTGCTACGGAGTAATTTTGCAAGCGAACGGTTTTATTTCCGTCGATCGCAGCGTATATTTATGACTATATAATATTTAATCTTAATTATTTACCGTATAGATAGACGGCTCTTGACAACCCGATAAAATAATGCTATAATAAAAATAGACCAAAAAAGTATACATAGAAAGGAATGGTAGGTATGGCAGTATTAAAGGTATCGGATCTTGATTTTAAAGAAAAGGTCCTTCAAAATCCGAAAACAGTTATTGCAGACGTAAGCACAGACTGGTGTCCGTCCTGCAAGATACTAGAGCCGTTTTTCAAAGAAGCGTCCGAAAGACACGGAGAATTTGATTTCGTTTCGGTAAACGCTTCCGAGTCGCAGAAAACCGCAGCTGAATACAGAGTCGAGTTCGTTCCGACGCTGCTGGTTTTCAAAAACGGTGAATGCGTAAAAAAATCCGTCGGCGCTATGAACGAAGCCGAGCTTGAGGAATTTCTTTCCGAGCTGTGACCAGCCGGCGGCCAAACAGCATAATATCAGCATGAAACGCTGTCTGCGGACATTTGCCGCAGGCGGCGTTTTGTTTGACTGTATTTACTTGTTAATCGTTTTCGACGAAAATTCATATAAAATTTTGTGTAAAGTGACATAAAGACAGAAAATCGTAAAAACTGCACAAAAATATTCAAAAAACCCTTGAAATTCAGAGAATAATAATGTATAATTATTTACATGACTTATGTATATATGGTATATGTTTTTTAGTCAATAACAGTTTCCGTATATACGCTTAAACGTTTGAAAAGAATATATCTGCCGGTCTGCGGAAAGTGTATTCTGCGGCTTTTTGCCGTATTTAATATTGTAGGAGGTTATGTTATGAATGAAAAATCCCTGAATACATTTAAGGGAACCATCGTTCAGGAAAGACAGCTCAAAGAGATCATCGCCAAGCATCACGATCAGCCGGGCGGATTAATGCCTATTCTTCAGGAGGCTCAGGATATTTACGGATACCTGCCTATAGAAGTTCAGACTATGATCGCCGACGGTCTGGGAATTTCCCTTTCGGAGGTGTACGGTGTTGCTACCTTTTATTCACAGTTCTCCCTTACTCCAAAGGGTGAAAACAGGATCAGCGTTTGCCTAGGCACCGCCTGCTATGTAAAGGGCTCTGACAAAATACTTGAGGCAGTTGAGAAAAGATTGGGAATCAAGGCAGGAGAATGTACTCCCGACGGTTTGTTTTCAATTGATTCCTGCCGCTGCGTAGGCGCCTGCGGACTTGCTCCGGTAATGATGGTAAACGACGATGTTTACGGTAAGGTCACTCCAGACCAGGTCGCTTCCATCATTGATTCCTACCTGACTAAAAAAGGAGGTTCCGATAAGAAATGACGATCGAAGAATTAAATAAGATAAAAAAAGAATTTTCCGACCTTGTTAAAGTCAGAAAGCTTGTTGCCGAAGAGGGCGAAAAGCTTGCAAAGAAAACGGGCTACCGCAAGCAGATACTGGTCTGCGGAGGTACCGGCTGTACCTCGTCGGGAAGCAAAAAGGTCATAGAGGCACTGGAAAGCGAGCTTCAGAAGCAGGGGCTTGACAAGGAGGTCCTGGTAGTTAAGACAGGCTGTTTCGGTCTTTGCGCATTAGGTCCTATACTTATTGTTTATCCGGAAGGCGCATTCTATTCCCAGGCTACTCCCGAGGGCGTTATAAGAATAGTTGATGAGCATATCAAGAAGGGCAATATCGTAAAGGATCTGCTTTATAAAGAAACCGTTCATACTGACGGCTCTATCATCTCACTTTCAGAAACTAACTTCTACAAAAAGCAGCTGAGGATCGCACTTCGCAACTGCGGCGTTATCAATCCCGAGGACATAAGAGAATACATAGCTACCGACGGTTATCAGGCGCTTGCAAAGGTTCTTACCAAAATGTCGCCTGACGACGTTATTCAGGAGCTTCTTGATTCGGGACTTAGAGGAAGAGGCGGCGCAGGCTTCCCGACAGGAAAGAAGTGGGCGTTTGCAAAGGCTTCTAAGGGAGATATAAAATATGTATGCTGCAACGCCGACGAAGGCGACCCGGGCGCTTTCATGGACCGTTCGATACTTGAGGGAGATCCTCACGCTATAATCGAGGCCATGACGATCGCCGGATACACTATCGGAGCAAATCAGGGCTATATTTACGTCCGCGCCGAGTATCCTATCGCTGTTCAGAGACTTGAGATCGCACTTGGTCAGGCGAGAGAGTGCGGACTTCTCGGAGAGAATATCCTCGGCTCAAAATTCTCCTTTGATATTGAGATACGTCTGGGCGCAGGCGCATTTGTCTGCGGAGAGGAAACAGCTCTTATGACCTCTATCGAGGGTCACAGAGGAGAGCCTCGCCCCCGTCCTCCGTTCCCTGCCGTAAAGGGACTTTTCGGAAAGCCGACCGTTCTTAACAATGTTGAGACCTATTCAAATATACCTCAGATCATACGCAAGGGCGCTAAGTGGTATTCCTCAATGGGTACAGAGACCTCAAAGGGTACTAAGGTTTTCGCTCTCGGCGGAAAGATAACAAACGTAGGCCTGGTTGAGATCCCTATGGGTACGACTCTGCGTGAGATCGTCGAGGAGATCGGCGGCGGCATTCCCAACGGAAAGAAGTTCAAGGCTGCTCAGACAGGCGGACCTTCAGGCGGCTGTATTCCTGCCTGCCATATAGATACTCCTATCGATTATGAGCATCTGACGGCTCTCGGCTCAATGATGGGTTCGGGCGGACTTATCATCATGGACGAGGACACCTGTATGGTGGACATTTCCAAGTTCTATCTAAACTTTACTGTAGACGAATCCTGCGGAAAGTGCACTCCCTGCCGTATCGGAACAAGAAGACTTTTGCAGTTCCTTGAAAAGATCACCTCCGGCGACGGAGAACCAGAGGATCTTGACAAGATAGAAGAGCTTGCAAACCATATGAAGTCATCTTCTCTCTGCGCTCTCGGACAGTCGGCTCCAAACCCTGTTCTATCAACGATCAATTATTTCAGAGATGAATATATCGCTCACATCAAGGATAAGCATTGTCCTGCCGGCGTCTGCAAGAGCCTGCTTCACTACGAGATAGATCCGGGTCTTTGCAAGGGCTGTACGCTCTGTGCAAGAAACTGTCCTGTAGACGCGATCGAGGGTACTGTAAAGCAGCCTCACAAGATAGACAAGACAAAGTGCATCAAGTGCGGACTGTGCGAAAAGAACTGCAAGTTCGGCGCAGTGCTTAAAAAGTAGTTGAGGAGGTCACATTTTAAAATGGAAAAAACACAAATGGTTCATCTGAAGGTGAACGGAATACCTGTTGAAGTTCCTGCCGGCTCTACTATTTTACAGGCCGCAAAGGCAGTCAACATTGAAATTCCGTCGCTTTGCTATCTTAAAGATATAAACTGCATAGGCGCCTGCCGCGTATGCGTTGTTGAAATAGTAGGCAGAAGAGGTCTTGTTGCTTCCTGCGTATATCCCGTTGAGGAGGGAATGGAGATACTTACCAACACGCCTAAGGTAAGAGCTTCAAGAAAAACTACTATCGAGCTTATACTTTCAAGCCATCACAAGAAATGCCTGTCCTGCGTAAGAGGAAACAACTGCGAGCTTCAGAAGCTAGCTTTCGACTACGGCGTTGACGAGGACAGATTCAAGGGCGACGACGTTATTTATCCAATAGACGACGCCTCACCCTATATCGTAAGAGATAACAACAAATGTATCCAATGCATGAGATGCGTTGCCGCTTGCAAGAACGTTCAGAGCGTTTCATGTATCGGTCCTATCAAGAGAGGCTTCAACGTTCATGTCGGCTGTGCATTTGAAAAGAGCCTTGACGAGTCGCCCTGCGTAGGCTGCGGTCAGTGTATCGTTGCCTGCCCTGTTGGCGCACTCAACGAAAAGAGCAATATAGACGAGGTATGGGACGCAATTTCAAATCCCAATAAGAAGGTCGTATTCTTTACCGCTCCTTCTATCCGTGCTACTCTTGGCGAAAGCTTCGGAATGCCAATCGGCACAAACGTTGAGGGCAAAATGGTAGCTGCAATAAGACGTCTGGGCGTTGATAAGGTATTTAATATGGACGTTACCGCCGACCTTACGATCATGGAGGAAGCCAACGAGCTTATCGAGCGTATCACCAAGAAGAAAACTCTTCCTATGTTTACCTCCTGCTGCCCAGGCTGGATCAAGTTCTGCGAGCATTATTACCCTGAGTTCCTGCCTCATCTGTCAAGCTGCAAATCACCGCAGCAGATGTTCGGCGCAGTTCTCAAGAGCTACTACTGCCAGAAGAACGGTATCGACCCCAAGGATCTGTATGTTGTCAGCATTATTCCCTGTACTGCAAAGAAGTTTGAGGTAACCCGCGAAGAGCTTAGGACCTTTGACTTTGACGACGTTGACGTTGCTCTTACAACAAGAGAGCTTGCCAAGATGATAAAGGGTGCAGGTATAAATTTTGTAGACATGAACGACGAGGTCTTTGACGATCCGTTTGAAACCGCATCAGGCGGCGCTGCAATATTCGGAGCTACCGGAGGAGTTATGGAAGCCGCTCTCCGTACCGCAGCATATATGCTGGACGGAAACGCAAAGAAGATCGAGTTCAAGGAAGTAAGAGGCACAAAGGACATTAAGGAAGCGACCTACAAGGTAGGCGGAGTCGAGGTCAACGTTGCCGTAGCTTCAGGTCTTTCCAACGCCAGAAAGATAATTGAAATGGTCAAGTCCGGCGAGAAGAATTATCATATGGTTGAAATAATGGCTTGCCCCGGAGGCTGTATAAACGGCGGAGGTCAGCCTGTTCAGAGCGACTCGGTAAGAAACTACAAGGAGCTTAAGGCTACAAGAGCCAAGGCGCTTTACGACGCCGACAGTTCCATGAAGCTGAGGAAATCCCACGAAAGTCCAGTTATCAGGCTGCTGTATGACGAGTATTTCGATGCTCCCGGAAAGCCTAGAGCTCACAAGCTTCTGCATACTACTTATGTTAAGAGAGGCACTCATTAAGCTTTGATATATCTGAAAACTGTCTGCTTTTTCAGCAGGCAGTTTTTTATTTTCAGAATTCAAACGATTGAAACAGCTGAATGAAATAAAATAAAATGTATGAACACAATGTAAAATCCGCAGCTTGTAATTAAGCTGATAAGCGATTATTTTCAGGGCTAATTTGCTATTATTGCGTTCTTTTTAAAATATATAATTATTGTTTTTCGTCATTATATCCAATTACGCTTACTGTTTAAACGTTTGAAATTTTAAAAACCTCAAAATATATCTGCCGCATAAGACAAACTGTGATATAAATGTAAATTATAAATACAGGTACTTCCGCCCGTATTGACTAATCTTCACCAGATTGGTATAATATAAATACAGATTGGGGAATCTGCTTTATTTCAAAAACGGAGGGAATAATATGAATAAGCGAAAACACAGCGTCAAGGGCTTTACCTTGGTTGAAGTTATTATTGTTATAGCAATTATCGGTATTCTTGCCGGTCTTCTTGTACCGTCTTTAATGGGATATGTACGAAAGGCAAGGGAAAAGGCAATAATGACCGAAACAAAAATTATTGTAAATTCTGCGTCTGCCGCACTTACCGATATAATAGCGGACAGCAAGTATCCGCTTCTTACGGATAAAAAGTTTGATGGAAAAAGATGCGGCTGTATCACAAACTGGATGATAGGAAGAGCTCAGAAGAAAAACACTTCTGAAATAACCGATGCAAAGGGCAACAAGGTAGATTATGAGATAGCGACTCAGATTCTTAAATCTTTGGACAGCGAAAATATATCAGGTATTTTTGAGTTCAACGGCAACGAAAAGAATCCTTTATCCCAGAACAAGGGGAACCCGGAAAGCACACTGACGAAATTCAACAAAGAACATCCCGGCTGCTCGGCTTTTATTTTGATTTACGGCGAGGACGGCTCGATCGTTAAGCTTTATTACAGCAAGGGAAATATGCTTTGTATATATGACGGAAGCTTTACTATTGTTACCGCAGATGAGAAAGAAGCGGTTTTCCCGTATGTTCAGTATTTATAAGTACAATTATTATTATAACAGAACCCGCCTCTGACAAAATTCAGAGGCGGGTTTTCTCCCCCCTGAAATTTTGTTCTCCGGGGGAGAATGATTTACTGTGCAGACTGCTGAATCAATATGTCATTCCAGGCTTTTGTTTTAGAAGATTTTATAAAATTAAGATTCAAATAAAATACCGGTTGACAAATAGATTCAGGTATGTTATTATATAAGCATAAAACATAGTATTTTAATAGGATTAATATGAATAAAACAAAGGACAGGATCTTATGGAATTTTTAAAATATACTCCTCAGATCATATTATCAGAGCGAATGTGCCGATGTTATGAATAAAGCAAAAGCATATAAATCACAATAATAATGAAAGAGGTAATTAAAATGAGTACAATAAACGAAAGAAAGCTTCACTTTGAAACCAAGCAGATACACATCGGACAGGAGCAGGCAGATCCGACTACAGACGCAAGGGCCGTTCCTATTTACGCTTCAGCGTCTTATGTTTTTCATAACAGCGATCACGCCGAAGCAAGATTCAACCTTACCGACTCTGGAAATATTTACGGCAGACTTACTAACCCTACTCAGGATATATTTGAAAAGCGCATAGCGGCGCTGGAGGGCGGAGTCGCGGCGCTGGCGGTAGCTTCCGGAGCTGCGGCGATCTCCTATACGATTCAGAATCTGGCACACGCCGGAGATCATATCGTAGCGGCAAAAACTATTTACGGCGGAACATACAACCTGCTGGCTCATACGCTGCCCGAATACGGAATTACAGCAGCCTTCGTCGATCCTGACGAGGAGGGAGCTTTTGAAAATGCAATTCAGGAAAATACAAAGGCGATATTTATTGAAAGCCTGGGAAATCCCAACTCAAACGTTATAGATATCGAGAAGGTCGCTCAGATCGCTCATGCACATAAGATACCGCTTGTCGTTGACAGCACCTTTGCTACGCCGTTTCTGCTCAGACCTATAGAGTACGGAGCGGATATAGTCGTTCATTCGGCAACTAAATTCATAGGAGGCCACGGCACTGCAATTGGCGGAGTTATTATCGACAGCGGAAATTTTGACTGGGAAGAAAGCGGAAAGTTTCCGTCGCTTACAGAGCCTAACCCCAGCTATCACGGAGTATCATTTACAAAGGCAGCCGGAAAAGCGGCATTTGTTACAAAGATAAGAGCTGTTCTCCTGAGAGATACGGGAGCTGCGCTTTCGCCTTTCCATGCGTTTATTTTCCTGCAGGGGCTTGAAACGCTTTCTCTTAGAGTTGAAAGACATATTGAAAATACTAAAAGGATAATTGATTTTCTGTCGGCTCATCCAAAGACGGAAAAGGTAAATCACCCCTCTCTTGCGGACAGCAGATACAAAAAGCTTTTTGATAAGTATTTTCCAAACGGCGGCGGCTCAATATTTACGTTTGAGATAAAGGGAGGAGCAGCTGAAGCAAAGAAATTTATAGATAATCTTCAGATATTCTCGCTTCTGGCAAACGTAGCCGATGTAAAATCGCTTGCTATTCACCCTGCTACCACGACTCATTCTCAGCTAAGCCAGGCGGAACTCGCCGACCAGGGTATAAAGCCGAATACTATAAGGCTTTCTATCGGAACTGAGCATATAGACGATCTTATTCTTGATCTTAAGGAAGCGTTTGACGCAGTATAATACAGCAGAATAAAATCATATCCGTCAGAATTTTAAAACTGACGGATATTTTTTATGTGCAATATATTAAATGCCATGTTTCCCGATCTTTCCGCACCCTTGACGTTTACCGTTTTCTTGACAAGGACGCATATTTATGGTACAGTATAAGATGTAAAGCTATATGCTTTGGGGTAAGACAGCATATTATAACAGAAGGAGGAAATGCCCACCGAAAAGGGCATTAAGACAGAAAATGAAAATAAGGGGCAAGCTGCTGTGCATTCTGACTGCGGCGGCAATAACGGGCTTTTCATCCTGCTCCGATTCTGAACAGACGGACAGGAATATCAACAGCGGTGCTGCTCAGATGGTTACGGAGGAAACAGCTTATGAAGACCTGAAACCTATCAGTATCAAAGCATTCACAGACGGCAAGGCTCAGGGAGATGACGTTATTTACTCCTACGGAGGAGTATCTGTAAGAATTTGCGGTATAGAATATACCGAAGATTACGGATTTACAGTAAATATGGAGGTTGAAAACAATTCCGATGAGGATAAAAGAATAAACTCATCCTATATATGCGCAGACGGAGTAACCAAGAACAGCTGGAAACTGATTTCCGGTAACCTCGAGCCGGGGGAGACCGACGAGATATCCTGTTACCTTAACGGAATAAGCTGGGCAAATAAGCTTTCGCTCAAACTTTATACCTCAGGTAATTCTTCATATATTGACGGAAGTCTGTCTGATGAAATTGAAATAGTATACAAGGATCTTAAAAAGAAAACCTCCGTTCCTGTTACGGCGGAACTTTTAGACAGTAAATACGCAAGGCTGGATTTTATAAGAGCAGATATTGACGAAGAAGACATCAAGCTTATTTTTTATGCGCACAATAAAACCGATAAGGATATTTACATAAAAAGCTCTGCCGAAAGCTTCAGTCACGAGGATTTTTCCGGAAGCTTCGAGGGCTGTATTCCCGCAGGGGGAGAAGGCTGGCTGAGCCTTGAAGTCTATACTTCCAACAATACCATAAACTATATGGATCTGAACTCCGTCAGCTTTAATGCAGAGATATCGGATTCATTAGAATATATAAAGGAATGGATTTTTGCAGATACGGTCGAAGTTACAGAAAATATAACTGTTGAGATACCGGACAGCATGAAGCCGCCGGAAAAAGAAAAGCCGGTCAAGGAGGATATTCCTGCTACCGAATTTAAAGCTCAGTACCTGAGTAAAGCAGATCATACGGAAATAGATGCGGAACTAAAAAACGAAAACGGAAAGCTTATTTCAGGCAGTACGATTTTTGAAAACGACAGCGTAAAGCTGGAATATGTATTATCAGCCTTGTCGGATGATAACACTGAGGAAATCTGGCTGAAACTGTACAATAAGCTCGATAAGCCTATTTCCATTATCCCCTCCGGAATGGTCAACGGGCTGATGTATGAGCTTAACAACGCTGTCAAAACTGATCAAAACAGCTATGAATACTTCTGCTTATCTGTCGGAGAAGATTTTACCGAAAGCTTCGGCAGCGTTTCTGAGGTTACCGCTATGCTGGATATAAAATACGACGACGGACATTACGGAAAGGAATCGTATATATGCCAAACTCCAAAATTTACAGTCCGATTTAACGAAAGCGGAATAAAGGCAGCAGTTCCAAAGGACGCAGTAAATATCTATTCCGGCGATCTTTGCGCTATTTACTGCGGCAAGAGCGAAACGGACGGCACAAAAGCTGATTCTTATATGTACTTTATAAACAAATCGGAAAAGCCGATCAATATACAGCTGTATAACACAAAGCTGCCTGCGGCTTCTCAAAAAATCAGATGCTCCTTCGGAAAGTACGATTATACAGAGATCATCTGGCCCGGCGCACTTTCACGCATACCAGTCCAGTTCTATTTGTCTGAGGGACGGCTGAGCTTTTCGGAACTTGACGGCGCAGAGGGTTTGTTTGTTATTCTTGACAGTGACGGCAACAAACTGGCAAATACAGACTTTATACCTCTTAAACTATTTACTTAATGAAAGGAATCGGGAATGAGATCCATAAAATCAATCAAAAAATCTACATGGATATTATCCGGACTTTTTATTGTATGCATAATATTAAACGTGACAGCATGGATTTCGACAGCGTTCTGCGACTGGTACAGAGTATATATCTTTCCCGTATGGACTGAAACCTACGGCAGGCTTACCTCTCTTCTGCCGATTTCCTTCGGCGAGCTGCTTATCTGGACTGCGGTTATCGGAGTTCCGCTTTCGCTGATACTGCTGATCGTACTTCTTATTATCAAAAAAGGCAGACGCCGTAAGCTCGGGAAGATATACGCACTTACATATCTGTGGATAATTGCCTTTATAGCGGTCACCGAAACGCTGAACTGCTTTATCCTGTATCACTGCTCGACATTCGCCGAAACATATGGGATCCCGCAGGAGCAGTATACAACGGCACAGCTGGAGGAATTATGCGGATACCTTACCGCACGGACAAACGAGCTTTCTGTTCAGGTCCAGAGGGACGAAAACGGCAGGTTTATACTTACCGCAGACCTTGACGAAACGGCAAAAAGCGCAATGAAGAAGCTGGGAAAGGATTATCCTCAGCTTTCAGGCTTTTATGTGACCCCAAAGCCGGTCATGTATTCTTATTTTATGAGCCAGCAGTATCTGATGGGAATATATTTTCCGTTTACAATGGAGGCTAATTACAACGACGAAATGTACCCCTCAAATCTGCCGGACACCATTTGTCATGAGCTTGCGCACACCAAGGGCTTTATACTTGAGGACGAGGCAAGCTTTATAGCCTTTCTGGCCTGCGACGCAAGCGATGATACCGAATACAGGTACAGCGGCTATCTGAATGCGCTAAAATACGTTATAGGTCAGGTAAGGGACAATTGCAGCGCCGAAACGATCTCTCAGATATATTCAAGGCTTGACGCAGGAGTTATTGCAGACATGAACGGCAATTCGGATTACTGGCAGTCGGTTCAGGAAAGCGATAAAGGCCTGCTTCCAAGCAAAACGGTGGCAAAGGTTTCAGACAAGGCAATGGAGGCTTCCCTTAAGCTTAACGGCGTCGAGGACGGAAAAAGATCCTACGGGCGAATGGTAGATCTTCTGCTTAACTACTACTTTATGAATAAGAACCCATAACTCTGCGAAGCGTAGGTTGAAAAAAACTCAGCGGCAGCTTATACTTAAAGTAAAGTAAATTAAGGAGAGTGCTTTATGAACTATATTTCAGGGAAAACTATAAGAAGCCTGCGTGAAAGAAAAAATCTTACTCAAAAGCAGCTTGCCGACAGGCTTTCGGTAAGCGACAAAACCGTTTCAAAATGGGAAACGGGCAGGGGACTTCCCGATATAACAATAATAGAGCCGCTGGCACGGGAGCTCCAGGTCTCGGCAGCGGAGCTGCTTGCGGGGGAATGGTCCGAAAACTCAAACAGATCCGCCAATATGCTTAAAGGCAGATTTTATGTATGCCCTATGTGCGGAAATATACTTTTTTCCTGCGGCGAAGGAGCGTTTTCATGCTGCGGAATAACCCTTCCTCCTCTGGAAGCTGAGGAGCAGGACAGCAGCCACATTATTTCAGCTGAGCAGATAGATTACGAGCATTATATAACGCTTGAACACCCCATGAAAAAGGAACATTATATCTCGTTTATTGCCTGCGTTACCGATTCAAATGTCAGTATCGTAAAGCTGTATCCCGAACAGAGCCCCGAAGCAAGATTTAAAATGAACGGCTCGTGCGTGATCCTTGCTTACTGCAACAGGCATGGACTTTATAAAATTAAGCTGTAGGTTCACTAACGGATCCGTGAACCTGACTGATAAGAGGAAATTATGAGAAAATCAATTGAGATCATTACCGCTTCTCCGGAGGAAACAATAATGCTGGGAGAAAAAATAGGCGCGCGGCTGAAAGGCGGCGACTGCATTGCATATAAAGGCGGTCTCGGCGCAGGAAAAACCACTGTTACCAGAGGTATTTCCATTGGGATGGGACTTGGGGACGAGGTCACCTCGCCTACCTTTGCGCTTGTCAACGAATACTGCGGATCAAAGCTTTCCCTCTGCCACTTCGATATGTACCGAATAACCTCCCCTGACGATCTGGAAACTACAGGCTTCTATGATTATATGGACGATAATACGGTAATTGCAGTTGAATGGAGCGAAAACATAGAGGAAGAACTTCCGGAAAACTCAATTATCATAGAGATCAGGCGGACAGGCGAAAACACAAGAAAATTTATTATTACCGGAGATGAACGTTTTGACGATATTGGGAATTGACACGTCCGGCAGGGTAGCTTCATGCGCCGCTGCAGACAAAGACAAAATACTTTGCGAAAAAATACTTTTCACAAAGCTTACTCATTCGCAGATAATTCTTCCTATGGCTAATGAGGTAATGAACGCCTGTGGGATCGGCTGGGAGGATATTGACGGTATCGCAGTGGCAAACGGACCCGGCTCTTATACGGGGCTGAGGATAGGTATCGCCGCAGTAAAGGGAATATGCATGGGCGCTCCGCATATAAAATGCGCAGGGATCTCAACGCTCGAAGCGCTTGCCTATAACTGTCTTGCGTTTCAGGGAAAAATAGTTCCGGTCATGAAGGCCCGCCCTAAGATAGTTTATACCGGAGGATTTTATTCCGAAAACGGAAAGCTCGTCCGTACAGACAACGATAAGGTATGCGGCGAAGAGGAGCTTTGCGCTTCGCTTGACACCTCTGAGAAAATCATGCTTACGGGAGATCATGCGCAAGAGTTTAAATCCTCCTTTTTCGCAGAAAATGATAATGTAATTACTGCTCCGGCAGCTGACCGGCTTCAGAAGGCATCTTCGCTTTGTATGGCTTTTGCGGCTAACCCTCAGTATGCGGTTTCGCCCGACAGACTGGAGGCAAGCTATCTACAGGCAACCAAGGCAGAAAAAGACAAGGCGCACAGATAGTCATAAAACAAATTTCAGAATATATATTTTGGGAGGCGATCTGAAGTGGCAATTACTATAAATATTTATTATACCGGTACAAACGGAAGTGCGGTAAAATTTGCTGAGGAAATGGTTTCAAGCGGGATCGTAAATAAAATACGCCTGGAAAAGGGAAATATAAAATATGAATATTTCTTTCCTATGGAAGATAGGGAAACAGTGCTTCTTATAGACAGCTGGGAGGATCAGACGGCAATCGACAGACATCACGCTTCTCCCATGATGGAACAGATAATTAAGCTCAGGGAAAAATACGGACTGCACATAAAAGCAGAGCGTTATATTTCTGACGATAAAGGAATACCCGATAAAGACAAAAGATTTCTTAAATGCTGATAAAACCCGATGTTTTTTATCAGCAGAACAAAAATACAGTTGATTTTACGGAGGAAAAGCTATGAAGATTGCAATCGGAAACGACCACGCCGCACCACAGCTCAAGCTTGCGGTGATCGAGCATCTGAAATCAAAGGGGATCGAATGTACGGACATGGGCTGTGCCATAGGTGAAAAGTGCGACTTTCCCGACGCAGCAAAGCTGGTATGCGGCAAGGTACTGAACGGAGAATGCAACTTGGGAATACTGATCTGCGGAACGGGAGTAGGAATGTCCATAGCCGCCAATAAAATAAAGGGAATAAGAGCCGCCTGCTGCTCCGACAGCTTTTCCGCAAGGCTGACAAGAGAGCATAATAACGCCAATATTCTCTGCTTCGGCGCAAGGGTAGTCGGTGAAGGTACAGCGCTTGATCTTGTAGACGCCTTTGTAGGTACGGAATATTCGGGAGAGGAAAGACACGAAAAAAGAATAGCCAAGATAACGGCTCTTGAAAACGGCTGATAACCGCCGAAACCTGTCTTATAAAGCAAAACGGGCGAACTAAGTACATCTCTGCAAAACTATTGCAGGAACGTACCCGATTCGCCCGTTTATTTTAAATAACTATTGTTTTTGTCTTGAATTTGGCTTAGAACAATCCGTAAATATTGCCGTCGTTGTCAACGTCGATCCTGCCTGCGGCGGGGATCTTCGGAAGTCCCGGCATAGTCATAATATCCCCGGTATATGCAACTACAAAGCCTGCTCCTGAGGAAAGTCTCATATCTCTTACGGTTATCTTGAAGTTCTCCGGTTTTCCCAGCTTTGCAGGATCGTCCGACAGCGAATACTGAGTTTTCGCAACGCATACGGGTATCCCTCCGAAGCCGAGACCTTCGATCTCGGCAATTGCCTTTTCAGCCTGAGCCGTATAATTTACTCCGTCGGCACGGTATATCTCTCTTGCCAGAATATCAAGCTTTTCCTTTATCGGAAGCTTTTCATCATAAAGAGGCTTGAAATCGGCTGAATCTTCACAGCGCTTTATCGTATCGCAGACCTTGCCTGCAAGCTCGGTACCGCCCTCGCCGCCTTTTGCAAAAATCTCAGTAAGTGAAAATTCAACGCCCATTTCGCGGCAGGTTTCCTCTATAACACTTATTTCGGCGTCAGTATCGGTATTAAAGCGGTTTATCGCCACTACTGCCGGAACTCCGAACTTATGCATATTTTCAATATGGGTTTTAAGATTGACAATACCCTTTCTCAGCGCATCTGTGTTTTCTTCGGTAAGGGCATTTTTCGGAACTCCGCCGTTGTATTTAAGCGCGCGTATCGTTGCAACGATCACAACGCAGCTTGGCTTCAATCCTGCAAAACGGCATTTTATATCGAAGAATTTCTCCGCTCCCAGATCAGAGCCGAACCCGGCTTCGGTTATACAGTAATCGGCAAGCTTCAGTCCCAGCTTTGTCGCTCTTACGGAATTACAGCCGTGAGCGATATTCGCAAAGGGCCCGCCGTGCATTATTGCCGGAGTATTTTCAAGAGTCTGAACCAGATTAGGCTTAAGCGCATCTTTAAGCAGCGCCGCCATTGCCCCGCAGCCGTTAAGCTCTCTTGCGAAAACAGGTTTATTGTCATAGGTATATCCTACAAGTATCCTCTCGAGCCGAGCCTTCAGGTCTGCAAGATCGGAGGACAGGCAGAGAATTGCCATGATCTCAGAAGCAACGGTTATCTGAAAGCTGTCCTCTCGTGGTATACCGTTTACCTTTGAGCCTAAGCCGATAACTATATTTCTGAGCGCTCTGTCGTTCATATCCAGACAGCGCTTAAATAAAATTCTTCTGGGATCTATATTGAGAGGATTTCCCTGCTGCAGCGAATTATCTATCAAAGCGCACAGAAGATTGTTAGCAGAAGTAATAGCGTGCATATCTCCTGTAAAGTGAAGATTTATATCCTCCATCGGTACGACCTGAGCATAACCGCCTCCCGCAGCGCCACCCTTGATACCGAAAACCGGTCCGAGCGACGGCTCTCTTAATGCAAGGATCGCTTTTTTCCCTATTTTGGCCATTGCCTCCGCAAGACCTACGGATACCGTTGTCTTGCCCTCTCCTGCAGGAGTAGGATTTATCGCGGTAACAAGAATAAGCTTTCCGTCAGCTCTGTCTTTAAGTCTGGTAAAAAGCTCTTCCGAAAGCTTTGCTTTATAATGACCGTAAGGCTCCAGATAATCCTCGGAAATTCCCAGTTCGGCTGCGATCTCCGTAATTTTTTTCATTTCAGCCTGCTTGGCGATCTCAATATCAGACAGCATAAAAGAACACCCTTTCAAAATTTGTACTCATATATACAATAATATAATCCATATGTTTTTTATTATAGCATATAGCTAAGCGTTTTTCCAGTATATTTTATAAATTTTTTACGCAGACCGTGCAAGCTGATAATTTACAAATATATAATGAAAATCAAAAGTTTATGAGTTATAATTAATTTATACTTATCGAACCGGATACCTTTTCCGGTTATTTAAATTATATTATAAGGTGGTAAGAAATAATGGGAGGATTTTTCGGCGCGGTTACAAAAAACCATTCCGGTTCTTCAGCTGACACAGATTCTTCAAATTGCGTGTATGACGTATTTTACGGTACCGATTATCATTCACACCTCGGAACAAGGCGAGCCGGTATGGTAATGTACGGAGAAAAAGGCTTTAACAGAGCAATCCACAATATCGAAAATTCACCGTTCAGAACCAAATTCGCCGACGACGTAAATACAATGAGCGGATCAATGGGAATAGGCTGTATCTCAGATTATGAGCCTCAGCCGCTTATGGTACGCTCTCATCTCGGTACATACGCTATTACGACCGTCGGAAAAATAAACAATACAGACGAACTGCTTGACCTTGTATATAAAAACGGTCATACTCATTTTCTTGAAATGAGCGGGGGAGAAGTCAATGCAACAGAGCTTGTCGCCGCAGTTATAAACCAAAAGGATTCAATCGTTGAAGGCATAAAGTATGTTCAGGAGCTTGTAGACGGCTCTATGACGCTCCTTCTTATGACAAGCAAGGGTATTTATGCCGCAAGGGACAAGCTCGGCAGAACGCCGGTAGCTCTGGGTCAGAAGGATTCCGGCTGGTGCGTTTCCTTTGAATCCTTTGCGTACATCAATCTTGGATATTCGCACCTAAGAGAGCTTGGTCCTGCTGAGATCGTTTTTATTTCCCCCGAGGGCGTCGAAACCTTATCTGAACCAAGAAAAAAAATGAAGATATGCTCATTTCTCTGGGTCTACTACGGCTACCCCTGCTCCTCATATGAGGGCGTAAGCGTAGAGCAGATGAGATATAACTGCGGAGCTATGCTTGCTCAGAGAGATAACGTTTCTCCCGACCTTGTAGCAGGTGTTCCCGATTCGGGTACAGCACACGCTATAGGATATTCAAACTATTCAAAAATACCATTTGCACGTCCCTTTATAAAGTATACCCCGACATGGCCGCGCTCCTTTATGCCGCCTAACCAGTCGCAGAGAAACCGTATAGCGAAAATGAAGCTTATACCTGTAGATTCCCTTATTAAGGATAAAAGTCTGCTGCTTATAGACGATTCAATCGTAAGAGGCACTCAGCTCCGTGAAACCACGGAATTTCTGTACAGCAGCGGCGCAAAGGAGGTTCATATACGCCCCGCCTGTCCTCCGCTGCTTTTCGGCTGTAAGTATCTTAACTTCTCCCGCTCGACCTCAGAGATGGATCTGATCGCAAGGCGTATTATTGCAAAACGGGAAGGAGATAACGCTTCCCGTGAAACTCTTCTTGATTACGCCGATCCAAACAGCCGGAACTATCAGGAGATGCTTGAAGAAATAAGAAAAGAGCTGAATTTTACTTCACTGCGTTATCACCGTCTTGACGATATGATAAAATCAATAGGAATAGACCCCGACTGTCTTTGTACCTACTGCTGGAGCGGAAGGGAATAGAAGAAAACAAAACAGCCCGCCTGATCGGTTCAATCAGACGGGTTGTTTATTTATGTAATATCAATATACTGAAAAACGTCGGCAGGAATATGATCGGTATACAGCTGAGAACACGGCAGCGCTATATAATCTGTTATTCCCTCTCCCTTATTAGGATGTTCCCTTGAATAAAGAAAATCAGCGGCTATTGCGGTAACCAGAATAATACAGACGCTTAGCCTTACCTTAGGCGGTATCTTCTTTATCTGATCGTCGAAGAAAGGCGCTAGTATATAAATCCCTGCACAGCCGGCAAAGCCGAATATAAGCGCTCCCTCAAGGCATATCCTGCCGTTCAGGTTCATAAAGTATCCGTCATAATTCCAATACTGTATATGCTTATAAGTTTCAAGGTACCAGCTTGTCGCATACTCGACAACAGAGCAGACGGTAACTACAAGAAAAAACGTCAGTACAGGACGGTCGACGAACTTTCTCAGAAGTATTACTCCCAGAACTCCCCCTGCTCCGTAAATAGGAAGCCAGGGCCCGTGAAGCGCACCTCGGTTAACCAGCTTTCCGTCCTCGACAACGTGAATAGCGACTTCCCAAAGCCAGCCTATCAGCGCAAAGATAAAAAACATAAGAATTATAGACGTGATCGCATATTTTCTGTGATAATCTCTGTGAATTATTTTACGGCCGCCGCCCAGCGCTATATGAGCGCTCTGCTGTGCGGCTATCCCCGGGTACTGATCAAGACCCCTGAGATCCTCCAGCGTCAGATTAAGCTCCATTTTTATCATATTCCTTTCTTCTTCGGCACTGCTTCAAAACATTACTACAGCCCGCCGATCGGCTGATTTTTTTATTATATATTGCAAAGCGGTTCTTTTTGGTGTATAATAACTTCATATCATATATTTTTTAAGGAAGGCACGGATCGTTTAATGATATTCCTTTTTCTTGTACCCTTATATTTTGCGGCAAATCTTTATATGCTGCTGAGGATCTTTCACTGGACAAAAAACTGTACGGCTATTCTTGATAAACGCCGGTTTATGATACCTGTAGGTATTATTTTCTTCCTCTGCGCACTATCACCTATAACGGCCTTTCTGCTGCCGAAATTCGGACTTTCTATTCTAATAAGGCGTTTCTCAACTTTCTGGACAGGAGTAATGCTTTATTCTCTGATGTTTATAGTTCTCGGCGATCTGATTAGGCTGATCATAAAACGGACTCCTCTGAGAAAAAAGAGAATACTTTCACGGATAGGAACCGTTACCGCAGGTTCTGCAATAGCGGTCTGCACCGCAGTATTCTGTCTGTACGGCTCTGTTCACGCAAGAGAAATAAAAACCACTCCCTATAAAATTACCATTAACAAATCCTGCGGAGAGCTTACACAGCTTAATGCTGTACTGATCGCAGATACTCATATGGGCTACGCCATTGGCACTGACCACATAGAACAGATGGTAGATAAGATCAATTCATGCGACCCTGACATAGTAATTTTTGCCGGAGATATATTTGATAACAGTATTGACGGTCTGGACGACCCCGAAAGGCTTGCGCAGCTGCTTGCTTCAATAGACTCCAGATACGGAGTCTGGGCGACCTACGGAAACCACGATATTAACGAGAAGATCCTTATGGGCTTTACGTTCAGCTGGGGAGAGAACCCGGCAAACGACACGTCAATGACTGATTTTCTGGAAAAGGCAAATATAAATCTGCTTCAGGACGAATCGGTCCTTATTGACGACAGCTTCTATCTTGTCGGCCGCCGCGACGCTCATAAACCCGGTACTCCTGACGGAGAACGCAAATCAATTAAGGAGCTTACCGAAGGACTGGATAAATCAAAGCCGATATTCGTGATAGACCACGAGCCGTCGGAGCTTCAGGAAACTGCCGACGCAGGAGCGGATATTGATTTTTCCGGCCATACTCACGACGGTCAGCTTTTCCCCGGCAACCTTACAGTCGGCCTTATGTGGGAAAATCCCTGCGGAGTAATAAAAAAAGATTCTATGTATTCCGTCGTTACCTCAGGAGTCGGAGTATACGGACCGTTTATGCGCATAGGAACAGACGCTGAGATATGCGACGTTCATATTAAATTCAGCAGCTGAGCTGCCTTAATTCTCCGTTCTGCCAGCGCAGTGCGGAGCTTATATTTAAGGGATCTCAACAGCTTCCGTTCCGCCGCCTTCCGCTTTAAGCTGCTCCTCAAGCAGATCGAGATCAATATATCTGTCATTTAGGTCCTCGCTGAACAGGCAGTTATCTTTAATTGCCTTTCTCCGCAGGATAATATAAAGCTCCGTTTCAGCGGCCGTCTTATATGGATTGAGAAACGCCATACAAAGAATGCCCACAAATACGTTTACTATAACGTCGGCATGAATTCCTGACGTGCCTCCTAAAAATGCCAGACCTATTACAGAAGCGGGAATAACTGCCGCAAGATACCAGGGCGCATATGATATCATAAGCTTTGCTGCCTTCCACTTGTTTCCTTTCATCATCTGCTTTGAAAGCTTAAACGCATGCTTTGAATCTACGGACGGGTTTTCAGCCAATATATACGGTATCATCAAATATTCAAAAGGCTTTATAAACGCACCTATAATTGTAAAAGTCCATAGAATGGTAAATACATCCTTCAGCAGCATAGTCTTTACGGGCTTCAGCTTTCTGTCTTTATATAAAAAACCCATTCTTCCTATTCTGGTTCCGTGATAAGTGCGGCTTTCCATAAAAAATCTTTTTTCGCCTACAATAAGTACATTGGCTATGAAAACCGTTATAAGTATACTGAAAAGTGCGCTTACGCAGGTAACGACAACTTCCCATGTATATTTTCTTGAAAACAGCTCTACTACTGCGTTTACGGCCTGAAATTTAGAAGAATGCTGCTTCGTCAGACTGTCGAAGGAATCGGCAGCGCCTTTAACAAATCTTTCCACCCCGTCGTCAACGGCTTTTCCTATATTTCCTTCTGTTTTTATTATCCAGTTCGTAGCCTTATGGACAATATTCCAGTTGGAGTTTTCCGTACCCGTATTAAAAAGAGATATCTCCTTGGAATTTAAAGCCTCCGGCCCAAGCTCATCGTAAATCTTCTCCCAGCGCTGTACCGCTTCAAAATTACCTATATTATATTTCTCAGATATTTCATTAGCGCTTACTCCAGTCCTTTTAAGCTCCTCAACAGCGTCACGCTTAAAATCTCCGCTGTATCGTATATCCGCAACGTTTTCATTATCATAGCTGGATATAAACTGAGTTGTTCCGCCGTACTGACCGGCGATAAATACCATAATAAAACATACCGCAAAGCACGCTATATAATTTTTTTTCAGATTTGATCTTGCACTGCCTTTAATCTCTTTACGGGTCCAAAGCCGTGCGCCCCCGCCCCTTTTTTTCTTCATATCAGAAATATCCTTTCGCCGAGCCTGCTTAAGTAAGCCGGACAGACCTTCATACCGTATTTTCGACATATAATGAATATATTATATATTATATAACATAAAAAGTCAAGGAAACGCACTGCAATGTAAGAAATAATTAAGATACAATATTCTCCTATGCAGATATATGCAAATTATTTTACGTTTCCGGGAAGCGTTTAATTTATACTATGCATTTTTATATATTTCAAGAATAAATACCTGCTGCGGCTGTTGCATAAACCGGATAAATATGCTATAATAATGTGTTAGTGAATAAATCAATCGGGAAAGGGAGGCCGACCTGCACAAGGACTGTTACTGATGCAGGCAATTTTATGATACATAACAATATTCTTGAAGTTATAGGGCATACTCCGATAATAAGACTTAACAGAATGACCGGCGAAAATTCGGCTCAGGTTCTTGTTAAATTTGAAGGACTCAATGTCGGCGGCTCGATAAAAACCAGAACCGCATATAAAATGATAAGCGACGCTGAGGAAAAGGGACTTATAAATAAGAACACGATAATCGTCGAGCCGACAAGCGGTAATCAGGGAATAGGACTTGCGCTTATTGGGGCAGTAAAGGGGTACAGAACTGTGATAATAATGCCCGATTCAGTAAGTGAGGAACGGCGCAAGCTTGTCGCTCACTACGGTGCGGAGGTAAAGCTTATTCATGATTCGGGAAATATAGGCGACTGTATTGACGAGTGCCTTAAAACCGCCCTTAAAATGGCGGAAGAAAACCCCGACGTATATGTTCCTCAGCAGTTCGAGAACCCGGCAAACCCCCTTGCTCACAAGCACCATACGGGTCTTGAGCTGATGGAGCAGGTAGAAGGACCTATCCACGGCTTTTGCTCGGGTATCGGTACAGGCGGAACGATAAGCGGGATAGGAGAAGTTCTGAAAGCGCAGAATCCTGATATTGAGATCTGGGCTGTTGAGCCTGAAAATGCGGCTATCCTTGCGGGAGGAACTATCGGAACTCACCTCCAGATGGGCATAGGGGACGGCCTTATCCCCAAAAACCTGAATTTAAGCATATACGATAATATATATGTGGTAACGGACGAAGAGGCTATTTCTACAGCAAAGGATCTGGCTAAAAAAGAGGGGATAATGTGCGGTATTTCAAGCGGTACGAATGTAGCCGCCGCCTTGAAGCTTGCAGAAAAGCTCGGAAAGGGAAAAACGGTTGTAACGGTTCTCCCCGATACCGCAGAGCGTTACTTTTCCACTCCGCTTTTTGAAAATGAATAGTTTACGCATTAAAAAGGCTGTTCCTTATCTTCTGACCCTGACGGTTATAGCCGTAATGACAGGAGCTGCCGAGCTTACGGGAAACCGTGAAATTATATTTCCCGAAATAACGGCGGTCGCTGTAGGCGCCCTGATCGCTCCTGTCCAGCCATGGAACACAAACCGGCTTCGTCTGTTTCTTTCAATATCCGTTATGTCCCTTGCTGGCGTTCTGCTGGTCAGATTTGTACCGGTTCCGCTTATAATAAAGCTTCCTCTGGCATTTGCCTGTGCTGCTGTAGGACTAATGATTTCAAAAACCAGCTTTGTACCCATGATCTCCGCTTGCGTACTTCCTGTGATTTTAGGCACTGAAACCTTTATCTACGTTATATCCGTAATTATTATGACGGGAATCATTCTTGCCTTGCAGTATCTTCTTGATAAAGCTGAAATACATAAACCAGCAGCTTTTACCCCTGCAAAAATAAATAAAAAATCCCTGTTCTTCTGGCTGAAGCACACCATTATTATTGCGGCGGCGGCAGCTGTTCCGATAATTACAGGCGAGCTGTATTTTATCGTACCTCCTCTTATAGTAGGTTACGCCGAAATGTCGTTTCCCGGCTCAAAGCTCAGATGCCGTTATAAAACCGCCGTACTGCTTATACTCATCGCTTCATTCTCCGGAGTGTTATGCAGACTCCTGCTGAACGAACTGGCAGGACTTCCGCTGACTGCCTCCGCAGTTATATCCGGTGCAGCGGTACTGCTTGCCGTTAGGCTTACAGGACTTTATTTTCCCCCCTGCGGCGCTATCTGCACTCTGCCCATGCTTCTCAGCGCAGAGCACCTGATCTGGTATCCCGTTGAGGCAACTGCCGGATTTATTGTTCTTACGGCGCTGGCTTTAAATCTGTTCCCATCTGAAAGTAAAGGAGATAAGAAAATGATACTTGATTTTAAAACTGCCGACGAAGCCGTTTTTGAAGGCTTTAAGGGCGGTGAAGGAGCATTGTCGGCAAAAATGTACAGCGATGATATAAACCGTATCCTGCACGGACGGCTTGAACCGGGCTCTTCCATCGGCTTTCACAGCCATGACGAAAACAGCGAGATAATATACATACTAAACGGCAGCGGAACGGTAATTTTCGACAGCGAAAAAGAAGCCATATCTGAGGGAATGTGTCATTACTGCCCCAAGGGTCATTCACACAGCCTTATTAACAGCGGGGATACCGACCTTGTATTTTTCGCTGTAGTTCCTCAGCAATAATATAAAAGCCGCGTTGCTGCGGCTTTTTTTATTTGTCAACATAGACAAATAAACAGCTTTAAAACTGACTTATCCTCTAAAAAGATATACAATCAATTGACTTTCAGCTGTTATATGCTATAATTAATGTATACGATTTCAACTGTAAGCAAATAAGTATGAAAAGGAGGAAGCCTGTGTGCAGATCTTTTGCACACAGTATAAAAAATGATCAAAGAAAAGCTAAAGAAAGCCGCCTGTGCGGTATTATGCGCAGGCCTGGCGGTTTCTGCGGCAGGCCTGCCGGCAGCTGCCGATGAAACGCTCTTGTCTGATATGACTACTATGGAGATAGTCAAGGATATGGGACTGGGAATAAATCTCGGCAACACCTTTGAATCCTGCGGAACCTGGATAAACAGCTCCAGCGTCAAAAACTATGAGACCGCATGGGGAAGTCCTGTTATTACTCAGGATATGATCCAGGGAATTGCCGACTCAGGATTCGGAGTTCTCAGGATCCCTGTGGCATGGTCTAATATGATGGGTGACGATTATACGATCAATCCCGACTATATTTCAAGAGTAAAAGAGGTCGTTGACTGGGCATACGAAGCCGATCTGTACGTTGTGATGAATATTCACTACGACAGCGGCTGGTGGGAAAACTTCCCCACTGACAAAGAAACCTGTATGTACAAATACGAGCGTATCTGGACTCAGCTTTCCGATTCCTTCAAGGATTACGACGAACATCTTATGTTTGAATCCCTCAACGAAGAAGGCTGCTGGGACAGCTTATGGAATCGTTACAGCGGTTCGTCAGCAGGAAAATCCGAAGCATACGGTCTGCTGAATGAGATAAATCAGAAGTTTGTGGATATAGTAAGAAACAGCGGAGGAAATAACCCTTCCCGTCATTTGCTTATCGCCGGTTACGGTACGGATATTCATCTTACCTGCGACAGTCTTTTTGAAATGCCAAAGGATCCTGCCGGCCGCTGTGCCGTATCAATTCACTACTATACTCCGTCAACCTTCTGTATTCTTACAGAGGACGCAAGCTGGGGCAAGGCCCAGACAGAATGGGGTACAGACGCAGAGCTTCTGGAGCTTTATAATAATCTTGATATGATGAAGGAAAACTTTATTGATAAAGGAATTCCTGTTATTATGGGTGAGTACGGAGTTGCCGCCGAAAACAAGACTACCGAACAGATAAACAATTTTCTTACTACCGTAGCGGCGTCTGCATACGCAAGAGATATTTGTCCGGTGCTGTGGGATATAACCAGCAAATACAGCATATACGACAGATATTCCTGTAAAATGAGCGACAGCGAACTTGAAGCGGCGTACAGAGAGATCGCCGAAGGAAAGGTCACACCTCCCGAGGTAAGCAGCAGCGAAGCGGAAAGCTCCGAGGCTGAATCAAAGGACGTATCTGAAACTGAAAGCCTTGAGGAAAGCAGCACTTCAGACTCTTTATCATCTGCTGACACAAGTACAGAAAATGTAGTATCTGCGGCGTCAGGTTCTTCTGCGGCGTCCTCAAATTCTTCCGGTTCTGCAAAAGATCCTAACCCGTCTACCGGCGGCGGCATAGCTTTGACGGGACTTATCCTGCTGAGTTCTGCGGCGCTTGTAGTCAAGAAGAAGAAATAAGCGCAAAGCTATCGTAAATATTTAACCAAACAGCTAATTGTAAAACCCCGCAAAGAAGAGATCTTCCTTGCGGGGTTTATCTTTTAACCGATTTACAGCTTTTTTCTATCACTGCATAAGCTGATTTTGTAGAGCCGGGAATATCCCAAACCCCTGCAGATCTATCAATTTAAGTGGATCTGTTTATAGGGCTTATTACCGATTTGCTAAGAGATCAGACTCTGCGCCTTATCCTATGTCCAGCCCATCTCCTTTTTTATTGCTTCCGTCAAAAGCTCCGAGGCTTTTTCATGAGTAGCTTCCGTCGGGTGGTAATCCGCCGCAAGTCCGTCTGCCTGCTGTTGATTTTCAAACTGCACGCAGAGAATATTTTCGTCGCCTGTTTCCTTTGTGTAATAATAAACCGCTTCCTCGATACTGGGATACATAGTCTGACCCATTATTCCAAGCGTACAGAATATCTTCGCGTCGGGATTATTTTTACGGACGGTTTTCAGAAATTCCTTATACGAATCTCTGAAAGTATCCTTCTTTTCGGTTGAATTGCAGTAGCTTGCGTCGTTCGTTCCCAGATTTATAACTATGCAGTCTGGCTTGAATTTTGAAAAATCCCACGCTATATCCGATGGCTTCTCGCCGTTTGCATATGTACTGTAACAGAAGCCCAGCTTTTCATAATACGGCGGAATTGTCTGATTAGCACTTATTTTTTCCGGATCGGCAGTATAGCCCGATATAATTCCGTAGCCGCTTATTGATACAAGACTGTAATCGGCGTTAAGCTTCTGAGCTGTCTTATAGGCGTAGGCCTTTGTACAGTCCTCGGTTTTCGTATTGAAGCTGTGAGAGGGATCCTCGTCGTCTACGCCGTAGCCGCAGGTTATCGAGTCGCCTATAAATTCTATCCTTCTGTCCTTATTTTCCGCCGGCTTAATGCTTCCGCCGTTAAGCTCCAGATTTTTGATCCCCACATTTGACATTGCACATTCGGAAAGCTTTACGATTTTTATTTCGGCGCTCTCCTCCTTTTCGGCTTCAAACAGCACAATGTTCTTTTCCTTTTCATCCATCATAAAATCCTGAGTTCTTTCGCCGTTTACATATACCGCTATTCTCGCTTCTCCGTCCGACGAGCCTGCCTTGGCATCACCCTCAAGCTGAAGCTCCAGCTTGCTTCCAGTATAGGTGAACTCTGCCCCTGTTCCCGAAAAAGCCAAATATAGGGTATCCCCGGAAAGATATGTCCTTCCCAGCAGCTTGACATTTGAACTGTCTAAAACGGGATAATTCATCTTTTCATTCTCCTTTTCTCCTGAGCCGCCGTTTCCGCAGGACGTAATTAACGCCGCAGCAGCTATCAGCGCCGACAGCATTACCGCTGATTTTTTCATAATATGCTCAGCTCCTTTCAGCTATGCTATTATTATACCAAAATCTGCGGCAGAAATCAACCGTTATTCGTCAATTTAAACACAAAAAACGGTACAGCATTTAAGCCGTACCGTTTTATTCTGATATTAAACCAACTGAATAATAGCCATTTCAGCTGCGTCGCCGCGGCGGGGACCGATCTTAACGATCTTTGTATAGCCGCCGTTTCTTCCCTCATAGGAAGGAGCGATGTCGTCAAAAAGCTTCTTAGCAACGCTTTCCTTAGTTATATATGAAAGCGCCTGACGCTTGGAATGAAGGTCGCCCGCTTTGCCTAAAGTAATCATCTTATCGGTCATAGCGCTAACCTCTTTAGCTCTAGTTACAGTTGTTTCAATCTTACCGTTTTCAAGAAGGTATGTGACCATTGCTCTGAGCATTGCTTTTCTGTGGTCAGTAGCCCTTCCCAGCTTTCTTGTGCCTGGCATAGATATTCACTCCTTACATTATTTATCTTCTTCAGAACTGAGGTCATAGCCCAGAGAATGGAGCTTTTCCTTAACCTCATCAAATGATTTTTTACCAAGGTTTCTAACCTTCATCATTTCTTCTGCCGACTTTTCTATCAAGTCGTTAACGGTGTTGATTCCCGCACGTTTCAGACAGTTGAACGAACGCACGGATAAGTCAAGTTCCTCAATGGTCATCTCAAGGATTTTTTCCTTACCCTTATCATCCTTTTCTACCATCATCTCAACAACATTTGTCTCTTCGGACAAATCTATAAAGAGATTCAGATGCTCGTTGAGGAGTTTGGCTGCCAATGACACAGCTTCCTTTGCAGAGATCGTTCCGTCTGTCCAAACCTCCAGAGTAAGCTTGTCATAATCGGTAATCTGACCTACACGGGTATTGTCAACCGTAAAGTTTACCTTTAATACCGGCGTATAAATACTGTCAACAGCAATCACACCGATCGGTGCGTTAGTCATAAGCGCCTTGTTCTTTTCTGCGGAAACGTAACCGCGGCCTCTGTCGATTACGATCTCCATATAAAGCTTAGCGCCTGCACCCAGCGTAGCAATATGCATATCAGGAACCAGAATATCAACCTCAGAATCGGTTTTAATATCGCCTGCAGTAACGACGCACTCGCCCTCCGCCTCGATATAAATAGTCTTAGGACCCTCACCGTATAGCTTCGCAGTCAGTCCCTTGAGGTTAAGGATTATTTCCGTTACGTCCTCCTTAACTCCGGGTATTGTAGATAGTTCGTGGTGTACGCCGTCTATCTTTACAGATGTAACGGCAACACCGGGCAAAGAGGAGAGCAGTACTCTTCTGAGAGAATTTCCCAGAGTAATACCGTAGCCGCGCTCTAATGGCTCGAGAATAAACTTTCCGTAAGTTCCGTCGCCTTTAAGCTCAGCTGTTTCAATCTCAGGCTTTTCTATTTTTTCAAGCATTTAAAACCCTCCTGTTTTCAAACTCGAATAGTTTTTACACGAATAAATGGTTTTATAGTTCCGGATAACCCGAATGCAGAAAATACTCTGCAACTTAGATTACTTAGAATACAGCTCGACAATGAGGTGCTCTTCTATTTCGTAATCCAAATCTTCCTTGACAGGCATACGAACAACCTTAGCGCTCTGCTCGTCCTTGTTTACATCAAGCCATGTAGGAGTAATTCTGCCGGTCGTTGTCTCGATAATCTGCTTGAACTTTTCGCTCTTTTTGCTTGCGTCTCTGAGTGAAATTACGTCGCCGACCTTGATTCTGTAGGAAGGAATGTCAACTCTTTTGCCGTTTACATTGTAGTGTCCGTGAACTACAAGCTGACGTGCCTCACGTCTTGTTGTAGCAAGTCCCATTCTGAAAACTACGCTGTCGAGTCTTGACTCGCAGAGCGTGATCAGGTTTGCACCGGCCTGACCCTCCATCTTCTGAGCGATTTCAAAATAGTGATAGAACTGCTTCTCGAGCATTCCATATATAAATTTCAGCTTCTGCTTTTCCTTGAGCTGAAGTCCGTATTCAGAAACCTTTTTTCTCTTGTTTGCGTTTGGGTCGCGCTTTGTTTCCTTTGCAACGCCCATAACCATAGGGCTGATTCCGAGATATTTGCATCTCTTAAGAATCGGTTCTCTGCTTACTGCCATAGTAATAAACCTCCGTTTTTAATGTTATATCGGGTCTTAAGGCGAATTCCTTTACCCGACTTTGAGTAAACTTGAAACTCAAATCGTCTGTTATACGCGTCTTCTCTTAGGAGGACGGCATCCGTTGTGAGGAATAGGAGTAACGTCCTTGATCATTCTTACTTCCAGATCCTCAGACTGCAAAGCTCTGATAGCCGCTTCTCTTCCGGCACCGGGGCCCTTTACGAAAACCTCAACGGATTTAAGACCATGCTCCTTCGCTGCCTTTGCCGCTGTTTCAGCCGCTGTCTGAGCTGCGAACGGAGTTGATTTCTTAGAACCTCTGAAGCCGAGTCCGCCTGCGGAAGCCCATGAGATAGCGTTGCCCTGCATATCAGTGATCGTAACGATCGTGTTGTTGAAAGTTGACTGGATATGAACCTGTCCCTGTTCAATGTTCTTTCTTTCACGACGGCGGCGGATAGTAGTCTTTTTCTTAGGCTGAGCCATTGTTCACACCCTCCTTACTTCTTCTTGTTGGCGATTGTCTTAACAGGTCCCTTGCGGGTTCTTGCGTTTGTCTTGGTTCTCTGTCCTCTTACAGGCAGACCTCTTCTGTGACGAACGCCTCTGTAGCAACCGATCTCAACAAGTCTCTTAATGTTAAGAGCAACGTTTCTTCTAAGGTCGCCCTCAACCGTCAAATTTTTATCAATATATTCACGCAGTTTTGCTACGTCGTCCTCGGACAGATCCTTTACTCTTGTATCAGGATTTACGCCTGTCTCCTCAAGAATCTTAGTAGCAGTTTTCTGACCGATACCGAAGATATAAGTCAAACCGATTTCAACTCTTTTATCCTTCGGCAGGTCGATTCCAGCAATACGAGCCATTATTTAGCTGCACCTCCATTATTGGTTTGTTAGCCCTGACGTTGTTTATGCTTAGGATTCTGGCAGATTACCATGATCTTGCCTTTTCTTTTGATTACCTTGCATTTCTCGCAGATTGGCTTAACTGAAGGTCTTACTTTCATTGAAATACCTCCTTTTAACATTACACAAGAATCAGCGCTCAGGCAAATTCTTTCTTACGATGAAAAGCTAATTACTTAGCCCTCCAGGTGATTCTTCCCTTTGTCAAGTCATAAGGTGACATCTCGACCGTTACCTTATCTCCGGGCACGATACGAATGTAATTCATACGAAGCTTACCCGAAACATGGGCAAGAATTTTATGACCGTTTGAAAGTTCAACCTGAAATGTTGCGTTAGGCAGCGCCTCCACAACCGTTCCTTCAAGTTCAATAACATCTTCTTTTGACATTAAAATACCTCCCCGTCCAAAGGCCGGCGGTCTGCTTGATATAAGTTCCGGGTCTCGAACTCATTGATCAGCTTTCTCAACTTTTTGTTTGTCAGTCCGTTTACGTCTATTGCCGTATCGGCGGGTGAAATGTGCTTTATATTCTTACGCTTGGGTTTTTCAAGCTTACGCTCTTTTCCGTCTGCGATTTCTACAAAGCCGCCGTTGACCGCTACTGCAACGAACCAGCGGTCCTTATCACGGCCCGCACGCGCTTTGACAAGCGAACCGACTCTTATATTAACCACAATGCCCCTCCGCTACGGCTGCGTTAAAATAAACGCACCGTCAGAGGTAACAGCGATTGTATGCTCAAAATGAGCGGACAGCTTTCCGTCTGTTGTCTTTACGGTCCATTCATCGGACATTACCTTTACAGAAGCAGTACCCTCGTTTATCATAGGCTCTATAGCGACTACCATACCTGCCGCAAGCCTTACTCCGTGACCCTCTTTGCCGTAATTAGGCACCTCAGGCTCTTCGTGAAGGTTTTTGCCTACTCCGTGACCGACAAACTCCCTAACTACGGAAAAACCGTTTCCCTCATTATACTTCTGAATAGCCGCTCCGATATCTCCGAGCCTTACGCCCGGTCTGATCATCTTTATAGCTAAATAAAGACTTTCCTCGGTAGACTTCATCAGCGCCTTCGCCTTATCGGAAATTTCTCCGACTGCAAAGGTCTTGCAGGAATCTCCGTGATAGCCGTCGATATAAGCTCCGACGTCTACCGAAACAATGTCGCCCTCCTCAAGTCTGCGGGGGCCGGGGATCCCGTGAATTACCTCATCATTGACGGAAATACAGGCTGAGGCGGGAAATCCGCCGTAACCAAGAAAGCTGGGCTTTGCTCCGTGAGAGGTAATATATTTGCGGACGACCGTATCAAGCTCCTTGGTAGTCATACCCGGCCTGATGGCCTCGCCCGCCGCAATAAGCGCTCCGGCGGTTATTTTGCCCGCCTTCTGCATTCTTGCGATCTCTTTATTGGATTTTACACATATCATACAAACGCCTTCTTCTGTTACGCGTTCAGAGCCGCAAGCGTCAGCTTAGAGGTATCTGCTACCTCTTCCTGTCCCTCAACGGTAACAAGCTTGCCCTGAGCCTCATAATAGCCCTTCAGCGGTGCTGTCTGCTCATGATATGTTTTAAGTCTGCTTTTTACGGTTTCCGGCTCGTCGTCTTTACGGATAACAAGCTGCTTGCCGCATACGTCGCAGACGCCTTCCGTCCTGCTCGGCTTGAAATCAACATGATAAGTCGCTCCGCAGTCAAGACAAACTCTTCTGCCGCTCAATCTCTGCTGAATTTTTTCATCGGGAACATGGATCTCTATTACCTTGTCGATCTTAACTCCCATAGCGTCCAGAGCCTCAGCCTGAGGAACCGTTCTGGGAAAACCGTCAAGTATAAAGCCGTTCTGTGCGTCCGGCTCCTTGATCCTGTCCTTAAGAATACCGATCACTATATCGTCGGATACAAGGTCTCCCGCGTCCATAGCCGCCTTAGCCCTGAGTCCGTACTCGGTACCTGCTTTAACGGCAGCCCTGAGCATATTTCCGGTTGAAATAGTCGGAATGTTCAGCGCCTTGCAGATAACCTCTGCCTGAGTGCCTTTTCCCGCACCCGGCGCGCCTAACAAAATAAGATTCATAATTTAACTCCTCTTAACTTTCAGCCTCAGGCTTATTCAAGAAAGCCCTTATGATGACGCATCATCATCTGAGATTCCATAGTTCTTACGGTTTCAAGAGCAACGCTTACTACGATAAGGATCGAAGTACCGCCCATTGCAATATTTACGCCGGTCGCAGCGCCGAAGATGATAGGGAAGATAGCGATAATTCCGAGGAATACCGCACCTACCAATGTTATCTTTGACAGAATTCTCTTGATATAGTCGCTTGTTGGCTTTCCTGGTCTTATTCCGGGAACGCCGCCGTTGTTCTGTCTGAGATTATTTGCGATCTCAACAGGGTTGTACTGCATTGAAACGTAAAAGTAGTTAAATCCTATTATCAGCAGAAAATACAGACAGGCATAGAACGGATGAGTATAGCTGAACCACCTGAGCAGTCCGTTATAAAAGCCCGTTCCGTCAGCTCTCGGCTTGATGAACATTTCAAGCGTAGAGGGAAGTGACATAAACGCCATAGCGAAAATTATAGGAAGAACTCCGCTCATTGCTATCTTGACAGGAATAAACGTGTTCTGTCCGCCGTACTGCTTTCTGCCTACCACACGCTTTGCATACTGGATAGGTATACGCCTTTCAGCGTTGTTCATAAAGATAATGAACGCTATCATCAGTACAAATATAACGATAATGATCGGAACAAGGATCATATATTTAGCTTCTCCGGTCTTCATAAGCTCGATCAGCGACCAAACTGCAGAAGGACCTCTTGCTATAATTCCTGCAAACAGCAGCATTGAGATACCGTTTCCAATACCCTTTTCGTTGATCTGATCGCCCAGCCAGATGGTAAGCGACGCACCTGCGGTAAAGCAAGCGATTATTACGATCTCGGAATAGATCTTTTCCCAGCCGCCGTTATACATAAGCGCATTGGCTGAGTTTTTCAGGGTCAGATAGTACGCCCAAGCCTGGAACAGGGAAATCGCCAAAGCGGTGTACTTTGTAATTTTGTTCAGCTTCTTTCTGCCCTCAGGACCTTCCTTCTGCATTCTTTCCAGAGGAGGAAGAGCGTAGGTAAGCAGCTGAATAATGATCTGTGCGTTGATATAAGGCCCTACGGACAGTGCAAGAAGAGTAGCCTTTGAAAAGTTACCTCCCGACAAAACGTTCAGATAGCTGAAAAAGTTACCGGACGCATTGCTGTCCTCAAACCATGCTGCGAGAGCGGTCGAATCCAGATAAGGAACGGGAACCGCGCCTCCTATACGGTATATAATTATGATGAAGAATGTAAACAGAAGCTTCCTTCTTAATTCAGGAACCTTCCAGGCATTACGAAATGTCTCTATCACAATTACATCACCTCTGCCTTCCCGCCTGCCTTTTCAATCTTTTCCTTAGCAGAAGCTGAGAAAGCCGCAGCCTTTACTGTAAGATTCTTTGTAAGCTCTCCGTTTCCGAGAACTTTAACACCGTCAAGCTCCTTTTTAACAAGACCTGATGCCTTGAGAAGCTCGGTATCTACAACTGTACCGTCAACAAATTTCTCCAGATCGGAAACGTTGATTACGGCATACTCAGTTGCAAAAATATTGTTGAATCCGCGCTTAGGAATTCTTCTGGCAAGCGATGTCTGACCGCCTTCAAAGCCAGGTCTTACTCCGCCGCCCGAACGAGCCTTCTGACCCTTATGACCTTTTCCGGCAGTTTTGCCGTTTCCGGAACCATGTCCGCGGCCCTTACGCTTTACGTCCTTTGTAGAACCCTCAGCAGGTGATAATTCGTGCAATTTCATATGTTTCGCACCTCCTTGCTTTACGCTTCGGTTACTTTAATAAGGTGTGATATAACTCTGATCTTTCCCTGAGTCTGAGCGTTGTCAGGCTGGGTCGTTACATCACCGATTTTTCTAAGACCAAGAGAATTAGCTGTCAGCACTTGCTTCTTAATCTTAGAGTTAAGGCTTTTAACCAACTCGATCTTCAAGTTTGCCATTGCTGTTTCCTCCTTAGCCTAAAATTTCATTTACTGACTTGCCTCTCTTATCAGCGACCTGTTCAGCCGATTTTACTGACGCAAGACCGTTGATTGTAGCTCTTACAACGTTGCAGGGATTGTTTGAACGAAGCGACTTCGCTCTTATATCCTTGATACCCGCTGCTTCTACTACTGCTCTTACCGTACCGCCTGCGATAACTCCTGTACCGGCTGCGGCAGGCTTAAGCAGAACCTCGCCTGCTCCGAACTTACCTACGATCTCGTGAGGAATAGTCGTACCCTTCAGAGAGATCTTGATAAGATTCTTCTTAGCGTCCTCGATACCCTTGCGGATAGCGTCGGGAACTTCGCTTGATTTACCGATTCCGAAACCTACGATACCGTTTCCGTCGCCGACTACGATAAGTGCAGAGAACTTCATAATACGTCCGCCCTTAACAGTTTTGGATACCCTGTTAATAGCAACTACCTTTTCGCTAAGTTCCAATGTTGAAGCATCTATTATAGCCAAAAGTATACCCTCCTTTTAGAACTTGAGTCCGCCTTCGCGAGCTCCGTCTGCTAACTCTTGTACGCGTCCGTGATAAAGATAACCGCCTCTGTCGAATACGACATTCTCAATTCCCTTTTCAGCAGCCGCTTTAGCGATCAATTCGCCTACCTTGCGGGCTCCGTCCTTGTTGCCGCCGTTTCCTTCAAAATCCTTGGACATTGAAGAAGCAGCACAAAGCGTTACGCCGTTGATATCGTCAATGATCTGCGCATATATATGCTTTGAGGAGCGGAATACGTTCAGGCGCGGACACTCAGGAGTTCCGGATACTTTGTTGCGGACTCTTGCGTGTCTTTTTGCTCTTGCCTTCGCTCTGTCAAGCTTTTTCACCATAGTAATTCTCTCCTTTTAATTACTTCTTGCTGCCCTTACCGGCCTTTCCTTCCTTGCGGATAACATACTCGCCGGTATAGCGAATACCCTTACCCTTATAAGGCTCCGGCGGACGCTTCTCACGGATCTCGCAAGCGAACTGACCTACTGCCTGCTTATCGATACCCGAAACTACGATCTGGTTAGGCTGAGGAACGTCGATCTTGATCTCGTCTGTTTCAGGAATGATTACCTGATGAGAGAAACCAAGGTTCATTACAAGGTTCTTGCCCTGCTTTGCCGCTCTGTAGCCTACGCCGACAATTTCAAGCGTCTTTGAAAAACCGTTTGTTACGCCTTCAACCATGTTGAAAATAAGCGTTCTAGTCAGACCGTGAAGCGATTTATGGAACTTATCCTCTGTAGGACGGGATACCGTTATCGTTCCGTTCTCCGACTTGATGATCATATCCTTGTTAAAGGATTTTGTCAATGTTCCCTTTGGGCCTTTAACTGTTACAACGTTGCCGTCTGCAACAGAAACCTCTACGCCGGCAGGAACACTAATAGGTTTGATTCCGATTCTAGACATAATATTAGTCCTCCTTACCAGATAAATGCGAGAACTTCTCCGCCGACATTAAGCTCTCTTGCCTTTTTGTCGGTTACGATACCCTTTGAGGTTGAAACGACTGCAATACCCAGTCCCTTCATTACCTTAGGCATATCCTCACAGCTTGAATAAATTCTCAAGCCGGGCTTTGAAACTCTTCTGAGTCCCGTAATAACCGGATTTCTGTTCTCATCGTATTTTAGAGTAATTCTGATTATACCCTGTTTTCCGTCCTCAATAATCTTAAAGTCCTTGACATAGCCCTCGTCTACAAGGATCTGTGTTATCGACTTTTTCATATTAGATGCAGGAACGTCAACTGTTGCGTGCTTTGCAGAACTTGCATTACGAATTCTGGTCAATAAATCTGCTATTGTATCAGTAATTTGCATGCTTGTTAACCTCCTTTTACCAACTAGCCTTCTTAACTCCAGGAATCTGACCGTCATGAGCCAATTCTCTGAAGCAGATACGGCAGATACCGAACTTTCTCAAATAAGCATGAGGTCTTCCACAGATTTTACATCTGTTGTAAGCACGAGTGGAATACTTAGGCTTTGCCTGCTGTTTATTGATCATAGCCTTTTTAGCCATTGAATTTTCCTCCTCTTAACCTTACTTAGCGAACGGAGCGCCCATAAGGGACAAAAGCTCCTTAGCCTCTTCGTCTGTGTTAGCGGTAGTAATAAAGTTGATATCCATACCGCGAACCTTATCTATCTTATCATATTCGATCTCAGGGAAGATCAGCTGCTCCTTGATACCGGTAGAGTAGTTTCCTCTTCCGTCAAACGAGTTGGCGCTGATGCCTCTGAAGTCTCTTACACGTGGGAATGCAACGTTGAACAGTCTGTCAACGAACTCATACATTCTCTCGGCTCTGAGCGTAACCTTTACGCCGATTATCTGTCCGTCGCGGAGCTTGAAGTTAGCAACCGACTTCTTAGCCTTGCAGACGATAGGCTTCTGACCGGTAATTGCAGCCAGATCGCTCATAATAGCGTCGATAACCTTTTTATTGTCCTTATCAGCTCCGCAGCCTACGTTGATAACAACCTTGTCAAGCTTCGGAATCTGCATAACGTTAGCATACTGGAATTTCTTCATCATAGCAGGAGCTACGGTGCTAACATAATATTCTTTTAATCTTGCAGCCATCGTAAAATCTCCTCCTTATTAAAATTCTTCGCCGCAGTCTGCGTTCTTGCATACTCTTACCTTTGTGCCGTCCTCAAGAATCTTATGAGCTATTCTTGTGGGCTTTCCGCACTTAGGACATACTGCCTGAACCTTAGACGCATACAAAGCTGCCTCGGCGCTTACGATTCCGCCCTGCTCGCCCTGTCTTCTCGGCTTAACGTGCTTTGTGGCAATATTAAGACCCTCTACGATTACCTTGCCTTCCTTAGGCGAAACCTGGAGAACCTTGCCCTTCTTGCCCTTATCCTTACCTGAAAGGATAACAACTGTGTCGCCTGTTTTAACGTGTACCTTATTCATTAACGACACCTCCTATTAAAGCACTTCGGGAGCCAGCGAAAGAATCTTCAGATAATCCTTCTCGCGCAGCTCTTTAGCAACTGGTCCAAAAATACGTGTACCTCTTGGGTTTTTATCTTCCTTAATAATAACAGCAGCGTTTTCGTCGAAACGGATATATGTTCCGTCTGCGCGGCGAAGACCCTTAGCTGAACGAACGATTACTGCTTTAACAACATCGCCTTTTTTAACAACGCCGCCTGGTGTTGCCTTCTTGACCGAAGCAACTACAACGTCACCGATGTTTGCATACCTTCTGCGTGTTCCGCCTAAAACTCTGATGCACATAAGCTCCTTGGCGCCGGAGTTATCTGCAACTTTCAGGCTAGTCTGCATCTGTATCACAGTGCGTTCCTCCTTTCACAACATTAAAAGGTCACGGCAGAGCATTGCTGCCGTCTACCTTGTATTAATTATTATTACTTAGCCTGCTCGAGAACGTTAACCAAACGCCATCTCTTGTCCTTGGACATAGGACGGGTTTCCATAACTTCAACCTTGTCGCCGATGTTGCAAACGTTGTTTTCATCGTGCGCCTTAAGCTTAACTGTTCTCTTGATGATTTTCTTATAAAGAGGGTGCTGAACGTTATCCTCGATAGCAACGACGATCGTCTTGTCCATCTTGTTTGATACGACCTTGCCCACTCTTGTTTTTCTAAGATTTCTTTCGCTCACAGTTAAATCCTCCCTTCGTGATTACTGAACGCCGGACTCTTGCTTACGAATGAATGTCTTTACACGAGCAATATCCTTCTTTACAGCCTTCATTCTCATTGGGTTTTCCAACTGATTTACGGCGTGCTGAAAACGAAGGTTAAAAAGCTCCTGCTTAAGCTCTGCCAGCTTTTCGTTAAGCTCGGCAGCAGATAGATCCTTGATTTCATTTGCTTTCATTATTGCTCACCACCCGTTTCCTGAGTTTCTTTCTTAACAAACTTACACTTTACAGGAAGCTTGTGCATTGCAAGTCTCATAGCCTCTCTTGCAACTTCCTCGCTTACTCCTGCGATCTCAAACATAACTCTGCCCGGTTTAACAACAGCAACCCAGTACTCAGGAGAACCCTTTCCTGAACCCATTCGTGTTTCAGCAGGCTTTTCAGTAACCGGCTTATCCGGGAATATCTTGATCCATACCTGACCGCCACGCTTGATATATCTTGTCATAGCGATACGGGCAGCCTCGATCTGGTTAGAGGTGATCCATGCAGGCTGAGTAGCCTGAAGTCCGTACTCACCGTACGTAACCTTGTTTCCTCTTGTGGCCTTGCCCTTCATACGGCCTCTCTGTACTCTTCTGTACTTAACTCTCTTTGGAAGCAGCATTAATTGTTACCTCCTTCTCTTCTAGACTTATTGAAGTCGCGGCGTCCTCTGTTAGGTCTGTCGCCGTCTCTTCTGCTGCGTCTTCTGTCGGAAGTATCCTTCCTGTCAGAAGCGGCAACCTCGCCCTTAAGAACTTCTCCGCGGTAGATCCATACCTTTACGCCGAGACGGCCGTAAGTCGTATGAGCCTCTGCGGTACCGTAGTCGATATCGGCTCTGATCGTCTGAAGCGGAATAGTACCTTCGTGATAAGTTTCGCTTCTTGCGATCTCAGCTCCTGCAAGACGGCCTGAGGTTCTTACCTTAATACCCTTTGCACCGAGCTTCATAGCTCTGCCGATAGCCTGCTTCATCGCGCGTCTGAAGGAAATTCTGTCCTCAAGATCGTGAGCGATCTTCTCAGCTACGAGCTGAGCGTTGATATCGGGCTGCTTTACTTCTACGATATTGACAGCAACTTTCTTGCCGATTTTCTTTTCAAGGTTTGCACGAAGCTTTTCGATCTCTGCTCCGCCTCTTCCGATAACAAGACCAGGCTTAGCACAGTGAATGTGGATCTTAACCTTCTGTCCTCCGTCGTTGTCGGCAAATCTTTCGATCTCAATCTTAGGAACACCTGCATAAACGCACTTATCAGCCGGATTCTTTGAACGTCTGTTCAACTCTTTAAGAATATAATTACGAACGTTGTAATCCTCAACCAATGTGTCGCCGAAAGTGCTCTTATCTGCAAACCAGCGGGAATCCCAATCCTTGATCACACCGACTCTCAGTCCGTGTGGATTAACTTTCTGGCCCATAGTTTACCTCCTCTTTCAGCTTATTCCTTTTCCTTGAGAACAACCGTAACGTGCGATGTTCTCTTCAGAATTCTATAGGCTCTGCCCTGAGCTCTTGGCATAATTCTCTTCATAATCGGTCCCGGGCAAACGTAACACTCGGCAACATAAAGATTGTTCTTATCCATGTTGTGATTGTTCTCTGCGTTTGCAGCGGCGGACTTCAGAAGCTTCTCCAAATATTCACTGGCAGCCTTTGGTGTGTGCTTAACTGTTGCCATAGCAACTTCATAATCTTTTCCTCTTATAAGGTCGAGAACTATCTGAACCTTACGAGGAGCAATACGAGCATTTCTCAGAATTGCCTTTGCTTCCATCTGAACTCCTCCTTTCCGCTATCTCTTACCATTATTAGAGGTCTTGGAACCTGCGTGACCTTTAAAAGTTCTTGTCGGTGCAAACTCTCCGAGCTTATGACCAACCATATCCTCGGTTACATAAACAGGAGCGTGCTTGCGGCCGTCATGAACAGCGAATGTATGACCAACGAAATCAGGAAAAATTGTTGAGGCTCTGCTCCAGGTCTTGATGACCTTCTTCTCGCCTGCTTCGTTCATTGCAATTACTTTCTTCATAAGGGATTCTTCAACGTAAGGTCCCTTTTTGACACTTCTGCCCATTATTCATCTGCCTCCTTTCAGCATTACTTACCGTTTCTGCGTTTTACGATAAACTTATCGGAGCGATGATGCTTAGCGCGTGTCTTGTAACCCATTGTTGGCTTGCCCCAAGGAGTAACAGGACTAGGACGTCCGACAGGAGATTTACCTTCACCGCCTCCGTGCGGGTGGTCGCAGGGGTTCATTACCGAACCTCTTACGGTAGGTCTCCAGCCCATGTGACGCTTTCTTCCGGCCTTACCGATATTTACGTTTTCATGGTCGATATTTCCGACCTGTCCTATTGTAGCCATACAATTGATCGGAATTTTTCTCATTTCGCCCGAAGGAAGTCTTACGAGAGCGTAAGCGTCCTCCTTGCCCATAAGCTGAGCCATATTTCCGGCTGAACGTACAAGCTGTGCGCCCTTTCCGGGATAAAGCTCGAGGTTATGAATAAAAGTACCTACAGGAATGTTTGCCAGTGCAAGCGCATTTCCGGGCTTGATATCAGCGCCGGCTCCCGATCTGATAACATCGCCGACGGAAAGTCCGTTAGGAGCGATGATATATCTCTTCTCGCCGTCCTCGTACTGAACGAGAGCGATAAATGCCGATCTGTTAGGATCGTACTCGATAGTAAGAACAGTTGCGTTCATATCGAGCTTGTTCCTCTTAAAATCAATTACACGGTACTTTCTTCTTACTCCGCCGCCTCTGTGACGAACGGTAATTCTGCCGTAGCTGTTTCTGCCGGACTTCTTGTCCAAGGGCTCGAGCAGCGACTTGCAGGGAGCAGCCTTTGAAAGCTCTGAGTAATCGGTAACTGTCATACCGCGTCTACCCGGAGTCGTAGGCTTATAGCTCTTTATTGCCATTTGAAATTCACTCCTTAATCTGAGTTTTGCGAAGAAGCCAAAGAACAGCATATCTGTTCCAAGAACCCCTCCATACCTACATTCTGCGGTGAATGAGGCCTATTTTAGCCAAGCGGCCCTCGCCGCCTCGCAGAACCTTTCCCCGTTCCTCCTCGGATAACGTCGGAAGGGGAGCAGCGCAAGCTTTACTTGCGCCCTCTTTCAGAAGGCTTATCCTCCTGCGGATTAATACATTCCGTCGAAGAATTCGATAGTCTTATCGCCTTCAAGAGTAACTATAGCCTTTTTCCAGTCGGGTCTGAAACCTGTGTTTCTTCCCATTCTCTTCTCCTTGCCCTTTACGCTTATGGTATTTACCTTAGCGACTTTAACGCCGAAAAGCTCTTCGACCGCCTTTGCGATCTCGACTTTATTAGCGTCCTTGGCAACCTCGAAGGTATATTTCTTGCTCTGAAGCCTTTCCATAGAGTCTTCAGTGATAATCGGTCTGATTACAATATCTTGAGCAGTCTTAGTCATTACGCATAAACCTCCTCAATCTTTGTTACAGCGTCCGAAGCAACGATAAATTTATCATAGTTCAGAATATCGTAAACATTAAGCGTATTTACGGTAGCTGTTTTAACTCCCGGAATGTTTCCTGCGCTCTTTACGATCTTAGCGTCAGTCTCAGCTGTAACGATAAGAGCCTTGCCCTCAACGTTAAGAGCCTTGAGCATTTCAACGATCGTCTTGGTCTTGAACTCGTCAGCCTTGATAGCGTCTACAACTACAAGGTTCTCGTCGATGACCTTAGAAGAAAGCGCTGACTTCATGCCGAGCCTTCTCTCCTTTTTATTAAGAGAATAGCTGTAATCTCTTGGCTTAGGTCCGAGAGCAATTCCTCCGTGAACCCACTGGGGAGCTCTGATGGAGCCCTGTCTTGCATGACCGGTACCCTTCTGTCTCCACGGCTTTCTTCCGCCGCCCCTTACTTCCGTTCTTGTAAGAGTTGACTGGGTTCCGTGTCTCTGGTTAGCCAGATAATTTACAACCATTGCGTGCATAACGCTCTTATTCGGCTCGATACCGAAAACGGCGTCGTTAAGCTCAGTGTCGGCTACTTTTTTGCCTGTCATATCAAATACTGAAATCTTTGACATAATAATATCCTCCTTCCACTAAGCCTTCTTAACGCAGTCAACAATAGTAACAGTTCCGTTCTTAGGTCCCGGAATTGCTCCCTTGATTGCGATAAGATTATTTTCTGCGTCGATCTTTACAATTTCAAGATTCTGAACGGTTACCTTTTCAGCGCCCATATGACCCGGCATTCCCTTGCCCTTGTAAATTCTCGAAGGAGATGAACAAGCGCCCATAGAGCCTGCGTGTCTGTGAACAGGGCCGGTACCGTGAGTTTCCTTGAGCCTTGAATTGTTGTGACGTTTGATTGTTCCTGCGAAGCCTTTACCCTTGCTGGTTCCGCTGACATCAACGATGTCGCCCTCGGCAAAAGCATCAGCCTTTACAATATCGCCGACGTTAAGACTTGAGATGTCCTCAAATCTGAACTCCTTAAGAGTTCTCTTCATAGCTACGTCAGCCTTTTTGAAGTGTCCCGCAAGAGGCTTGTTTACCCTCTTTGCCCTTATGTCGCCGAAGCCAAGCTGTACAGCCTCATATCCGTCGTTTTCAACGGTTTTCTTCTGAACGACAACGCAGGGACCTGCTTCAACAACAGTTACAGGAATAACTTTTCCTGCCTCATCGAAAATCTGCGTCATGCCGATTTTCTTTCCGATGATACCCTTCTGCATTTTTATTTCCTCCTATTTGGTTATTGGTTGAGCCAAGTAATTTTATGCCCAACATGACCTGCATTACACTGATGAGAGATTACCCGTAATCTCTTTTTGGAAATTACTTGATTTCCATTACAATGTTTACGCCTGCAGGAAGTTCAAGACCTTCGAGAGCCTGAGTAGTTTCCTTTGTAGGACGGATAACGTCGATAAGTCTCTTATGAGTTCTCATCTCAAACTGCTCTCTGCTGTCCTTGTACTTATGAACAGCTCTGAGTATCGTTACGATCTCCTTGTCGGTAGGAAGGGGGATAGGTCCTGAAACCTGTGCTCCCGAACGCTTTACAGCCTCTACAATCTTTGTTGCAGCTGCGTCTACTACCGCATGCTCATAACCCTTGATCTTGATTCTGATCTTTTCATTGACTGCCACTTAAAATCGCCTCCTCGTTGCAATATCTAAATGTGGGGGCAGGGCATATGCCCTTCCGCAATACCTTGTGTATGAATTCGGCTTTGCAAACGCCGATTTTTCAAATTACACTCTGCCGTGTGTTTCCCTTTTACCCGATAAAAAATTCCGAATCACCCTTTAGGTATTCGGACTAAGAAAAACGGAAAACACCGCAGCTTACCGCACCTATGCCAAAAGCGGAAACCCGCCCCTCGCAAGAAGCATAAGCACATACTGTGTTTCGGTATTACAGTCGCCCGGTTTAAAATCGGACATACTCCATGAAAATTACCCGGCAGACCGCCGGCAACCTTTCACTTCATCGCATATCTAGGTGTCTTGCACTTAGCATAAAGACACCTTGTGCAGTCACGCAAGTATTATTATACACTATAAAACCACGCTTTGCAAGCTTTTGATAAAATTAAGTGTGTAGAACTTTAGAGAATATTCATTGTAATTTTTGTATATATTGCACAAAAAGACCCGGGTATATTCTATCCGGGCCTTTTGTTTACAATATTGACAGTCAGCAGATCCTACTATTTTTTATTACCCATTATAATTCCTCGTCCGTTAGTAGAGATATAGCATCTTCCGAAGGTCTTGGGATCTCCTGAAATATTGGGATTTACGTTGCCCCATTTTTCGGTATCGTCGTTGATCCTTGTCCAGGTAACGCCCTTGTCCTGCGACATATAAACGCCGTGGCCCTCGTTATTTGCCTCGCCTATCATATACAGAGTCATATAATCTCCGTCCTTTTCGGCTTTTCCAAGACCGAGAGCGTCACAAGCCTGAATATCCTTTGAAACAGAAGCGAGCTCTCCTGTTGATGTATCGAGATAATAAACTCCTCCCGAGCCTACCGCTATCCAGAGATCGCCCTCCGTATCGGGACACGCCTCATAGGTAATATTTGAAACCAGGAAATTCGCTATCTGTTCAAAGCTTTTTCCTCCGTCCTCGCTCATATAGAAAAATCCGTCGTATGCCGCATAGAACTTTTTAGGATTTACCTTATCGGTTTCAATAATCGAGCCAGCCGGTACGTCCTCGCATTCTGTCCAGGTCTTTCCGAAATCGTCCGATACAAACGGACGTACCCCCGCCATACCCGGCTGCCAGAATATAGTCTTACCGTCTGCCGAAAGCTTGACCTGTCCTCCGGACTTTTCCAGAGATTCGTCGGGAAGGCTCTCGACCTCCTGCCAGGTCTGAGCGGCGTCGGAAGAATAATAAACCGTTCCGCTGTCCTCGTCCGTAGCTCTTACAACGTAATGATAATCCTGTCCCGCACAATCAAGAGAGGTCGATTTAAAGTCGCCGTAATGCTCCTTAGGCGCTTTTGAAACGTCGTCATGCCTGAAACCGTAAATATCCCCCATAATAGAGTAAAGCTCCGGGGTATCCTCGTCCAGATAATTAGGCGATACAAAATCAAATATAGCCGTTTCTTCGATTCCCATTGCCCTAACAGATAGATTTACAGGCTCGCTTGATATTTTCGTCAGGTTATCAGTTCCGAAAATAGTTGCTCCGGTCCCGTACATGATCTCATCAGGATCGAACGGATTTATTGCAACTCCAGTCATCCACCAGCCAAGCTTGAGCTGTCCCTGCCAATCGAGCCATTCTGAAGCTGAAATATCTATTTTATAGTTTGCTTCCTCAGTATCGGGATCCCAGAATGAATCCCAGGTCTTTCCGCCGTCGTAGGTTACGAAAACATTATCTACTACTCCCCACAGACACAGCGTTGTAACAACTATATTCTGAGGATCGCCTGGATTTACGGATAATCCGGAATAACCGCAGGTATAAATAAGGTCGGGTGTTATTTCCTCCCATTTACCCTCTTTTATATCGTATTTCTGTACCGCTCCCTGAGTCGCTTCATTCGGGCCTACCTTATATGACCAAGTTGTATACAGATACCCGTCTGAGGAAACCTCCCCCTGAACAGGCTTAAGACGGCTATTGTTCTGCGCCTTTTCCGACATTGGGTTTTCGATCTCGTTCCAGGTTTCTCCTGCGTCGTCAGAACGGTAAACATAATTGCCTGAATTTTTTGCCGCTCCAACAAAAATAGTTTTCGTAGCATTTCCGCTTTCTGAGGAAGCTTTATCAAAAGCTACAAATGTAAGACCTACCGAATATCCGCTTTCAGTATAACCGCCGTCGGTAGGGAAGCTTTCGACCTTATTCCATGTTCTGCCGTAATCGACCGATCTGTAAAGTCCGGCATTTCTTGTTCCGAAATAAATAATGCTGTTATCGTTGGGGTCTACCTGCAAACGTTCGCCCGCACCGCGTCCTACCTCGTTTCCTCCGTTTCCGAAAGGAAGATCGACCTTCATAAAGTTTTCGCCGTAATCGTCTGATACAAGTACAGCTCCGCTTCCTGTAGTATATGTACCTGCCGCCAGATACAGCCTGTTAGGCTCTACAGGATCAGTAGCAATACTTTCAATACCCATAAGGTTCCAATCGTCACCGCCGATAAAATCTGTAATACATTCCCATCGGTTTGTATCCTTATTAAGCTTATACGCTCCGCCTATATCGGTTCTGGCGTAAGCAAGACCCTCCTCAGTCGGATTATAAATTACGTTTGGAACAAAACCTCCGCCGACAATTTCAACATTGCCCCATTCCCAGCCCGTTTCCTCATGCTGAGCGTTATAATAATCCGTCTGTTCAATTTTCCCGTCCGGCTCTGACGATTTGCCGTCCTTTTTGCCGCAGCCCGTAAAAGCTGCAGCTGCAAGAGCGCAGGCTAAGCCTATGGCTGTAAATTTCCTGAAATTCACTGGTTAAAACCCTCCTTGTTTTTAATTAACTTTCACTATATCCGTCTGAAAATATTTACTAATGTTTTCAAAAGCTGTCACGCGCCTGTATTCGTTTACATTTTATCACAGCAACAAGAGGCTTGACCAGCCTTTTGCTGCCTGCTTATTATTCAGTAAAGATCATAGCTCAGGTATTCCTTGTACCTTCCAATGTTCTCTTTTCAGTATTGTAGATCATTATTGCTCCTGCAATATCCAGAATGAATATAAACTGAAAAACCGCAAGCTTTAATGCTTGTTTACTTGAAATCAAGCCTGCTCTTTTAAGACGTACTACCTCTGCCACTGCCATAAGAGAGGTCGTCATTAAAGACGCATAAGTTAATCCTATTCCAATGATTATGAGTAAAGGTATTTTATGCCTCCATAAAATGAAGAATCCTTGATTGATAATCTCCCCATATTCCGCCGATATTGATTCCGCAGTTCATCAAAGCCGCTCCCGAAAGCTTGATTTCCGGCTTGCTTTCCTCAAAGTAATATTTATTCGGGTCAAGTCCCTTCAGCTTGATTCTTCTCGAACGCTCGTTAGGTCTGCCGAGAACCTGAATAAACTCAAACAGCGCCTCGCTTTTATCCTTTGCAACAAACATCCATGAATCCCAGGTGTTATCCTCGAACATATTGCCTATTCTGTACTGATCTCCCGTTCTTACGAGCTTGTTGTACTTATTAAATTCTTCGATCTGTCTCGGAATAGCGTCCCTGTCCTGCTGAGGAATCTTTGTAACGTCAAGCTCATAGCCGAAAGTTCCCACCATTGCGACATGTCCTCTTGTTGTAAACGGGGTGCTTCTTCCTACAGTATGGTTAGGGCAGTCGGAAACGTGAGCGCCCATTGCAGAGCAAGGATAACACATTGATGTACCGTACTGAATTTTCAGTCTTTCTATGGCGTCGGTATCGTCCGAGCACCAGATCTGCGGCGAATAATAGAGCATACCCGGATCGAATCTTGCTCCGCCCCCCGAGCAGTTTTCAAGCAGAATGTGCGGATAAGCGCTTGTTACCCTGTCCATAAGCTCATAAACACCAAGAACATATCTGTGCCAAAGCTCACGCTGGCGGTTTGCGGAAAGAGTATTTGAACCTACCTCAGTTAGCTGTCTGTTCATATCCCACTTTATATATTCGATATTTGCCGAATCGAGTATATTTTTCATCATGCCGAAAACATGATCTCTTACGTCCTGTCTTGAATAGTCGAGAACGTACTGCTCACGGCAGAGGGTAAGCTCTCTGCCCTTGACCTGGATCGCCCATTCAGGGTGAGTTTTATAAAGCTCCGAGTCGGGAGAGATCATTTCAGGCTCGAACCAGATACCGAACTTCATACCCAGCTTATTGACCTCGTCCACAAGATATTTCAGACCACCGTCGATTTTCTTTTCATATACGAACCAATCGCCGAGCGATGAGTTATCCGAATCTCTGTGACCGAACCAGCCGTCGTCCATTACAAGCATTTCAATGCCAAGCTTTGATGCTTCCTTTGCAATATCAATAAGCTTTTCAGTATTGAAGTTGAAATATGTAGCCTCCCAGTTGTTGATAAGTATCGGGCGGCGTTTGTCCTTATACTCGCCTCTTATAAGATTATTTCTATATAGGTCGTGGAAGGTTCTCGACATTTTGCCAAGACCGCTATCCGAATGGACCATAACGACCTCAGGAGCAATAAACTCCTCACCAGCTTCAAGCAGCCACGAAAAATCCATATCGTTTATGCCCATTAGGAAGCGTGTTTTCTTATGCTGTGTAACCTCCGCCTGTGCTATAAAGTTGCCCGAATAAACAAAGTTAAAGCCGTAAACCTCTCCGCAGTCTTCGTCCGCCTTGTGCTCGCAGAGAGCAACAAACGGGTTGTTCTGATGAGAGGATTCGCCGCGCATTGAATCTATAGACTGCTTTCCGTGGTGAAGCCTGCATCTTTCTACAGCTCGTTCCCTTGCCCACGAGCCGTTAAGGGTTATCATATCAAATTCGTGAGTATCAAAATCAACGCAGGCAGAATAAACTCTTGTAATAGCACAAGGCTCAGCTCCAGTATTTCTGACCTTTACCGAGCGGGTAATAACATCCAGCTTATCGAATGCCGTATAAATAAGCGTTGCTTCAAGACCTGCCGGCTTGTCCTCCATAACGATCTCAAGAGTTTCGCAGCCGCTTTCCTCTGTCGCAAAAGTTGCCGGCAGACCTTTTAAAGCAGGCTTTCCCTTATAAATCTTATGCGACTTATATCTTAGATCACAAGTCGACATTCCTCCATTATCCAATATCTTAAATGCAGGCTCACGGTAGTCGCCGAGGCCGAAGCAGGGATACTCAAAGGGAAGCGTATCCATATAGCAAGCTTTATCCCGGTTATTAGTCTCCGGCGTAAACGGGTTTTCGTCAAGTCTGAGAAGATAGGTCAGATCCTCGTCGGGCACTTTTCTTCCGAAATAAACGTGAGCGAGATATTCGCCCGGGGCAGCCTTTATAATATAATCGGTATCCTTTGCGCGAAGCTTGAAGATCCGCGCGGTTTCATTGTAGCTTATCGGCATTGCACTGTACTCCTTATATATAAAATAATAAGCAGGCTCCGCACTGATACGGAATCCTTGCATTTAAAATAATTATAACATATCCAAGAAATTATGCAAGGTCAGAAAACGTTTTCCGGCAATATTTTTTATGAACTGCCGATAAATATTATAACTAAGTAAAAATAAAAAAGCAGAGCGCCCGTTTATAAGCGCTCTGCTTTAAATTGCTGTTAAATACCTGTAATACCTGAACGCTCGATACCTTCGATAAAGTACCTCTGGAGGAATATGTACATAACCAGCAGGGGAGTTATTGAAAGCACACAGCCGGCTTCAAGCCATACGATTATTTGTCTTACCGAAACAGACTGACCGTCGAACAGCTGCTGCTGGAGATTTGAATCAAGGTTCTTCAGCATAAGCGCAACTGTATCGTTCTTTGTAAAGAACGAGGACGAAACATAGAAGTCGTTCCAGTACCATACTACCGAGAACAGGAAAACTGTCAGGAATGAAGTTTTTGCGTTAGGAACCATTACCTTCAGATATGTCTTGAGAGGTCCGCAGCCGTCAAGGTAAGCGGCGTCCTCAAGCTCCTTAGGCAGTCCTCTGAAGAACTGACGGAAGATGAAGATAAACAGTCCTGCTCTGAGTCCGTTTGCAAACAAAGCGGGAAGATACATCGTAAGTCCGCTGTTGATAAGCGAAATAGACTCGCCGCCGTTTAAGAGCGGGATAAGACCAAAAAGGTCAAAATACGCATACTGCAGATACAGCGGAATCGTCGTTATCTGCGGAGGAACGATGATCATAAGAACTACTATAGCAAACAGCAGTCCCTTTCCCTTGAACTTAAATCTTGCGAAGCCGTAGCCTGTAATCGAACAGGTAACTACCTGAAGCACCGAGGCTACAAGGTTCAGGAAGATCGTATTGAGCACCGTAGTATCAAAATTCATTACGCCCCAAACCTGTTCTATATTGCTCAATGTCAGGCTTTTAGGCAGCCATACTACCGACGGGTCGTTCATCTGCTCCGCAGGTCTGAACGCCGTTGAAAGCATGAATATCAAAGGATAAAGGATTACAAAGCACAAACCGAACAAAATCAGGAATCTGAAGAACGGCCAAACCATTCCTATTATTCTTTTGTTACGGTTATAGCGGATCTGCTCGGGAGTAAAGTACTTATCAAGTCCATCCTCCTTCATTCGCTTATGACGGGCTTTTACCGCAGCCTTTCGTTCCTTCTCGAACTCTTTTTCTTCTTTTTTAGTTGCCACTGTAATCCCCCCTTTATTCTACTTCATAATAAACGAACTTATTGATGATCGCAACAACGATTGCAAGCACTACTCCTACAATAAGGAAGTATGCCCACGCCATAGCCGCCGAATAGCCGTGCTCCCAGCTGCTTGACTTGTTAAGTACGATAGTCATAACCTCGTTTGACGGGTCAACGAATGAGTCAACGATCGTGTATACCAGGCTGGCAAGAATCATCGGGCTGATATAAGGAATCGTAATCTTCCAGAAATATTCCCATGCGGTAGCGCCCTCCATCTGAGCTGCCTCCTTAGCAGAGAACGGTATTCCCTGAAGAGCCGATAGGAACAGAAGTATCTGAATACCCGAATTCCATACCAGATTGAATATATCCGACGTCAGCGAGTTTATCGTTTCCGTCAGCGTATCACTTATATTATACACTCCCAGGAAGTTGAGAAGCTGATCTACCAGATCCGCCTCAAACATACTGCTGAACTGCTCCGAGCCGCCGGCGTATCCGCCTGTGCTCATATTACCGTTAATAATGTCGATTACAGGACCTGTAGCGATTATAACCGGCAGGAAAAATACCGCTCTTGCAAATGTCCTTCCTCTGAACTTCTGATTAAGGATCACTGCGATAAATATCGAGAATATCAAGATCAGCGGAGTTTTCAGAGCCGTATTCTGCAGCGTTTCAATAAGCGCCTTGGAATAATCCTGATCCTTACGGAAAGCGTTCACATAGTTCTGAAAACCTATGAATTTCATTTCCATTCCGCCGGAGCTTACCTTGGTTTCATTGAACGAATAGATCAAAGACTCTACAAGCGGAAGAATGAAAAAGTAGATCGTACCTAAGATCCATATCGCTATAAAGCCGTAGCCGTAAAGACCTTTTCTTCTTTCGTACGGAATCCTTGAACCCTTACGCTTTACAGGAGGAGCGGCTTCTGCAGCAAGCTGCTCTGCCGGATCTTCTTCAGCCGCCTCGGCTTCCGGCACTTCCTCAGCTTCACTGATCACAGCCTGAGCTTCATCGGCTTCCTGAGTTTCCTGAACTTCGGCGCTGTTTTCCAGCTCGTCATTCGGCAAGTTGTTTTCCAAATTACTCATTAGCCTTCTATACCTCCTTCTATAGCGTTTCCGAGGTCGTAAACCTGACCGTCGACGGAAGCGGTTCCTGCCGACATATTGACCTCAACAACAACGTTTGAACCGTCCTTGCTGTAGGTCGTAGTTATTACGTTTCCGTCACCGCTTATTTCATAGTTTGAAATGGTCATATCGCTTACTCCCGAAAGTATCTGACTTGCGAGATTCGACTGCTTAGCCGCCATATCGAGCCAGCCTTCATAATTGGAGTAATAAAGCTCGTCGTAATCTGTATCCTTAAGCTCGGCTGCGTCCTCATAGACCATATCGTAATGCATTCCCGAACCGGAGGCCAGAGCCAGCATAAAGGTTTCACCTGTGTTTGAGCTGGCGTTTATCGGCTTGGTCGAATAAGGAACATAACCGTGAATAACCATCTGATAGAACGGAATATCATAGTCGGTAAGGTTGAAGCCGCTTGAGTAAACGGGAACGTTGGTTATCTGCGAAGCGTAAGGCAGAACGTAAGCGTTTGCTCCGTCGCAGAGTATCGAACCTACTGATTCAGAAGCGCTCTTATAGCCGTTTACTACCGTGTTCAGGGTATCGTTTCTGCTGGAAGAATTCTTGCTTGAGAAGTCACTTACCAGCTTAGTCGAATACTCTCCGAAACCTATTTTGTCAAGATCCTTATCCTTGTAGCTTTCGATCATCTGCTCAAAAACCTTAACGTAGGAATTCGGAGCAAGCAAAGCGGGAGCAACTCCCTTTACGGGAACTCCGAACGCCGGACTGTAGGAGCTTTGTCTTGAATAAGCGTTTGAAACTCTTATAGCTGTATTTGTAAACGCCATATATCCCCAGCTGCCCGAATCCATCTGAATATTATTCATAGACGGGAAAACATCTACGTTCTCGGCTGAAATAAAGCTGTTGAAATCCCCCGATCCTCCGAGAGTGCCGGAAGGCTTAACTTTTGTAGATATCTTGTTCTTGATCGAAGCGTTTGTCCAGTCGTTGTAATTTACGACCATATCGGAAACGCCGTTATCCTTGAACTTATCAACGATCTCCTGAGCCTGACTGAAACCTGTTATCTCGGTTTTCAGCATAAAAGGAATACCTACTATCGAGGTCTGCTTCATTACTCCTCCGAAGAAATCGAGATAAAGATCGTTTGAATCCGCTTCGGTCTTCTTTGTAAGACCCTTACTGCTGATAAGATAGTTTCTGTAGACCTCAGCACAGTCGGCATAGTTAACGCCGTCGTCCTTATCTATCGGATAATATCTTATTCCGAAGCGCTCTGTCTTTATTCCGCCCTTTTCAAAGACGGTTATCTTATTTGAATTGTCGCCGCTCATAAAGAAAGCGTCCTGACTTCTTGTCTCAAATTCAAAGTAGCAGTTATTGTATGCCTGCTTATTCTGTCCGCTTACCTGTGCCTTCGCATATACATTAGCGTCGCCGTCGGTAGCTATCGCAACCATTCCGCTGTTTCCGGAAACCGTAGCGATAACCGGCATATACGCCTGCTCGGTAACTCTCGGAGCGGTAAGCGGGACCGCCGTATAATCCCTGCCGTATATCTGCTGGGAATAATCCGAATAATTGACCTTGCCGTTATTGTACTTTATAACTGCGCCGCTTCCGTCAGGAACGATCATATAACCCTCGGTCGCATTGCCGTTCTCGTCAAATGCTGAAATTGCTCCGAAATAGGGACAAAGCTGAAGCTTTGTAAGAACCTTTCCGTCAAGAGAGCTTGTATTTGCCTCTTCGATCTCGTCTGTATCAGCGTATACATAAAGATTGTCATCGCAAAGCTCATAATGAACCGTAAGCTTTACTCCGTCTGAGCCGTACTTATAGGTTACCGCTACGCCGTTTGCTTCGGTCCTCCAGCTCTTTGTCGCTCTTGTAGAGTATACAGGAGCAGGAGATTCTGTTCTTTTTTCCTGTCTCAGATCGCCGACCTTGATAGCAACGCTTGACGCTATTGCTTTTCTCTGAGCGGACTTCATCATTGTGCCCTTTGTTTCATCAATAATAGTTTCGTCGGACATTACATTTATAGGCGATGTCCACCAGTACTTTCCTGAGGATTTTACATAAAGACCAATTCTTTCATTTTCCTCGTCGGCGTACATTATAAAATTATTGTTTGAAGCGATCTCCTTAGAAGATTTAACTGCATCCTCGTCAGTGATCGGATCGGGCAATTCGTCCTTATCGTTTTTGCTGTCCTCTTCATCAGCTTCTCCGTCGGAAGACGCTGACGCTTCAGCGCCCTGATCTTCGCCTGCCGCTACGGCTTGGCTATCGGCTTCGTCCGAGGTTGAGGACGCAGCCATAGAACCCAGAGGCATCAGCATTGTAAGAACTAACGCAAACACAATAGCTTTTTTATAATTTTTGTTATGCATTTAATTTACACCACCGTTTCTTATTTAGCCTCTGATTCTGTATGCAATTTCGGTATAAACCGAATATCCGAATACATATACCTGCTGGAACAATGAAAGCAGAAGAATTGCAAGGAACAATATCAGCAGCATTGCCACCAGGGTAAAGACCATTGACAATAACGTTTTTCCGAATGAATACTGGTGAACGGCTCTCATCGCCTGTATCATAAGTACGAGAGACCATCCCAGTCCGAGATAATAAATAGCGGTAAGCCATATAGATTCTTCCTGAACCAAAACGTTTGAAAGAGCTGTCGATATAAAGCCGCATACTATATAAGGAACTAATGCATATGCGGAATAAATGCAGATCTTTTTAAGCGTTCCCTCTCCGTCAAACAGAGTACACAGCATCCAGTTTCCTATGACCCATGTAAAGAAGTATACAATAGACTGAACGATAAGAGGAACTACGTTAAAAACTTTAACGTATGCGTTGTTGAACTGGAAGCCCGTAAGCTGCCTGCTTGCTACCATAACTACAAACAGCAGCAGAACTATAATAAATGCCACCTTCAGAGAACCTTGCTTTTTCCAGCGAAGATCCTCAAATCCCTCTACAGGATGGAAAATAACGTGCTTCAGCCAGCCTAATGTTGAAAATTCATACATTCTATTTTCCCTCCTTAGACTTTTTCTTGATCAAATAAATACCCTTTTTATGAATGACCTTCAAAATGATCACCCAAACTATAAACGCAAGAATAATTACGATCATTGCTGTAAAATGATCTCTGAGGAAATCTTCCCTCGTATACTTGAATGCCTTGTCATAGTCGTCCTGATCATACGCTGTTTTAAAATACTTGAGAGCCTTTGAATATTCTCCGTCGTTAAGAGCGGCTTTTCCCAGGCCTATATAAGCCATCGTATAATTTCCGTCTCTCTTTATTACCTCTTCCCAGTCGGCTTTTGCCTCTGAGTAACGGCCCTCGTCATAATTCTCAAACGCAGCGTGAACATATTTTCCGAACATTGTTTCGGTAAATACGGTTATGTCGTTCTTTGCTCCGTCCAGAACATAGACGTTGTTTCCGAGAGCCTCTACAGCATTCGGATTGCCGAAGCTTCCCCTCTGATCTGAGGTCGAGTTCTTTGTTCCGAATATGCACACAAGATTACAGTTCCGGTCATACTGGAACACACGTCCGGTTTCATAGTCAAGAACATTGATAAGTCCGTTGTTTCCGATAACTATATCTGTCAGTCTTGTAGAATGCTTTGAGTTTGTTGTTGCGTCCCACTGAGCTTCGGCTATATCTCCGAAGTTATACTTATTGCCGACATCATTGTCCCAGATATTATAGCCCGCAGGATTAAGCTTTTTAACCGCATCGGTAGAGGTCGATACCTCTGTAACCGTATAGATAAAGCCGTCTGCGTCAATATCGAAGTTTGCGTACTCTACAGGTACGTTTCTTGCCATTCCGGCGATCTGATCATTTGAAGCTATAGTTCTCCAGAGCTTCTGGGCTATAACAGCAGCTGTTACTTCAACACGGTTTGCGCCGTAGAAGCCTGTGAAGCTTCCATCCCTTGCAAACTGAACTGAACCCGTGTTTACCGATTTAACAACCGCATATACATTCTCTGCGTTATCGACCAGGATCTTAGTAGGGTTAAAGGTCTTGGACGAATACAAAGCTTCTTCCGGCTTGGTATACTCCTGAATAAGCTCACACTCAGTTTCTGAAACAATTTTTGCTTTAACTACTCTCGAATTGTCATAATCGGCAACATACATTGTTAAGTCGCCTGTAATCGGACTTGTCATAACATAAACTCCGTACGGGTTCATGAAATTTGAAAGCCCTGTGGTTTCGTCCACGTTTATCTCGCTGCTGCCCTTAACACCGTAATAACGACCGATCACCTCAAGATCCTTGTTAAGTCTGAGTATCCTGTTGTTTTTAGAATCCGCTACCCAGAACTCACTGCGCTCGTCATCCATATACATATCCTTGGCGTCGCTTAAAGTAGGGGAAGCGTTTTCGCTTACGAAAAGCGGATCCTCAGGGTCGCTGAGCCTTGAAAGACCCATCTCTGCCCCCGTAACCGTTCTTTCTACTCTATAACCGCTCTGTGAGGGTATCGGATCCTCCCATGTATCGTAGTTATAGGAATTATATGGCTCATCTGCGAAAGCGGTGGTCGTCATAGCCAGTGCGGCGGCCGCTGCCATCGACAGCGTGAGTACTCTTTTCAAAGAATTTTTCATTCTCGACACTACTTATCACCTGTTTCCTTTCCGTATTTTATTGTTGAACCGATTAATCCTTAATACCCGAATGCGCCATAGTTTCCATAACGTTGCTCTGGGCAATAAGGAATACAACCAGCGGCGGAATAAGAAGCAGTACGGCGGACGCAAAGGTTACGCCCTGTCTTGCAAGTCCTGCCATGGTGATCTGCTGAACAATCGTAGGCAGCGTTTTAAGCTCTTCAGAATAGATAAGCGAACCGCCCTGAATGTTCCATGCGCCCTGAAATGCAAAAATTATAAGAGTCATTATTGCAGGCTTTGAGTTCGGAACTACTATCTGCCAGCATATTCTGAACAGACCCGCTCCGTCAACCTTTGCAGCCTCTATCATTGAATCATGGATCGTTGACATACTCTGTCTCATAAGGAACAGACCCATAGCAGTCGAAATATACGGCAGTATCAAAGCCCAGTATGTATCGATCATGTGAAGCTTAGACATTACCAGGAACTGCATGATCCATGTTGCGTTGGACTGGAACAAAAGCGCTACAACAATAAGCTGGTTGATCAGCTTTGAACCGGGGAATCTGCACTTTGAAAGCACGAATCCGGCGCAGCAGCATACAAACAGATTGCATACGCAGATAACTATTGTAATGAAAACGCTGTTGAAGATATATCTTGAAAGCGGTACCCACATACTTGCCGCGACCTTAAACATATCCGAAAAGTTTCTGGTCGTCGGATTCAGAACGTAAAGCTTAGGTGGGAATACGAACAGCTCTTCTACAGGCTTCATAGACTGTACTACAGAATAATAAATCGGGAAGATCATAAACAAGCCAAGCAGTATAAGAAACACTAAGATCGCAATATCTCCGCCCAGAGAACCGTTTATTCTCTTCTTTTTATCCTTTACCTTCAGCTTGTCGATCGTTACTTGCTTTTTCTTTCTTCTTGCCATTTCGTAAACTCACCTCCTTAATCAAGGTATTTGCCCAGCAGCCAGTTTACGCCCTTATTTGCCAGCAGCATCGCCGCAAACAGAACAAAACATATTGCCGAAGCGTAACCCATTTCGTAACGTATGGAACCGTAGTCGGTAGCGTGGTTCATTATCGTATGCGCGGCGTAATCGGTTGACGGCAGACCAACAAGGTTCTGTCCTACCATACCTACCGTAAACGATGACGAGATCTGCATTACCGCAGCAAAGAGAAGCTGAGGTCCCATTGACGGGATAGTAATTGTAAAAAGCTCCTGCCATCTGTTCTTGATACCCTCGATAGCTCCCGCCTCGTACATCGACTTGTCGATATTCTGGAAGCCCGCACGGATAGCAAGGAAGCCTGCGCCCATTGATATCCAGAGCTGAACGATAATAACTACAGGAAGAATGTAATTTGTATCGGTCAGGAACTGCTTAGGCGAATTGAATAAGCCTATATCCATCATAACGGCGTTAAGGTAACCGTAGGAGTCTCCCGAAAGGATAAGCTGCCAGGTCACATAAACCGACGTCGTCATTGAAGGCGCATAGAAAACAAATGTGAAAAGCGTTTTTAGGAAAGGATGCATTTCGTTTATCAGCCATGCAATAAAAAAGCTGAGAATATACGAGAACGGTCCTGTAAAGATCGCAAAGATAAGCGTGTTCCTCACCGCAATAAGAAATACGTCGTCGTTGAGAAACAGGGTATAGAAGTTTGAAAGTCCTATAAACTTAGGAGTCTGAATCATGTTGAAGTTAGTAAAGCCCATAGGAAGCGACATTACAACGGGAATAACAGTGAAAATCAGAAACAGGATCATAAAAGGCGCAAGCAGACCGTAGCAGCCCTTGTTGACTTTCATCATATGCCATGTGTAAGTCCATTTTCCCTGCTTATTTATAGGAGTATCAGGATTTATATTTTTAGACATTAATCACTCTCCCCTTTCTACTGCACGGAAAGACCGAGGTCTTCACGCTTACGTGTTATCTCGTCGTTAATATCCTTGTTGTACCAGAACAAGGTATCACGGGCGTTTTCATAGTCGTTTACTACCTCACGGAAGGCATTCATAACGTTTCGTGTTACGCCGTAGGACGCCGGAATTACAGGGATCTCGACCTGAGCAAGCAGCTGGTTCTTGAGCTGAGCTACCTCGGCTGATGTCCATGAAAGCTCATCCATCGCTTCTACGTTGGCAGTATCGAATCTACCCATTGTTCCGAGAACCGCTTCTATATCGTTACCGTAGGAAACCTGTGTTTCCTTAGATGTAAACCACTTGATAAATTCCCAAGCCTCATCTCTCTTTTCCTGGTCAAGACGAGTAAAGATAACAGCGCCCGAACCCTGAGAATTAGCGGCATGATTGATCGTTCCGTCCTCCTGAACCGTTCCGGGAACCGGCTGGAAGCCCCAGCAGCCCTTAATTTCGGGAGCGGCTACAGAAAGCTGGTTATAGAAGGTATAGTTCTGAATAACTACCGGCATATCGCCCTGTCTGAAACGTGTAAACGCATCATATGTCTGCTGGAAGCTGTAAGTCGTATAGAACTTGGTCCACGCGTCGAATGCGTTGACTGCTTCCTGTGTATCAAAGTTGGTTTTTGTCTGAGTATCGTTGTAGAAGCTTACTCCCTGCTGGAGCAGCATCATTGCAAAGGTGTTTCCCGCTTCTATAATAGGAGAAACATAAGTCGTTCCTCCCGTACTTGTCAGAACAGGGAGAATAAGGCCGATCTCCATATAGTTTCTCTGAAGCGTAGGAAGCGCTTCTATCATTCCGTCCCAGGTGTTCAGATCTGTTGCAGGATCGATCCCGTACTCGGAAAGAACGTCCGAACGATAGAACAGCATTGGGAATGTCTGAGATACGGGGAGTCCGTAGGTTCCTCCGTTATATTCGTAAAGAACAGTTGCCTGCGGAGAAAATCTCTGTTTTACCTCTTCAAAATCCGAATACTGGGAAACGTCAACAAGCACACCTCTCGCCGCAAGCTGGATCGGGAAATCTCCTCCCAGGAAGAGCGCAAGATCCGGTCCCTTTCCGGCAAACGTCGCCTCAACGATACCGCCCTGTACAAGCTTGAGGTTTACCTTTGTCTTGGCGGTAGGATTGTATTCGTTATTAACAAGGTTCTGAACTACAAGCGCATTATCACGTCCGAGTGTGATCCAACAGGTCATTGCGTCCTCGCCGTCATCCTCAGAGAGCGAATTGTAATCCTCAAAGAAAGAACCTACAAAAGCCTTGAAGCCAAAGGATAGTGCCGAGAAGAACGACGTATCGCAGGAAGTGAATTCCTTATCGGAAGTCGCGATCTCGATCATATCTATCTCTAAAGGCTGAGCACGGTACTGATTTATCCACGATGAAACAGAAGTAACATTATCCTTTATCTGTGACATCATCTGCGGAATCCTATCCGGCTTTGAAACGCACTTGTCAAGTACGATAGCAAGCTTATCAAGCGTTACAGCTTCTGTACCGCCCTGACCGGAAAGCTCTTCGATCTTCTTCATCTGAGCCCTGAGCATTTCTGAGTAGCTCCTGAAATCGTCAACTATTCCGGGAATAGCATTATCTATCATATAGTTGTTGTATTCGTCGGGATCAGGACCGGTTATCTGACGGATCTGTCTGTAATAGCTGTTTACGTTATAAACGATCTCGTCCAGCTCGCCCATGATCTCGCCTATCTCTCCGGGTATAGCCTCAAGCGTAAGCTCGTGAACTCCGGCGGTAAGATAGTAATACATCTCCTGACCGTCCGCTGTCGAAGGAACGGTAAGCTGCCAGTCAGTGCTGTAATAGAACTTTATCTGACCCGACTCTGCGTTGGGAACTGCTCCGTCTATGTAAAGGCGTCTGTTGGAGTACATTCCTCTCTGCGAGTCCTGTCTTGCGCGGATACCGATTCTGTAATATCCGTCCTTAGCTACGTTTACCTTCCAGGTTATCGCCTGAGTAGCCTGAGTCCAGCTTTCCTTACCTATGGTGTTATATTTTGTTTTTGTCGGACTGCTTCCCGTGGCCGATGACGTAAGATATGAATTTCTGTCATTGGTAGGGAACAGCGTTCTGTCAGATTTATAATCGGCGGTTTCGCCCTCAAGCTTTATAATATCGGCGCTCGAAGCGTTTATCTCCTCGCTGCTCGGAGCCGTATAAGGCTCAGCCGCCTTATACTGATAAAGCTTCAGATATTTAAGAGCAAACTGAGCTTTTGTTGACTGAAGCGTCAGCGTATGCTTTCCGGCTTCAATGTAGAACTGCAGCGGATCGTTGAAAAGACCGTCAATATCCTTTAGGGGAGAAGTCTGCCAGCAGACCTCCTCTACCTGTCCCGGACGTATATCGTTTCCCTTAACGTCCTGAAGGATCTCTGTTTCGTTTACCCATCTCTTTGACAGCGTGATCCTCGACGCAGTCGTATAGGGACAAACGTCGTCTATAAGCAATGCGAACTCAACGGAAGTAGTTCCTCCGGCAAGCGCTTCATAATAAGCCTCGATATTGTAAACGCCGGACTCCTTTACCTCAAATTCAAAGGTAACGCTGCCCTCCTGATTTGTCCACTGCATTACGTTGTCTTCGCCGTCAACAGACGCGACCGATATATCAGCGTCGTCGCTCTTATTGATGAAATCAGCTCCGTTAATAATAACTTCCTGATCGGGTCTTGCCGCATCCGCGTACTTTTTAACATAATTGCTGTATGCGTTTTCACGGTTGCTTGCGTCAACCAGCTCGGCAGAAATCTCCTGTTTGCCTAGAGTGCTGTCGTCTGTAGCTCCTGCCGCCGAACCGTCAGTCTGTTCAGCGTCTGCAAGTACGGTCATGCAGCTTGTAGCCGCAAGCGCCATTGCCAGTGCAGATGAGATAACACGCCTAAACATTGTGTTCTTCACTTATGAATCCACCTTTCCTAATTATTTGCAAATATCTTTCCTGAAGAAACCGTCCTATAAACCTATATATTATAAATAGTATAGCTGCGTATCCCCAAAAAGCTGTATAAAGCCCGCTTAGGCTCAAGGCAGCTTGCGCCGCCGTAAAAATAAGTAATGTACCAAGGTCTATCCCGACTTGAAAAGATAAAGCTTCTTATCCTCACGGTCAAGCTCGACCTTTACCTTATCTCCGCCCTTTATTTCAAGAGCCTCCATATAATCCTTAGGAAGCTGAAGCCTTCCCGAACGGTCAAGCACTACAAGCTCCTCGTGAATGTCCTGACTCTCGTCCTCGACCCTAACTATATCGCCAAGCTCATTAAGCTCCTCTACATAAGAGCGCTTTCTTACTATCTCCGAGCTGGTTCTTCCGTCTCTTATCGCCACGACTCTGTCAATGTGGCGGGCAAGCTTAACATCATGCGTAACTATAACTACCGTTATATGTTCTGTTTTATTAAGCTCCTTGAATATATCCAGGATAACATTTGAAGTCTTTGTATCGACCGAACCTGTCGGTTCGTCTGCCAAAAGAAGCCTTGGATTGTTGGCAAGAGCAATGGCTATCGCAACCCTCTGCTGCTCTCCTCCTGACATCTGATCAAGCCTTGAATTCCTGCGGTGCGAAAGACCTACCTTATCAAGCAGCTCAAGCGCTCTTTCCCTGCGGCGCCGCTGGCTTTTAAGCAGCATAGGAAGCTCGACGTTCTGTGCCGCTGTTAGATACGGCACAAGGTTTCTCGCGTTATTCTGCCAAACAAAGCCGACGGTATTCCGCTTATACTCCATATAGTCCTTATCGCTGAATTTAAGCAGATTCTTACCGTCAACGAAAAGACTTCCCGCCGAGGGTTTGTCAAGACCACCCAGCATATTCAAAAGTGTTGATTTTCCGCTGCCGGAATTGCCGACAATCGCCATCAGTTCTCCGCGCTCAACGTCCAGATCCAGACCCTGAAGCGCAACGACTTCGATTTCGTCAGTCTTGTAAATTTTCACCAGGTTTTCACACCTGATCATGTATTTTTCATTATCGGCTGTTATTATATTGTCAGAGGTCATAGCGTCACTCAATAATCTCACCGTCCTCCAGCGTATAAACGCGGTCGGCAATATCAATCATACTCGGATCGTGAGTCGTCATGATAATTGTCATCTGATGATCAGCGACAAGCTCCTTAAAAAGCTTTACAACGTGAAGCGCAGTTCCCGTATCAAGCTCGGCTGTAGGCTCGTCAGCAAATACTATAGCAGGATTATGCGCTATCGCTCTGGCGATCGCCACTCTCTGCTGTTCTCCTCCCGACATTTCCCCCGGCCGGTGAAACATACGCTTATCGAGATTTACGTTTTTCAGTACCTCTCGCACCCGTTTATCCCTCTGATCATAGGGGTATTTCGCCAGCCTGAGACCGAATTCGACATTCTCATATGCGGTCATGCCCGACATAAGCGCCACCGACTGAAATACAAACGACATTTCATAGCGTCTTATCTCGTCCCTCTTTTTTTCAGAAAGCCTTGTAATATCCTTGCCGCCGAACATTACCTTTCCCTTTGTGGGTTTATCCAGCGCGCCGAGAATATTTATAAGGGTAGTCTTTCCGCTTCCGGAACGTCCTCTGAGAATCGTCAGCCTGCCTTTTTCTATTTCAATATTTATGTTCTTCAGCGCCGAAACAATACTTCCGTCGCCGATTTTAAAATCGCGGCAGAGACCCTCTGTCGAAAGAATAACATCCATAAGCGCAAACCTTTCTGAAAAAAGAAATATTTTCATGCAATTTGACCATAAAAATATTACCGTATTTTTTGCATTTTGCCTAAAAAACGCACAAATCTTTGTGCAATATAAACATATAGTGGTTTGCACAAATTTCACCACAATATCTAGTGAAATTGTTCAAAAGACTAACAATATTGCACAGTTTTGAAGCTGTTTTTTTATCAGATATGTCAAAAAGGGCTCATTTAGCTAATCTTAATTATATCAATTTTACGGTAGTTTGTCAAGTTTACTTAAACGTTTAAGAGTGATGTTTTTTTGTGCAACTTTTACATTTGTTTATTATGTCTAATAACTTCTCTTGTTTTTTGTGCATATTGTTTTACAAAGAATTAAATCATTCTAAACTCAGGCACGTTTTCAGAACAATTGCACGCAATTAATAAAATGTTTATTAATTGCAGCGATAATTTCCGTGCGAATATATTCTTAATAGCAAATAAATGAAACATTTCTTCATAATTCGATACAAAGTGCGCTGCTTGATGTGACGCAAATTTGATTATGTTCAATTTTTTTACATTGCCTGTTTTTACATAGGCTATATAAAAATACGCTGACGGCACAAAACCGTCCAACAGCTTCCGACAAAATTCTCTGACGGAAGCTGTTATTATTTTATTCAGAAAACAAAACTGCGAAAGGAATGACCGATATGGACGTTAAAATTTATCCCGAAAGAGAGGAAAGAAAGCTTACCGCTGTTATATACGGCGATATAGATCATCACACTGCAAAATACATACGCGGCGAGATAGATGGTTCAATAAAGGAATATAGCCCTAAAACCCTTATTATTGATTTCAGGAACGTAACCTTTATGGACAGTTCGGGAATAGGACTTGTCATGGGCCGCTACAAGATAATGACCGAGCTTGGCGGAGAGGTTCTGACTGCAAATCCGCCGCCGTATATACGAAAGGTAATGCAGCTTGCAGGACTACACAGGCTTAGCAGAATTATTTCCTGCTCTTCTCCTGAGGAGGATCCGGGCAATCCGGAGTTATCCAAGTCCCGTGCAGACACAGAGGACAAGCAGCTTTCAGCTGAAAATAAATAAATATCGAGAGGAATGTTAAAAGTGAAGCAAACAGCAGTAAACGAAATGAAACTGAGCTTTCCGAGCTACTCGGAAAACGAGCGTTTTTCAAGAATAGCGGTATCGGGCTTTCTTACGCAACTTGACCCGCAGATAGACGAGCTGTCTGAAATAAAGACCGCCGTTTCGGAGGGGGTAACAAACTGTATCGTACACGCTTACCGTGATACTGTAGGAGAGGTATTTATACAGGTTCGGATACTCGACAAGGGCAGGGTTTACATAAAAATACGTGACAAGGGCTGCGGTATTGACGATGTAGAAAAAGCTATGGAGCCGCTGTTTACTACCGCCCCTGAGGAAGAGCGGGCCGGTCTGGGCTTTGCGGTAATGGAAAGCTTTATGGACAAAATAAAGGTACGCAGTCAGAAGGGAAAAGGAACTACCGTTGTCATGGAAAAAACACTGAAAACCCGAAAGGCATTCCGATGATAACCAAAACCGAAGAATCCGGCAGGCTCGCAGAAGAAAACCTGGGGCTTGTTCACCTATGTGCAAACCGTTTCCGCGGAAAGGGAATTGAATACGATGACCTTTACGGAGCAGGCTGCATAGGTCTTATAAAAGCTTCAAAGGCTTTTGATCCTGAACGTGGAGTCAAATTTTCGACCTACGCGGTTCCTGTGATCCTCGGCGAAATAAAAAGACTTTTTCGTGACGGAGGAACAATAAAGGTTAGCCGAAGTATCAAGGAGCTTTCAATGAGGATCTCGCGCTGCCGGGAAAAATTCATTGCCGGCGAGGGCAGGGAACCGACGGTAGACGAGCTTTGCGAACTGTCCGGCGAATCCTGCGATGCCGTTGTAGAAGCTCTTAACGTCGCTTTACCGCCAATAAGCCTTACCGAATCCGGCGATGATTCAGAGCACGGTCAGATCGATATACCGACTCCTCCGCCTGATATGACGATAACCGATTCGCTTTCTCTCAGGCAGGTAATGAGCCGCCTTGAGCCTAAGGACAGGCAGCTTATTTTTCTAAGATATTTTAAAAACAGAACTCAGACCGATACGGCCAGGATTCTGGGCATGACTCAGGTACAGGTTTCAAGGCGTGAAAAAAAGCTGCTGGCATCAATGCGCAGTCAGCTTGAATAATTAAGACGGGATCAAACATGAAAAAAGCCGCCTTTAGGGACGGCTTTTTTCTGTAAGTAAGGAAAGTAAAATGAATTGAAAAGAAAAATTCTATAGATAAACTCTTTTCTTATATATTAAAAATCATTCTCTGTTATCCACGGTATTGACAGCCTTACTCTGTCATACCCTCTTTTATCCTTATATATTCCTTCATAAGCATTACTGCGCCTTCAGTTCCCGTCTTTGAGGAGTTGATGCAAAGATCATAATTCTTCGCCTCTCCCCATTTCATATCGGAATAATAATTATAATAATTTGCTCTGCGCTTATCAGTCTTCCGTATAAAATCCTCGACCTTATTCTTTTCAATATCGTAGCGCTCTAAGATACGCTTCTTTTTCTGGGTCATATTTCCCGTAATAAAGAAATTTATAACATTGCTGTTTGCCTTAAGCACATAATCTGCACATCTTCCGACAATAACGCAGGGACCCTTATCCGCCAGCTTTTTGATAGTTTCAAACTGAGCCAAAAATATTTTGTGATTCAACGGCATTTCAGGATTAAGCCTGCCGTCTGCCGTTACGGGATAGTTTCCCATAACCAGTGAATACAAAAAGCTGTTGGTATAGCTTTCATCGTGCTTAACAAACAGCTCCTCGCAGATACCGCTTTCCTTTGAAGCCATTTCAAGAAGCTCTTTGTCATAAAATCCTATACCCATTTCGTCAGCAAGCTTCTGACCTATTTCCCGTCCGCCGCTGCCAAATTCACGGCTTATCGTAATAATTGATCTCATAACAAAGTCCCCTTTCGGTATAATTTATCTTCGGCTTGTGCCGTATGCTTATTATAACATACTTTTTGTAGTTTGTATACAAAAATCCTGAAAAAACTTGCACAAATTTGTGATTGACCGCTTGTACATATTTCATATATTTATATTTTATAAAATTTTTAGCAGGCCGAAATTCACTTATCCGTATATATAAAAAACAGCGGAGCTGTTAAACTCCGCTGAGATATACTCTGTTATTCGCCCTCTTTTACAGCGGCCTTTTCGTCAAGATCCAGGCTTACCAGAGGATTGGCAGACGAAGCTACCTTTGGCAGTACGCCGTCCCATTTGTCTATCGTTTCATACCTTATAAGCGTATCGTTTATAGATTCTGAAAGAACCTTATTTGCCTCTGCCTGAGCGTCGGCTCTGGTTTTTATTGCAGTTGCGTCAGCTTCGGCGGCAATTGTTTTCTTCTTTGCCTCCGCCTCTGCGATCACGATCTGCTGCTCCTGCTCGGTTTTGGTTTTTATAAGATTTTGCTCTGCGACCTGCTTTGCCTCTATTGCGTTATTAAACTCTGCAGAGAAATCAAAATTTACAATATTGAACTTTTCGATCTGGATACCGTAATCGGACACCTTCGATTCAAGCTGTTCCTTGATCTCGCTTCCGACCTGATTACGCTCGGTTATCAGCTCCTCCGCAGTATATTTTGCGCTTACTGCCTTCATAGATTCCTGAACGGCAGGCATAAGTATAACAGACTGATAATCTGCGCCTATGTTCTTATAGATCATCGCCGATGAATCATTGCGTACCCTGAAATTTACTGCGATCTTTGAGCTTACCGTCTGAAGATCCTTTGATACTGCGCTTGCGTCCGCCTCATATACCTGTATCTTATTTGATACGACTACAAGCTCCTGAGCAAATGGCACTTTTAGATGAAAGCCCTCCGAATAGGTTCCCTCAGATACCTTTCCGAATGTAACAATAACGCCTGTCGCACCTGCCGGAACTATAGCTACCGATGATATAACAAGTATAAGAATAACAACAGCACATACGATTATACCTATCAGCTTTCCAGTTTTCTTTTTAGGTCCGATGTCCACAACTTTTGAATTAAGCATATTATTTCCTCCGTTTTAATGTGATTTTATACAGCCTGATCATAACGCTGTATATGTGTGTTTTTCTTTATGCCTGACTTCTTCCCCATATTTTTTGCTGACCTAAATAATATTCAGCTTTTCAAACTCCCTCTCCGCCTGACGCTTATAATACGAAGCCCTGTATCCCATAATTAGTATAAGAAGTACCTCATTGAGCCTTTTTCTCTGTTCGCCGATATATTCGGGAGATAGATTTTTATCTGTTTCTTCAGCTATCTCGTCACGGCTGTGAAGATTTTTCTTTGACATAATGCAAAGCAGTCTGCACATCAGATTGTAAAGCTCGGTATCATGAAGTATATCGTCGGACATATCGTCAACCCTTCCGTTGATATAAGCCATTAGACCCGCAATATTTTCAAGCTTCATCGTTCCTCTTAGAATATTGATAAGAAGTATTCGTACTATCTGACGTTCGGTATATTTTTTCCCTACCGCCGGAGTTACCCAGCCACGCTTTATCCAATTCTGTATCGTCGAACCTTCAAGACCCGTCAAAGTCGAAAGCTGTGAAAGGGTCAGTCCTCCGGTTGCCGATAAAATCGGCTCGATAAGTGAAAAAGCGTCCTCCTCCGCCTTTGCGTCAAAATCCAGCGCCGTTCCCGGCAATTTGTCCAGCATATTTTTTCACCGTTCCTTTCTGCGTTTTGCATTTTGCCTGAATTGTCTGATCTTATCCGTTTTGTTTTTTGGGTCCTGCTGCCGTACCCGACTATACAGCTTACTTTTTCTGAATCTGACTGCATTGTTTTCCGTACGGCTGTACAGCCGCAGGCAGTTCTCCCCATTGATCCTAAAAGCATTTAAATTTCCGTCGCACCCCATGCTTTTCAGATCTTTTTTATTTTTCGTAATTCACATTCTTTCAAGTTCTTTTCTTCGTGTCTTACGATACTATGATTATAGCACAGGTTCATTTGAACCGCAAGTTTGGTCTTATGACTTTTTAAGTCAAAAAGCAATATACGATTTAATTTATCTCATATATGCTCTTGTTTTCTTATTTTATCTTCTGTTTTCTTAAAATTTCATATTCGTATGCCCTGAAAATCCCATGTTTATTTCTTCCGTAAGGACAAATAATATAAACTGTAAATATAAACTGGTCTGAAAGGAGGAATGCTCTCGTCAGGGAGCATTGCAATAATTATGTCTGAAAAAAATTCTTCCCTAAGGGATCTGCTTGAAAACGACGCTTCAAGCCGCCGCTTCTTTGAATCTCTTTCACCGCAGATGCAGAGCAGCCTGCTTGAAAAAAACGCCGAAGCCTTTAAAGAGCTGCGAACCTGCGCCGAACAGTACGATAAAAATTCTCCGGACGGTAGAACAGTGCCGTTTGAAGGCTATAATCCCTCCTGCTCCGCTAACGACTGTACAGGGCTGATACCTCAGGGCTCAAATCATTCAGAGGGTGATTTTAACGAATTCAAACAGCTGTATCCATTTTCAAATCCCGCCTATACTGTTGAAAACGAAGCCTATAACGACGGAAAAACCTCTTAAATCCTGACCTTACTAACTTAATCAGGCGAACGCATACCTTTACTGCGGTTACGACAGAGGTATGTGTTCGCCTGTTTTATTTTATGTATTTAATTTCTATAAAGCAGCTATTCGCCGCTTACCGACAGCAGCTTTTCCGCTTCTTCTGAATCTAGCTGTTCTATTTCCCTCAACTTACGGTTAATGCCCCTTGTCCTTACGCCGACAAGCTTATCAAGATCGTCGTCCAGCTGACGGATACGGTTTCTGGCGGAGGAAAGCACCTCCTCAAACTTACCGAATTCGGTTTTTACCGCCCCCAGAACCTGCCATACCTCGCTGCTGCGCTTTTGTATCTGCAAGGTTTTAAATCCCATCTGGAGGGAATTGAGCATAGCTGCCATTGTAGACGGCCCGGCTATATTAACGCTGTAGTCACGCTGTAAAACCTCCACAAGTCCGTGATTTACCACCTCGGCATACAGTCCTTCAAATGGTAGGAACATTACCGCAAAACTTGTGGTATACGGCGGGCATATATACTTATCATGAATATCCTTGGCACACTTCTTGATTATTCCCTCAAGATTCTTATACGCCGATTTTACAGCGTCTGCGCTGCCGCTTTCATATGCGTCCTGCAAAGCAGCGTAAGTATCTCCCGGAAATTTACTGTCAATAGGCAGGTAGATATGCTCTCCCCCGTCGGAGGCGGGAAGCCTGACTGCAAATTCGACCCGCTCCCTGCTGTTGGGAACGGTAGGGACTTCCGTTTCATACTGCTCCGGCGTAAGGATCTCCTGCAATATAGCGCCCAGCTGTATTTCCCCGAGAATACCTCTTGTCTTTACGTTTGAAAGCACCTTTTTCAGATCGCCGACTCCCGAAGCAAGAGTCTGCATTTCTCCCAGTCCCTTGTATACCTGCTCCAGCCGCTCGCTTACAAGCTTAAAGGATTCGTTCATTTTCTTTTCAAGCGACTCCTGAAGCTTTTCGTCAACCGTGCCTCTTATCTTGTCAAGCTGCTTTGCATTATCCTCCTGTATCGACGTAAGCTGCTTTGATATAGTGCTTCTCATATCCTCCAGCTTCTGCTGGTTCGTAGTTTCAAGGGTTTTAAGACGCTCCTCAAAAATCCTTAGCTGAGCCTGAACCGAAGCAGTCATTTCCTGCTGCTTTTCTACTATATGCCTGTCCATTTCCAGAAGCCTTTTTTCCTGACTCTCAGCAAAGCTTTTCTGATTTTCCGAAAGCATACCGCCCATTGTTCCCATAGAATTTGACACATTGTTGGAAAGCTCCTGCCTGAGCCGGCTCTGCTCCGCCGAAAGCTCTCCTTGCAATTTTTCAAGGCGGGACAACAATTCCTCTCCGTTATTGCCGCCTTTCTGCTTGATAATAAGAATTATCAGCATTACCGCACAGCTGATAAGTATAATTAAGATCGCTGTTTCCATATGTACGCCCGAAAAGCTTCGGACATTTACCTCCGTTTCATAGCTTATTATGCAATATTATTAAGTATAGCATATAACGGCGGTTATTTCAACCGTACTGCTGTTACCTGTAATAGGTCTTTTCAGTATAAATATCCCTTTTCTTTTTATCTCCGCTGTCTCCGAGAAGCCCTAAAAATTCACATATACCGTTTATGCCTATGACTACCAGTGAAACAAGCGCAATTACCTCCAGCATTTTTATTTCCTCCTGTATAATTAATTCAGTAATTATATTATACAGGACAAACTGTCCGTTTGTCTGGACTTCTGTGCAAAAGCTCCGTTTTGCAGTACGCTTTTTTGTACTTTGATCAATTTTTCACGGGATATTCTGTTTTACCGGCTTTTCCTGCTGTCCTTTAGGATACGGTTCTTTGATATTGGTTTCGCCGAGAAGATAATCTACGCTTGTTCCGTAAAAACGCGCAAGCTTCACAAGTATCTCTGCGGTCAGAGAAATGATCCCGTTTTCATACTGAGAATAAGTATTCTGCGAAACGTTAAGATATTCAGCAACTTCCTTCTGTTTTAGATCCCTGTCCTGCCGAAGACCTTTTATATGCTCATACATATTTTATCACCCACAAATATTATGGCATATCTGCGGTTAAGATATTGACTTTTATCTGTAATTCAGATAAAATAATATTATCAGAACTTTATTCAATCTCCTGCGGCAGATTATCAAACTCTTCCGTGCTGAAAAATTCTCCAAGCGTAATTTCAAGACCGTCACAAATCGTTTTAACGGTAACGACAGATATATTTTTCCTTGCTTCGTCCGTTATCGAATAAACCGTCGAGGGAGTAAGACCTGAACGATTAGCTAATTCGTTTAGAGTTATACTTCTTTCCCGGCACAGATCCATGATCCTTTTAACTACCATATTTTTAACCTTCATTTACAACACCTCTACGGATATTGTAACAAAGTTTTCCACTTTTAATATACGCAGTTGCGTATATTAAATATTTATGATATAATAAGTAATAATTTTATTATAAAGGAGATCAAGCATGAATTCTCAAATGAACAAAGCCTGTACTATCGCGGGCGATTTTAATTCAATAATGACAAAAGACGAAGAAAATAACTGCAAGCTTATTTTATTTGAAAAAATTCTTGATTGTTACAAAAAGGGGATCAAAACCTTTTATACCAACTGTGAAATGGGCGTGCCGATCTATTCTGCGGAGATCCTGACCTCGCTCAAGGAAAACTTTTTAATTGCTCTTAAGCTTGTTATTCCGTATGAAGAACAAGCTGTAAAGTGGCCTGAAAAATGGCGCGAGCGTTATTACAGCATACACGAAAAAGCTGATTCTGTTTTTCAGATCGACTTTCACTGCGGCAGTGATTCCTACCAAAAAGCCGATAGATATATGATAGACAGAAGCTCTAATCTTATCTGCGCCGAAAACAGCCGTGATTCCTATATTGCATACTATGCAGAAAAAAAAGGCTGTCAGATCGAATTTTTCTGACAGCCTGATGTTCTCATCCAGAAATAAACTCTTCCAAAACTTTTTCAAGCTTCTTCATCTGATCGTCCGTACCGATAGTTATCCTTAGAAAATTATCGATTCTCGGCTTATTGAAATACCGTATGTATATTTTTTTTGACTTCGCATATTCAAATATATCCTTAGCCTTAAACTTCGGGTGAGTACAGAAAACGAAATTTGCTCTGCTGTCAAGTACCCTGAAGCCCATACTGCGCAGTACAGCGATAAAATTATCTCTTGTTCTGATAATTTCAGCCGTTGTTTTCTTATAGTAATCTCTGTCTTTCAGCGCTGCCGCCGCTGCCGCAGAAGCAACACTGTCGACCGGATATGAATTGTATGAATCCTTTACAGCTTCCATATAAGAGATAAGCTCAGGATCGGCAAAAGCGGCGGCAATTCTCATACCTGCCAGCGACCTTGATTTTGAGAAAGTCTGAGTTACCACCAAATTGTCATATTTCTTTATCAGTTCGGCGGAAGATATTCCTCCGAAATCAATGTACGCCTCATCAATTATTACGATACAGTCCCTATTATGCTCCAGTAAAGTGATGATCTTATCTCTTCCGAGGTCAAGAGTCGTAGGAGCATTGGGATTCGGAATAACTACTCCTCCGTTTGGGGCATAATAGTCCTCAATATTTATCTCAAAGTCATTATTGACTGCATAGGTTTTGTAAGGTATATTAAAAAGACTGCACCAGACAGGATAGAATGAATAGGTAATGTCAGGAAAAGCAATTGGAACATCAGAATTGAAAAACGCTCTGAACGCAGCAGCAAGCACGTCGTCCGAGCCGTTTCCGGCAAAAACGTTTTCCTTTTTTAAACCGTAATATTCCGCCGCGGCTTCTCTCAGCTCTGAAGCGTCCATACTGGGATACAGCTTTAACCTCTCTGCGTCAAATTCATGTATCGCCCTTTGTACCATAGGCGACGGAGGGTACGGATTTTCATTGGCATTTAATTTTATTATATCCTCAGAGTCAGGCTGTTCCCCCGCCGTATAGGGTTCAATTTTTATAAGATTCTTCCGCCATGGCTTTTCTGTCATACTCAGACCATACTCCCGATAGGGAATATGCCCTCCTTTCAATATTTTACGTTATGATTTTATCCGATAAGCGCAGGTAAAATCATTTTTTCTGCTTTATTTTCAGTCGGGTATATATTCCCTTACCCTTAGCTGGATTCCTATACCTTCAGCTATCTCCCTTGACCTTCTTATTTCCTCTTCTCCGATTATATCTACTACGGTAAGCATTACATTCGGAACATAATCTTTGACCCTTGCGGCAAAGTCAAGCATCTCGGCAAAGCAGTCTGAACCCCTGAAAGACGGTCTTGTTACCTTATCGTATTCCTCTTTTGTTGAAGCGTTAAGGCTGATAGATACCGTATCAGCGATCCCCTTAAATTCCGGAGCTGTATTTCTCTTGTTTATAAGGTCTGACAAGCCGTTGGTATTTATCCTTACAGGAGTTTTTGTTACCGATCGGATATAGCCGGAAACTGTCTTTAATATTTCAAGTTCACAGGTAGGTTCTCCGTACCCGCAGAATACTATTTCATCATAGCTGTCAAGCTTTCTTTTTTTCAGATCCTCGATTATTTCCTCCGCAGTCGGCTGATGCTCAAGCCACAGCGGATCGGAACCGTATGCCCCGTCGCCGTTGTTTCTTATACAAAAGGTACAGTTGCAAGGACATTTATTTGTTATATTCAGATAAAGTCCGTTTCCGACCTCATAGCTTAAAGTCATTGATCTTTTCATTTTTCTGCCTCCGTAAAACTAAATTATTTCAGGCTGTTTTTATAAGCGGCAGCCCTGATAGCTGTTTCTTCTTAAAAGCTCCTTGTCTATCTCGTTCATTACACAGAATTTTTTCAAACTCCACAGCGGTGCTATAAGATCGTCCTTTGCTCCGTCGCCGGTCACCCGCTGTATTATTACATTTTCCGGTATGACCTCCAGCTGATCGCATACCGTATTTACATACGCCTCTCTGCTCATAGGTTCTATCCCGCCTGCTTCATAGATCTGTGCAAGCCTTGTATTCTTTAAAATATGCAGAAGATGTATTTTTATGCTGTGAATACCCAGCTCTCCGCAAACTTTCGCCGTATTTACCATCATATCCTGTGTTTCCTCAGGAAGACCGTTTATAATATGAACACATACGTTAATTCTGCGCTCTTTCAGCAGCATAAAGCCGTTAAGAAAATCCTCAAAAGTGTGACATCTATTGCAGATCAAAGCTGTTTTATCATAAACGCTCTGCAAGCCAAGCTCAACGGTAAGATACGTTTTATCTGCTAACTCCGCCAGCATATCCGCCTTTTCCGCGTCTATACAATCCGCCCTCGTAGCAATGCTCAGACCTGTGCAGCTTTCAAACCCGAGCGCTGTTTCAAACATTCTTCTCAGCTGCTGAGTATCTCCGTAGGTATTTGACCCCGCCTGAAAATAAGGAATACATAGTCCGTCTGCCCATTTGCGGTTCATTTTTTTCTTTACGTTTTCATACTGAATCCTTATATCGTCGCATGGATCGCCTGCAAAATCTCCGCTCAGTTTTGACGAACAGAATATACAGCCTCCCGTTCCCTTTGTTCCGTCCCTGTTCGGACAGCCAAGATCAATATTAAGCGGTACCTTGAATACCTTCTTTCCGAATCTTTTTTTAAGATAATAGCTGTAGGTCTGATACCTTTTGTTATCTTCGGACAGCCGAAAGGGATTTGATTGGCGCTGCGTCATTTTATTCACCCTCCGGCGTGATTTCGGAGCTGTCCTCCGTCGGCTCGGTCTGTTCGGTCGTAGTCTTTGTTGTTGTCGTCGTTTTCACAGTTGTAGTCTTTGTAGTCGTTTCCGTAGGTTTTGCTGTAGTTACCGGCGGTACGGTTACCGTCGTATTTACCTGCGGAGCGTTATTATTAGTTGTCGTTGCCGAAGTAGTTTCAGATGTCGTTGTAGTCGTTTCCGAAGTAGTCCTTTTATATGTAGTATTATAAGCCGGAGCTGTTTCCTTTGGCTTTTCCGTTTCAGTTTTCTTTTCCGCTGAAGCCGCTGTAGTTACTGTCTTTTCTTCGTGGCGATTTTCCTCCGGCTCATCAAAGCTGTTCGGCTTTTCGTCAGTTTCCTGAGAAGTTCCTCCCATAGGATCAGAAACCTTATTTCCAAACCCATAAAAAAGCGAGATCCTCTCTTCCAGCCATTTTATCTGCTCCGGAAACGGAACCGTACTTTCATATCTGCTTTGTATTTCAGCCGTATATTCACCCGAAACAAGCCTTTGTACCGAAAACTTATTCCCCTCATCTCCGAATTTCTTGCTGCTTGTAAAAATAATAAATACCGAAGCGGCGCAGAGCATTATAAACGCAAGAGTTATAAGATTTATAAACTCATACTGAGACTTGAGATTTTCCCTGTTTATCTCCTCCAAAGCCTTTTGGCTTTCCTCACATTCGTCCGGTAAAATAAATTCGGCTTCTTCTTCAGCGTTTAAATTTAACTGATTTATTTTATTATCCATTAGCTAAAACCTCTCTGACTAGACCGCTAGCTTTGCCGCCGCAGTAATAACGCATAAAAGCAGAACCATTGCCCTTGCCGCAGTTTTGCATATCATAACCTGTCCGTATGCTCTTGCCGACCTTTCCCCATATCTTTCTGCCGCTGAAAGCAAAGGCTTTCTTATTACAGGGCAAACGCTTATAAAAGCAATAACGATCAGTACAATATTGTTTAAAACCGCGTTTTTTACTGCAACGCTCAGCTCATATTCCGTTCCTGTTCCGACAAGCGCCAGAAGCCATTTCCTGTAACCGTACATACTTGAAAAATAAAGACCGCCGAATAATATCATACTGAGAATAAAAACGTATATAAACTTAACTGCCGACGGAAGCCTTTCAAGCTTTCTGCCGTATGCGTATTTCTCTAGTACAGCAATTATCCCCGCCGCTATTCCGACTATAAGAAAATTCAGCCTTGCCTCGTACCAGATCATGACCGCCGCAAAGCAGAGTACCGTACATACCGCAGTAAGCAGCTTTTTTCCTCTGCCCGCCCTTTCAGAAACCTCTTCAAAAAATTTAACGAGCGTAGTATTGAAGCTTTCCAGCAGACCCGTAAAAAGACCTTTTACTCCAAGTTCCCTATAGTTTTCGGGATAATTGAAGCCGTTCATTTTTCCAAGACCTCTCGCCATATCCGACATTCCTGTAAATATAAAATAAGCCTCGGCGAAAAATGAGATCATTCCCAGCCAGCAGCCCAGCAGCGTGATCTCTTCTCCGTTAAGTCCTGCAAGCTTTATTCCCGAAAATACCGGAGCAAGCAGCAATACCTTTGCAAGACCGGGGATAAATATTTTAAGGCCCTCGTTTATTTCTCTTCCTCCGGCCGTTCTTTTTCTTATATATGGCTCTATATCGCCGTACCTCACTATCGGCCCGACTATCATAAAATGATATGAAACCATATATGTAAGCAGGCAGAATATATTTCTCTCCGCCTTTATTTTATCAGTATAAACGTCGTAGCAGTATGAAAAGCCTCTTACTGTATAATAAGCTACGCCCAAAGGAATAACTGCCTCGGAAAAGCTTAATATTTCAACCTTGTCAAAAAGATAGTTGTGTGCAAAAACAAAGAATATACCTGCATTCATTATCAGATCGGCAAAAAGCAGCGCCCTTGCGCCTGCCTTTCCTGCTGATTTGCTTTTTTCTATTCCTATGCCTATAAGATATTCGGCAATAACCGTCAAAAAAAGCAGGCAGACTATGATCGGCTTTGCCCACGCAAAGAAAATGACCGAGATTATTATAAGTATAAAATTTTTATATTCAGCGCTTCTGTCAAGAAAAGAAAAAAGAACGGACAGCGGCAGCAGTCCAAGAAAAAACAATAGATCCGAATAGCTCAATTTTTATTTCTCCTTTTGATTAATACATCTATCTAATTAATTATAAACCGGAATTAGTTGCTTTTTGCTATTATAATTTTATCACAATTCACAAATTTAAGCAAGCAAAATTATCAATAAAATAAAACTTTTTTATAAAACAGCTAAAACCATTTGCAATATTTAAAATATGTGTTATAATGTATGTATATAATATGCTGTTTCTTGGGGAAGGAGTGACTTGTAATGGCATCAGTTCTAATTACAGGCGCAAGCGGCATGATAGGAATGTATCTGACATCTAATCTGCTGCAGAAAAAACATAGAGTTTTCGGCGTAGACAGCCGTAAGAACGATTATATCGGCACCGATGCAAATTATACCTTTGTTCAGTGCGATATAACCGACAAGGACGCTATAGAGGGAATTATAGCAAGCAACAAGATCGACTCTGTTGTTCATCTGGCAAATTCGGTCGACAACGATATTGATCCTTATGTTACCGACGCCGAAATCAAAAAAAGCAAGCTCTGCGACAAATTTATTTATGAGCTTGCCGACAAGCATATGGTCAAGAATTTCCTGCTTCTCAGCACTACGCAGGTTTACGGTACTCAGAAGGGAAGAGAACCCATCCGCGAAACAAATCCTGAAAAGGGAAGCTCTAATTACGTTGATCTCAAGCTCACCTCCGAAAAGTATATGATGAAATCGTTTAAAAAATCTGATACCGTTCCAGTTATTGCAAGAGTTGCTCCGGTCTATACGGCAGAATATACTCAGAATCTTCGCGACAGGGTATACGATTACAAGGACGATGTTGCTTACATATATAAGGACGGAGAATACGGCTTTTCTTTCTGCTGCGTATTCAACCTTATCGATTTTATCAACGGGATCATCAATATCCCCGAGGGAAGATATGAGGGAATTTACAATGTAAGCGATTCAAGAATGATAACCGCTAAAGAGATTCTTGATTACGAGCGCGATCATCACCGTATAGGAGCGGTAATCCAGAGAAATCCCGGTGTCGGAATAAGCTTCAATAAATCAAAGGCTAAAACGGATTACAGATATTTTGATCCTGCTTCAACGTTTAACAACTGGAATATTGACAATACCCGCGCAAGAAGGATCGCACCGTTCCGCTGGACTCTGAAAAATACAAAATAATCAATAATCAAGGAGTGGTTTTACCGCTCCTTTTTATTTTTTCTTTGCTTCCTTACGGCTAAAGGCTGCCCCTTTTAACGGAACAGCCTTTAGCCTTGAAGTAAAAGAATATGAAAAAATATGAAGAAAACTTAATTTAGAAGAAAGCTTATTTAATATAACGGAGTATTAAAAACCTCCGAACTGGTTAAAGAACTCACGATAATTATCATAACCGCCGTTATTCTGCTGCTGATTATTCTGTTGTTCTTCGTTCTTATCTATAGCTTCGCCGAGAGTAACCTTTTTATCAATTATCTCGCCGTCTCTGTAAACGGAAACTGTTATTTCGTCTCCTGCCTTGTATTTTTCCTTGACCTCGTTGAATTCTTCAATAGACTCAATAAGGTTGCCCTCAATACCTATAACTATATCGTTTACCTTGATCCCTGCTTTTTCGGCAGCGCTTTCTGATTCAACGCTTCTTACAAAGAATCCCTTTGGTATATCATAGTACTGCGAATAAACGTCAGTTACGTTTTCACCGCTGATTCCTAAAGTCGGTCTTCCGGTAACATAGCCGTATTTTATAAGATCGTCGATTATCGGCGTAGCTTCGTCTATCGGTATAGCAAATCCAAGTCCTTCACCGTAGGTTGATGCGACCTTTGCCGACGTTACTCCTATTACCTGTCCGTATGCATTGATAAGCGGACCGCCGGAGTTTCCGTTGTTTATTGAAGCGTCGGTCTGTATAAGATTCATTGTCCTGTCCTCAATAGTAAGAGTTCTGTCCGTTGCCGAAATAATTCCGGCAGTTACGGAATTGGCAAGATCAAACCCAAGAGGATTTCCGATCACTATTGAAACCTCTCCTACCTTGATTTCGGCAGAAGTTCCGAACTCCGCAGCAGTAAGTCCATTCTTATTTATCTTTATGACCGCAAGATCGGTCTGAGTATCCTTTCCTATAAGCTCAGCTTCTATCGTTGAATCATCATTTCCTGAGCTTTCATCAGTATACGAGCTTGGAAGCACTACAGAGATAGCGCTTGCTCCGTTTACTACATGAGCGTTTGTGATAATATAGCCGTCAGCGCTCATAATAATACCGGTTCCCGTAACTGTTCCGCTGTTTGTCATACATGATATTCCTACAACCGAAGGAGATACCTTATCGACAATATCCGGTATAGTCATTGCATCGCTAGGCGTTGCAAGCTGAATGATTGACGGAAGATTCCCTCTGTTTACCGTTGGTTTTCCGCTTGTGTTCTGCGCCTTGCTGCTCTGACTCTGGGAAGAAAGACTTGATGAATCCGATTCGGTCCCTATTCCTGTTACTAAGGAATAGCCGACTATTGAAGTAGCGCCTATAGCTACAACGCTCAAAACTCCTATAATTCCGGTTAGCGCTTTTCTGCCCCTGCTCTTTTTCTTTTCGGGCTTATATGAAAATTCATTCATCTGACTGCCGTTATAAGTCTGGGAATCATTCTGGCTGTTTGACTGACTGTTCTGATTTTCAAAATTTCCGCTGTTATTATTAAAATTATCCATGACTCATTTCCTCCTTTATATTCAATACAGATCCGTTTTACCGAAAGCTATCCGATATTATGTATCCTTGCTTTTTGTTTCTATACTTATATTATACCCCCTTATGTGATAAAACAATGATAACAAACGTAAAATTTGGTTACTGAAAAAAATAAATCCTATCATAAATCCTGTAAATAAAAGCACAGGCTTATATCCGTTTTATCCGAATAATTTATAAGCCTGCGCTTTAATATCTATTATGGAATACTGTCTTTATCAGTTAAATTTTCAGCTTCCGCTTTGCTCTGCCGAGCTGTCTTCAAGTTCAGTATTAAGCTCAACAGCTGTATTCCTTTCTTCGCCGTCAACATCGACTTCTATTTGCTTTTCCTCCGAATCAAAGCCGTCGTCTGAAAATTCAAAAGTAACGCTTCCGTCTTTATTCTCTTTAACGACTGCTTCCTTTTCAACCTCCTCTCCGTTTATAAGCATTTTAAGCTTTGCTGTTACCGAGCCGTCAGTAGCCGCATTTACAGTTAATACCGACCCTGCCGCCAGTGCAGCTATTGCCGCTGCAAGAAATAACGGCTTTATTCTTCTTTTAGTTTTTGGCTTTATCATGATCTGATCCTCTCTTTCATTGCTGCATTTGATCTTTTCTCTGACAGATTTTTTTATTCTTTCCTCTGTGCCCTCCGGCAGCTCAGCGGTTTCCAGCGGAAGAATATTATTTAAATCCTTCATATTGATCATATCCCCTTTCTGTCAGATATTTTTTTACCTTTTTCCTTGTTCGGCAAAGCGAAGTTTTGGCGTTTGATTCCGTTATATTGAGGATCTCTGCGATCCGCCCCAGCTTTTCTCCGTAAAAATAAAATCTTATAAACAGCTCCCTCTGATTATCCGATACACTTTCCAGTGCATTAAATATATCCTGCAAAGCAAGACTATTTTCAAAACTTTCTAGAAAACTGCCGCTTATCAGATCTGTTTCAGCTTCCTTTTTCAAATTTCCGTTTTGCTGTCTAAATTTATTTTTTACGCAGTTTTTAGCAATTACTGAAAGATAAGGCAGCAGCGGTCTTTCGGTCTGTACCCTATCTCTGCTGATCCAAAGTCTGACAAATACGTCTATAACTATCTCCTCAATATCTTCTTCGGTCAATACGCTTGCTGAAAAATTTCTTACTACGGTAAAAACGTAAGAAGAATATTTTTCAATTATATTATCCAAAGCCTTTTCGTCGTTATCCCTGAGCCTTACGGCAAGATTATTTTCCATCGGATCAAAACCAATCCTTTACCTTGATTATCATTGCAATGATATGAAAACAGCGTTTTCATTAATATATACACTGTTTATCAGAAAAGGTTACAAAAAAACGGACGAAAAATTCGTCCGTTTCAAATTACTTATTTAAAACTCTATTTTACCGTAAAGTCCTGCGTCAAGACTGTCCTCAGGCTTAGGCTTTTTATAATCCTTTTCAAAGCTTGTAGTTATATCAAAATGAGCCTTAGGCTTTCTGTCACGGCGTCCACCGTTTCTTTTTCCGCCCTTTCCGCCTTTAAATCCGCCTTCCCTGAATTTCTTTTCAGTAGAACTGATAATTACTTTTCTGTAAGGCTCTTCACCTGTTGAATGAGAAGTAACTCCCTCGATCTCTGAAACTGCTGCGTGAATAATTCTTCTCTCATAGGGATTCATAGGTTCAAGCGCAGAGGTTCTGCCGTTTTTCTTTACATTTCCTGCTATCTTTACCGCAAGCTCTTCAAGCTGTTTCTTTCTTCTCTCACGGAAACCGTCTGAATCGGTAGATATTCTGAAGTATTCCCTGTCTATCTTATTGCAAACCAGTGAAGAAAGATACTGCAAAGCGTCAAGCAATTCTCCTTTTCTTCCTATAAGCTCGTCAAAACCGCCGCCGCTTATATCAAATAAAGCTCCGTTTTCAGTTTCTGTTACGCTTATCTTTACATCATCTATTCCCATAGCCTTAATAACGCTTATCATGTATCCGTATGCTGCGTCTGTCTTTGTAGGAATATATTCTGCTTCTATCTTTGCCTCGCCTTTCAGCTTTCCGAAAATACTCTTCTTTGGCTCTTCAATAACGTTAAATGTGATTTTTTCCGCCTCTGCCCCAAATTCTTTGCAGGCGGCAAGCTTGGCTTCCTCAACAGAAGCCGCGGTAAATATCTGTTTCATTTTTATCATCCTTTCATTCATCGGACAAATTGTCAGTTATCATTTTCATTATATTCATCGCCGTATTTTTCAGCCATTCGTCTTCTTGCTTCATTGAGCTTCTTTCTCTGAAGCTCCTTCAGCTCCGCCTTGGAAAGCTTTCTGTCCGAGTCGTCTTCATCTTCATCATCTTCGGTATAGGTCTTCCTTGAAGCCGCCCCTCCGTTCTGCTGCTTCTGTATCTCCTGAACCTCAAGAGCCTTTTCCATAAAGGATTTCTTTCCTTGTTTTCTTTTCTTCTTATTCTTTTCAATATCCTTTTCTACAAGCTCTCTTACATGCTCGGGGTTATAAACAACATTTAGGAATACTGTCTGTATAAGAGCCAGCATTGAAGAGTATATCCAGTATAGACCGAGTCCGGCAGGATATGCAAATGCGATCCACAGAGAGAAAAGCGGCATTATATAAAGCATTATTTTCATTCCGCCGCCCATTCCTGCGGCTGCCGGATTATTTTTCTTCATGAACTTCTGTGAAACTACAGTAGTTGCCAACTGGAAAATAAATGACAGTAAAGGAATTATAACAAGCGGACTTTTTACCTTAGGTATCGCTCCCAGCGACAGTCCAAAAAATTCATAATTAAATTCTTCTGCCTCTTTTCTTACATCGTCAGGAAGTATGTCCGCATATTTTGCATTCTCTTTATCCTTATCAACAAAATCAAAGGTTACAAGCTCAGGTCTTGACTGAGCAAGATTCTGAGATACATAATTTTCATTGGTAATAAACTTATCAATATCGTTATGCTTTTCAACCGCATTTAAAACAGCTTCCCATTCGTTATCCGAATCTATAGCCTTTTTAGTTTTTGGATAATTCTTATCATCGCTTAAAGTTTCCTTAAGAGCGGCATAAACGTCATCTCTGCCTTCCTTCTTAAAGCCTTCTAAAAGCTTCTCAATAGACGTATCCTTGCTTTTGATCTCGGTACTCATCGTCGCAAGGTTGGTTATAAGAGTATTGCTCTTTTCAACAGAATCCCTGTCAAGATTGGATACATAGGTCAAAGGTCCGTAAATAACCGGGATCATTGAAAACAGGATTACCATAGTTACTATCATAGGAAGACAGCTTGCCATAGGATTATAGCCTTCCTTGCTGTACAGCTTCATTGTTTCTTCCTGAAGCTTTTCCTGATTCTTTGAATATTTTTTCTTCAGCTTTTCGATTTCCGGCTGGATCATTGCCATTCTGGCAGTACCCTTCTGCTGCTTTATGCTCAGCGGAAGCGTAACAAGTCTGGTTATAACAGTAAATATCAAAAGCGCAAAGCCGTAGTTGTGTACAAGAGCGTAACAGCCCTTCATGATCCATCCCAATGGAGTAGCGAATATACTCATTAATAATCCTCCGTATTTAAAGAGACGATCAAGACCTTTTTATCTTCCGTCTCGTTCATTTCTTGATTTAAAAAGATGAAATTCCTCAGGAACATGATCAACTCCGCCCTTGCTCCAAGGATTGCATCTTAACAGTCTCCATGCGCTTAAAATAAATCCCTTGATAAAACCATGCCTTTTAAAAGCCTCAAGCGCATAGCTCGAACAGCTTGGATAATATCTGCATCTTGCCGGAAAAAGCGGACTTATAAATTTTCTGTACAGCTTTATAAGCATCATAGGAATATATTTCATTTTTTATATCCGCCGCTCTTTTTCAGCTGCCTGTTCATTTCCTTAATAAGTCTTTTTTCTATAAAGCCTTCTATTTCCTTCGATTTTTTATCTTTGATATTGTTCCTGCCAACAAAAACAATATCAAATCCTATAGGAAATTTCTGTTCATTAAGCCTATAAGCGGCTCTTATTATCCTTTTGATACGATTTCTCTCTACAGCGTTTCCCAGCTTTTTTCCCGCAGTTATGCCTATTCTGTTATACGGGAGGCCGTTCTGTATAAAATAAGCGACAATTATGCTGTCAGACACATATCTGCCTTTTCTGTAGCATCTTACGAATAAATTGTTGTCCTTAAGAATTTCAGTAAAAAGCATAAAACGTCCCCTGATCGCAGAATTCTGCCGCGCTTTGTCTGTTTGATAAAATTAAAATAATTTTTATCAAATTTACTATGAATTAAAATAAAAGATTAATTATTCTTTCAATAAAAAGAGAAAGACCCTATACCAATCAAAACTCTGAATGGTATATGGCCGTAACGTCATATTAATAGCTGAGTCTTGCTCTTCCCTTAGCTCTTCTGCGAGCCAAAACCTTCTTGCCGTTTCTGGTAGACATTCTTTTCATAAAGCCGTGAACCTTTTTTCTTTTAAGCTTCTTAGGCTGATAAGTTCTTTTCATTAAAATATCCTCCCTTCGATCTAACGGGCAACTGATTTCCCGCCGTCAAGTAATAACGGACAAATATGCCTAAATCCTCGGATAAAGACAATTAGCCCTTGCAATTAAACATTATAACTCAAATGCATATGCTTTGTCAAGCCTGTTCATAATTATTTTATATTTATTTTTTACAGTGATACCGCCTTATTGTGACTCAGTCTTTTTTATATTTAAACTTTTTATGTACTCTCTTATATGTATGTACTATATCTTGTAGATAACATCTGTCTTTTTCATATATTAAGTGTCCGTTGAAAAAAGCTTTGATTTCTAAAAAATTCACACTATTAATAATTATATAAGACTTGAAATTTTTAAGCTGTTATGCTATAATTAAATAGAATTGATTTCTGTGCCCATTTTTCAGAATAAAATAAAAATAGGCGGTAGGATCTACAAAATTACTCAGCTTTAAAATTCTTATCGGTAGCTGATATCTGCCTGAATTTTCTGAGCTGCCGCTTGATCGTATGAAAGGAATGGTTAAATAAAATGGAGTCTTTTAACGAGGCGTTTCAAGGCGTGTTAAAATACTGCGAAGCCGACCCCTCGGTAAGCGAGATCGGCTTTAATAAATGGATAAGAATACTTGAGCCGTTTAAGCTTGAAAACAATACTGCTTTTCTGCTTACAGACAGCGAATTTACTAAAAAGACAACTATGGAGGTCTATGAGGACGTTCTCAAAAAAGCTTTCCTTGAAATTTTAGGCTTCAGCGTTGATATAAGAATACTTGTAAAGGCAAAAGAAGAAAAAAGCGAAGAACTGCTGGAAGAGCCTGCTCCTACCGTTTCTGCTCCTACCCAGTACAGCAGCAGCCTTACATTTGACAACTTCGTAAAAGGAAAGTCAAACGAACTTGCCTATGCCTTTTCAATAGCCGTTGCAGGAAAAAACGACGCTTCGGGAGAGCTTACCACGAATCAGGCCTTTAATCCGCTTTTTATTTACGGCGATTCGGGTCTTGGAAAAACTCACCTGATGAAAGCGATTGAAAACGAAGTCAAAAAGAAAAAGCCTGATATAAACCTTATTTATACTACAGGTGAAAATTTTATGAACGAGCTTGTAAAGGCTATTGAATATAAGCAGACTATAAGCTTTCATGACAAATACCGCAACGCCGACTTTCTTCTTGTGGACGACGTTCAGTCTATTGCGGGAAAAGAACGTATTCAGGAGGAATTTTTCCATACCTTTAATGATCTCTACAATGCCGGAAAACAGATCGTCCTTACCTCTGATATCGCTCCTTCAAAAATTTCCAAGCTTGAAAACCGGATACGCTCTCGTTTTTCACTGGGAGTTCAGGTCGATATACAGCCGCCTGATTTTGAAACCAGAATGGCTATAGTAAAGCGAAAAGCCGAAGTCCTCGATCTTCAGCTTACAGATAATATTGCAAGGATAATAGCTGAAAAAATAAAAGCAAATATCCGTCAGCTTGAGGGAACGGTAAATAAGATGAAAGCGCTTACTACCTATACAAATGAGCAGCCGTCTATTTCCATGGCTCAGAGGGTAATAAAGGAAATAATGATTGAAAATCATCCTGCTGAAATTACCGTAGACAGAATTATAAGCGACGTAGCTTCTGCTTTTAAAGTAACTCCCGACGATATACGTTCGACCAATCGCAGAGCAAATATTTCCCTTGCCAGAAAAATAACTATTTATCTGCTTAAGGAAGTAAAGGGAATGACCTATATCCAGATAGGAAATGAGCTGAATAAAAACCACTCTACTATGACTATCCATTATCAGGATGTAGCAGAACTTCTGAAAAAAAATTCAGACCTCAAAGAAACAGTCGACGATATAATTAAAAATCTCAAAGACGTTTAGATTCCGGCTTTTCAACAATTTCAACATACTTTTCAACATTTTCTGAAAACAGTTACATTTAAGATTTAAAAGGATCTGAAAGATATTCCTTGAGTCTTTCCAACATTTTTCACACTGTCGTTTTCAATTATAAAAAGCCGTTAAAAATCAAATGTCTATTGTTTTCAACATTTTTTCTAAATAAATTCAACTTTCAACTCACATTGTCCAAACACTTTCAACAGCAAATTTTTTATCAACATTATCAACTTTTATCCCAACACTTTGAACTGAAAAAGATCTCCTCCCAGATCTCAGTTTTTAAAGCATTTAACGGCTTTCCAACATATTCAACAAACACTACTACTACTACTAAAAAATAAATAGTTATGTTATGCTTTAACTCTCACTCAGCTTTTAATATCTGCCGAAGCAGAGTTGAAAAATAAAAACCTAAGCCGAAAAATATAAAAACAAGTATGAAAGGACATTATTATGAAGCTATTATGCAATAAGCAGTCAATATATGAAGCTGTGACCAACGTTTCAAAAGCCGTCAGCGAACGCTGCGCAATGCCGTCTCTTGAGGGCATAAAGCTTAAACTTGAAAATTCGCTTCTTGAGCTTACCGGCTACGACCTTGAAATCGGAATAAGAACTGCTATTTCAGTAAGCTCTGACGATAAAGGTGAATTTATTTTAAACGCAAGACTTTTTAGCGAAATGATAAAGAAAATGCCTGAAGACGAAATTCTTATGGATGTAAACGAAAATATGCAGGTAACTCTTTCAAGCGGAGTTACTACCTATAACCTATCAGCTCTTTCAGCGGACGATTACCCTGAGCTGCCCGGAAAGGAAGCCTCTGAGGAAATACCTGTTTCTCAAACCGCTCTTAAAAGTATGATAAATCAGACTATATTTGCGGTTTCACAGTCTGATATAAAACCTATACTTAAAGGCGAGCTTTTTGAGATAAACGGAGGTGTATTTAACCTTGCGGCTATTGACGGCTATAGGCTTGCGGTTAGAACTGAAAATATAAAATTCAGCGGTGAAAAGAAATTCGTAGTTCCGTCAAAAACTCTTTCCGAGGTTTCAAAGCTTCTCAGTGATAATGATGAGGATACCTGCAATATCTTTGTTTCTCCTAAGCATATTATTTTTGAGATAAACGGCTATCTTGTTTATTCCAGACTTCTTGAAGGAGAGTTTCACCCATATAAGAGCGCTATACCTCAGACAAGCACTACTGAAGTAATAGCCGACAGAAGAGAGCTTATCCAGACTCTCGAAAGAGCAGTGCTTCTTATAAATGAAAGAGCGCCGAGTCCGGTAAGATGCTATTTCGAAAACGGACTGCTTAAAATAAAATGCTCAACCTCGATCGGAAGAATATCAGACGAAATAAAAGTCGATATGTCAGGTCCGGTAATTGAGATAGGCTTTAAGTGCAAGTATCTTCTTGATCCGCTTAAAGCTGTAAGCGACGATAAGGTAAAGCTTCAGATGAGCGGAAGCCTGCTGCCTATGAAGATAGTTCCGGTAAACGGAGAGGAGTATACCTTCCTTGTTCTGCCTGTTCGTCTTTCCAAGGACTGATAAAGAGGATAATATATGAATTATAAAGAAGTTAAAGTAAAGATAAATACCGAATATATAAAGCTTGATTCCCTGCTGAAATTTGCGGGACTTACCGAAACCGGAGGAACTGCAAAGGAAATTATAGCGGAGGAAAGAATAAAATTCAACGGTGAGCTTTGTACAATGAGAGGAAAAAAGGTTAGAAAAGGCGACAGGATACAAATCGACGAAATTTCAACTGAGATCGTGGTAGAATAATGCATATTACAAGGCTTTGCGTCAACGGCTTCAAGAATTTAAAGAATATTGAAATATATCCTCACAGCTCCCTTAATATTTTTTGCGGTAATAACGCTCAGGGAAAGACCAATCTTATAGAGGCAGTCTGGCTCTGCAGCGGAGTAAAAAGCTTTCGCGGAACAAAGGATAAGGGAATGATAGATATAAACGGCGATTCTATGAGAATAGAACTTAGCTTCAAAAATAAAATAAGGGAGCAGACGATAGCTTATAATATGGCAAGACCTAACGTTAAGGAAAAGAACTGTCTTTTAAACGGAGTAAAGCTTAAAGCTCCCTCAAAGCTTTTCGGAAATCTTGAATGTGTAGTATTTACACCGGAGGATCTTGAGCTTTCTAAGGGTTCTCCCGAAAATCGCAGGCAGTTTCTCGATCTTTCGGTATCACAGATAAAAATTTCATACAGCTCTGTAATATCAAAATATGATCAGATTATAGATCAGCGCAATATGCTGCTGAAAAATATAGCGTCAGGCAGATCTGAAAAGGACGAGCTTGAGGTATGGGATATTCAGCTTGCCAGAATGGGAGCATATATATCGCTTTTAAGATATAATTATTCAAAAAAGCTCAGCGCTTTGGCGTCTGTTCTTTATAATGAAATATCGGGAGGAAAAGAAAAGCTTGAGCTGGAATATTCCTCTACAGTATTTGAAAGTCTGGAAGGAAGACAGGATTATAAAAACGATCTTTCAGAAGAATATCTCAAATGTCTTGAAAAAAACAGACAGGAGGATATAAGAGCCGGTTTTACCCAAAAGGGGATACACCGTGACGATCTTTGCGGATTTATAAACGGTCTTTCCGTAAGAGATTTTGCTTCTCAGGGTCAGCATCGTTCAGCGGCTCTTGTAATGAAGCTTGCTCAGGCATATATCCTTATGGAGGAAACAGGGGAAGCGCCCTGTATTCTTCTTGATGACGTTTTAAGCGAGCTTGATCCTTCAAGACAGGATTTTGTAGTTTCTAAAATAAACGATATGCAGGTATTTATAACCTGCTGCGACGATTCCGTTCCCTTTGAGGGAAAACGCGGAAAGCTTTACAGGATAAAAAACGGAAGAATAATTAGCTGAGAAAGCTGAATGAAAGGAAATAATAATGTTTCTCCATCTTGGCGGCGATCATATTATTAATACAAAAGAACTTATAGGTATCTTTGATATTGAAAATACTTCGGTTTCAAAAATAACCAAGGATTTTCTCAGTACCGCTTCAAAAAAGAAAAGGGTAGTGAACTGCTCCTATGAAATGCCTAAAAGCTTTGCGGTATGTCTTGATAATGACCTTACCGAAACTGTCTATATAAGTCAGCTTTCCTGTGCGACGCTTCTGAAAAGAAACCTGAAGCAGCTTACTGACGGAGTAGGATGATAAAAGCAATAAATTTCTGATAAAGCCTGAATAACAGTTTAAATATACTGTTGACTAATAAAAGGAGGTTATTTTTTGGATAACATCGAAATTGAAAACGAAAGCGTTTCTCAGGTAGATAAAAACGTAAACTATGACGAAAGTCAGATACAGGTACTTGAGGGTCTTGAAGCGGTTAGAAAAAGGCCGGGTATGTATATAGGCTCTACCGGTCCTAAAGGACTTCATCACCTTGTTTATGAGATAGTTACAAACTCTATCGACGAAGCTCTTGCAGGATATTGTACCCAGATCAATGTTGAAATACTTCCTGATAATATTATAAGAGTAACTGATAACGGAAGAGGAATACCGACGGGAATACATGCTAAGGAGGGTATTTCCGCTGCTACCGTAGTTTATACTATACTTCATGCAGGAGGAAAATTCGGCGGCGGCGGCTATAAGGTCGCAGGCGGACTTCACGGCGTCGGAGCTTCTGTTGTAAACGCCCTTTCCGAATGGCTTGAGCTTGAGATAAAAGACGGAAGCAATGTTCATTTTCAGCGCTTTGAAAGAGGTCATTACAGCGAAGAAATGAAGATAACAGGCGAAACCTCAGAAACGGGAACAAAGGTTACCTTTAAGGCAGACAGAGAGATATTTGAGCAGACAGTGGAATATGATTATGATACTCTGCTTAAAATGCTAAGGGAACAGGCGTTTTTAAATGCCGGAGTTAAAATAGTTTTCGAGGATAAGAGAACCGATGAATATAAGGGCGAGGTGCTTCATTACGAGGGCGGAATAAGACAGTTCGTCGAGCATATACATAAGACCCGCGGGCTTGAAGCAATAACGCCTCAGGTAATATATATTTCAGGAATAAAAGACGATATAACCGCTGAGATCGCATTTCAGTACAACGATTCATATAACGAACTTGTGCTTTCTTTTGCTAATAACGTTCATACTCCCGACGGAGGAACTCATGAAATAGGCTTTAAGAACGCTCTTACGAAAATCCTCAACGAATACGGAAAAAAATTCAATCTTCTCAAGGACGGAGATAAGCTTATGGGCGAGGACGTCCGTGAGGGAATAACCGCTGTAGTGTCGGTAAAACTTACTAACTGCGAATTTGAGGGTCAGACTAAGGGACGGCTCGGAAATCCTGAGGTACGTCCGCTCGTTGATAAGATAGTGAGCGATAAGCTTATGGATTATCTTGAGGAAAATCCTACAGTAGCAAGGTCTATATTCGATAAATCGATTCAGGCGCAGAGGGCAAGGGAAGCCGCTAAAAAAGCAAGAGAGCTTACAAGAAGAAAATCAGCGCTTGAATCCTCGTCGCTGCCCGGAAAGCTTGCCGACTGCTCAGAAAAAGATCCTGCTAATACTGAAATATATATCGTCGAGGGAGATTCGGCGGGAGGTTCGGCAAAGGAAGGAAGAGACAGAAAGTTTCAGGCTATTCTTCCTCTCTGGGGAAAAATGCTCAACGTTGAAAAAGCCAGAATTGATAAGGTTTATGGCAACGAAAAGCTTATGCCTGTAGTTACCGCTCTGGGAACATCTATAGGCGGAGATTTTGATATTTCAAGACTGCGCTACGGAAAAGTAATTATAATGGCAGATGCCGATGTTGACGGTTCTCATATTAGAACGCTCCTGCTTACCTTCTTTTTCCGTTATATGCGGCCTCTTATAGAAGAGGAGCACGTTTATATCGCTCAGCCTCCACTGTTTAAGGTTTACAGGGGAAAACAGGTGCGCTATGCCTTTTCCGATGAGGAAAGAGATCAGTATATTTCAGAGCTTTCAGGTGAAAGCGGACTAAAGGTAGACGTTCAGCGCTATAAGGGTCTTGGTGAAATGGATCCCGAGCAGCTGTGGGAAACTACAATGAACCCTGACTCCAGAACAATGATAAAGGTAACAATGGAGGACGCTGTAAAGGCGGACGAGATATTTACTATACTTATGGGCGATAAGGTTTCTCCGAGAAGAGATTTTATTGAGAAGAACGCTCAGTATGTAAAGGAGCTTGACGTTTAATAAGACCTTGATAACAGGAGGAAGATGAATGGACAGCGAAAATATCCTTCCGGCAGGTTCAGAAGATAATGATGCTTCAAACCAAACGGAATATGAAATATCAGCGAATGAACCTGACCTATCATTTGAATTTAATGTAAAAAATGATGAAGAGGGCGAAGCGTTTCTGGCTTATCAGAAAAAATATGTCTATAAGAAAAATTGGATAAAAACAATAGGCTTTTCTTTGCTGGGCATAGGCCTTGCAGTTTCCGCATGGCGTGATCCGGATATAATAATGAATTTTATTTTGCTTGGAGTATGTGCGGCGGCGGTAGCGGCTATCTGGTTCAATACTAAAAAGATACGGTCTTCCCTGCTTGAAGCACTGAAAATGCTGGAGGATGACAGATATATTTTTTCATTGTACAAAGATAAGTTTACTATCGAAACAATAATCTCCGAGGAGGAAAAAAACTCGGAGGATTTTCAGCCGATCCCGCCTAGGACAGTTGAATTTGCTGAGGGCGGTATAGATGTGCTTGAAAAGGATAATATGTTCGTTATTATTCTGAAAAAAGATACTATATATGTGCTTCCTAAAAGATGCATGACCGATAAACAGATTGAAATTATAAAACAGAGCTTTGAGCCGTATTTTCCCGAGAAATAAAATTCGTTTTCGGTCATATCAGTAAGAAAGAGAGTGATAATTTGTTTAGCGATAATTCAAACGTTATCAGCAGCGACGTTGAAAATATAATGAAAGAATCGTTTTTGCAGTATTCAATGGCAGTAATAGTATCAAGAGCCCTGCCTGACGTTAGGGACGGATTAAAGCCCGTTCACAGAAGAATACTTTATACTATGTATGAAAACGGACTGTATCCCGATAAGGCATACCGTAAGTGCGCCGATACCGTAGGATCGGTACTCGGACGCTATCATCCGCACGGCGACGCTTCCGTTTACGACGCTCTGGTAAGAATGGCGCAAAGCTTTTCACTGCGTTATCCTATGGTTGACGGTCACGGAAACTTCGGTTCTGTGGACGGAGATCCTCCGGCTGCATACCGTTATACCGAAGCTAAGATGGCAAAAATGTCGCTTCATATGCTTACTGATATCAATAAGGAAACCGTTGATTTTCAGTCCAACTATGATGACAGGCTTAAAGAGCCTCAGGTGCTTCCCTCCCGTTTTCCGAATCTGCTGTGCAACGGATCTACAGGAATAGCTGTCGGAATGGCAACAAATATACCTCCTCATAATCTGAACGAGGTAATAGACGGTCTGAAGCTGCTTGTAAAAAATCCCGACTGTACGCTGGACGAGCTTATGGAGTTTATAAAAGGTCCTGATTTCCCGACAGGCGGAATTATAATGGGAAGAGCAGGTATAAGAGCTGCATACGGTACGGGAAGAGGTAAAATAACCCTCAGAGCAAATACCTCAATTGAAGAAATAAAGGGCAGAAACTGTATTATTGTTAATGAAATACCCTATATGGTAAATAAGGCAAGGCTTGTAGAAGCGATAGCCGGTCTTGTAAAGGATAAGCGTGTAGACGGTATTCACGATCTCCGAGATGAGTCCGACCGCCGGGGAATGAGAATAGTAATAGAGCTGAAAAAGGACGCTATCCCTCAGGTAGTGCTGAATAAGCTGTTTTCATATACTCAGCTTCAGGATACCGTAGGAGTAATAATGCTGGCTCTTGTAAACGGTATTCCTAAAATACTTACCCTTAAAGAATGTCTAGAGAAGTATCTTGATTTTCAGGTTGAGGTTATAAGAAGAAGAACGGAATATGATCTTAAAAAGGCTAAGGAAAGAGATCATATACTGAGAGGACTTGTTATTGCTCTTGATAATATCGACGAGGTAGTCGAAATAATGAAGACCTCAAAGAATATCCCTGAGGGTAAGCAAAGACTGAGTCAGCGCTTCGGTCTTACTGAGATTCAGGCTGACCATATTGCCAATATGACTTTGGGACGTCTTACAGGTATGGAGCGTCAGAAGATTATTGACGAATTAAAAGAAATTGAATTGAAGATAGCCGATTATGAGGATATTCTCGCAAATAATGAAAGAGTTCTGAGTATAATTATTGAGGAGCTGGAGGCTATTCAGCAGAAGTTCGGCGATGACAGAAGAACTCAGATCGAAAACGTAAGCGGAGAGGTCGATATAGAGGATCTTATTCCCATAGAGGACAGCGTTGTAACCTATACAAACAACGGCTATATCAAAAGAATGCCTGTTTCCGCATATAAAGCACAGAACCGCGGCGGCAGGGGCGTTAACGGAATGAAGCAGCGTGAGGACGATTTTATTGAGGAAATGTACCTCTGCTCAACTCACGACCATATTCTCTTTATTTCCAATAAGGGAATAATGTACAGGCTTAAATGCTATGAGCTTCCTGAAGGCTCTAAGGCGTCAAGAGGACTTAATATAGTAAATATTCTGCCGTTGGGAGAAAATGAAAAGATAGCCGCAATGATAAAGACCTCCGATTTCGACGAGGGAAAAAATATCGTTATGGTTACCAAGAACGGCAGAATAAAGCGTACTCCCCTTTCCTCATATAAAAACGTCCGCAAAAACGGTCTTATTGCAATAGGTCTTGACGAGGGCGACGAAATAGCCGGAGTAAGAATGACAATGGGTGAAAATCAGCTTATTATAGCTACTCATAACGGTATGGCTATACGCATAGACGAAAACTGCATAAGAAAAATGTCCCGTTCCGCACACGGCGTAAAGGCTATAAAGCTTCGAGAGAGCGACTATGTAGTTTCAATGGCTAGAGTAAGAGAAAATGCAGCTGTTCTTACTGTTTCCGATAAGGGTCTCGGCAGGCGCTCCGCTCTTGATTCCTACAGAATACAGAACCGCGGCGGCTACGGAATGCTTAATTATAAGACCTCAGAGGAAAAAGGCTATGTCTGCGGAATAAAGGTCGTAGACGAAGCCGACGATATAATAATGATCTCAAGCGACGGAATAGTTATAAGATTTAGGGCAGCAGATGTAAGAATAATGGGACGATATGCTACCGGAGTAAGGCTTATGAAGCTTTCCGAGGAGGACAGAGTAGTTACCTTTACCAGAGCTGAGCATGACGACAGCGCAGAAATAGCAGAGGTCGAACAGCCAAGCGAGGAAGAGCTTGAAGCCGAGCAGAAAGCAGCTGAAATTGAAGAAAGCGTAGAAGTTATTGAAGAAACCCCCGACCCCGAGGATTAATATAAGTAAATAAGCTAAAAAAACAGCGCTGTAATTTCAGCGCTGTTTTTTAATGAGCGGCAGCAGAAAACGGTGTTGATAAGTAAGACCGTAGATTTTTGCTGTAGCTTTCAATATAATATCAATGACTATTATGTTCAAATAAAATGAGTTCCTACCCCTAGGCAGAAAAAACCAACATCAGGAGCGATAACGCGAATTGCGCCGTCCGCGCCAGGACCTAAGACTTTGTTACTTCGTAGTTTTCACCGCTTACTGCCCTGTTCATAGCTTTAATAAGCTCCGGGTAGTTCCATTCGCAGGTCTCCCTGTTGAACTGCGCTCCATCGTCCCACATAAACGGCGCAATTGAATTTTCATGGCAGAGCTTTGTAAACATTTCGCTGAAATATACTCCGCTTGCCTTGTCGTTCCAAATGCCTGTGCCGAATTCTCCGATAATTACAGGAATACCCTTGTTTACAAAGTTGTCAGTCATGTTTTTGATCTTGCTTTCCATTACTCTGACTTCCTGAGAGCTTCCCCATTCGTTGTTGATATTGGTGGTGCAGAATTCCCAGGGCGTGTAGTAGTGAACCGAAACTATGCATTTTCCTGCCGGATCCTCAGGCATCTTGTACCTTTGGTCACAGGTCATCTCAACGTCAGTCCAGTAGCCTGCAATAAGCAGATGCCTCTGCGGATTGTTTCCACCGCTCGCCCTTACCAGATCAACAAACTCCTGATTAAGCTTGTTAAGCGTTTCATAAGCGCCGTCCTTGTCCATGTCGTCAAAGCCAACCTCGTTCATGGATTCAAATATGAGTTTTTCGTCGTAATTTTCAAATCTGTCGCATATTTGATTCCAAATAGTCTTGTATTTTGAAAGCACACCGTCGTAGTCGGTGGAAGCGTTTCTTATCCAGGCTCCGAATTGAGGATCGCCGCCTCCGTCGTGATGTAGGTTTATAATTACATACATATCCAGATCGTAAGCGTAGTCTACGACCTCCTGTACCCTGTCCATCCAGTCAGCGTCAATAGTGTAATCGTCGCTGAGATGATCTCTCCAGGTAATAGGAATACGGACTGAGTTGAAACCGTCCTCTTTAAGCGCTTCAAACATCTCCTTGGTAGTCTTTATATTTCCCCAAAGAGTTTCGTCGACTTTTTCAGCGCTTTCGTTGACCTGCCCGTCACCGTCACGGTCTGCATTGCATACGTCTAAACTGTTTCCCAGGTTCCAGCCTAAGGTCATTTCCTTAACAAGCTCCATTGAGGATATGTCCCTCATTTTTTCAGCAGCAGAACCGCTGTCTGTTCCGCTTGATGATGAGCCGTCTTTGCCGCAGCCGCTTAGTGAAGTGCAGAATACCGCTGCGCAAAGTAGAAAAGCCGCCGCTTTTGATCTTCTTATCATAATTAAAGCTCCTTTTTATCAGTGTTTTTACAATTTAATTATGATACTATTCAAGGCTTATGTCAATATAATTTTTTTGTATTATTATAAATATCTGAAACCTGTTCAGGAATATATTTACCTAAGATATTAAAATAAAATTTGAATATTTATAAGAATATTATATTTACGGTATAACCGCTCCAATATAACAGCTATTAATAAAATATTTTGATTTTATCGGAAAAACAGCGTGTTTACGTTAACGAAAACCTTTGAGATGCCTTAGTAAAACAAATATCTGTAGATAAGCGATCTTTCAGCGGCTATAAAAATATGAATATAAAGATATGAAACAGGTAACAGTTTGCCATGCGTCGTCTGCCGAAAGTAAGGCAAAAAAACTTTTACCTTTTAAACAAATTACGCACGGCTTATTTGTGTATTTTATCCTAATTTCTTATTTTCAGCTTCTTCGGGAACTCTTATCGTATACTCTATAAACCCGTCTTTTTTTGATTTTTTTACCTTTGCGTCTACTCCTGCAAGCTTTATTACCTGAACTGCTCTGTCTACAGTGTTGAAAAAAAGCCGCAGATCTCCCAGTACAGCAGATCTTTTTCGATAGCTCTGCCTTATCCGTTCGCTTTTTTCAAGCGTTTTTATGTATTTTTCAGCAGCGTCAACAGTAAGTCCGTCCTTAATGATTTTAAGCAGTACGTCCTCCCTTATGCTTTCGTCCGCTTTAAGCAATGCTCTTGCGTGACGCTCGGACAGTCCGTTTGAAATGATGATCTTCCGAAGGGATGGTGAAAGCTTTAATATCCTCAGCTTGTTTGCAATAGTCGACTGCGCTGTTCCAAGCCGTATAGCCGCTTCTTCCTGGGTCATTCCGTGCTTATTTATAAGAGCCGCAATAGCCTCCGCTTCCTCAAAAAAATTCAGGTCTGCTCTCTGTATGTTCTCGATCAAAGCAATGACTGCAGATCTGGTGTCAGAAATGTCAACAAGTACGCAGGGAACGCTTTTAAAGCCTGCCATCTTTGCCGCCCTGAGCCGTCTTTCGCCTGAAATAAGCTCAAAGCCTCCCTCTCTCTTCCGTATAGTAAGAGGCTGAATTATCCCGTCCTGAGAAATGCTCTTTGCAAGCTTTGTAAGCTCCTCGGTGCTGAAATATTTTCTTGGCTGGTCGGGATTGGGAACGATCGAGCCTATAGGAACTTCAATTACCTTTCCAAGCTCCTTTGCGGCAGGAGCGGCAGTCTTTTCACGGGTTCTTGTCATAATGCTCATAATTTCGCTCATGCGGATAAAGTTCCGTATGAACTTCCTCCTTTTTTAATAAAAGTTATCGGTATAAGCAGATTATAGCACTTTCAAAGACAGGATTCTATAAAATATTCAAAGAAAAATACCAAAAATTACGCTTAAAAATCACTTTTTTCCGTAGAATTTTCCCTTAACCGCTGTATTTCGCTCCGTCTTTTGTCGAATAAGGAAAAGCCCCGCCGCATTAAGAATTTCATATAAAAAACCGTTTCCTCCGCTCTCTGTATATAAATCGCATAAAAATGAGAAACATCTGCCGTTTTTATGTTTTTTTAAGAGTCAGCTTAAATTATAGGTGTCAATAATCAATTTGTCAATGCATTTTTAAACAATAATAAATAATTCGCCGCTCTTGATTTATCCATAAGCTGACTTCATTAATTCAATAATTTAATTATTCACAAATTATTTATATGTTCCACGTGGAACATTTTTTTAAAACGCTGAGAATAAAAACAGACGCCGCCGCTCCTGCAATACCAGCATAATGCCGTTGTATTTGCAGCAGCTCAGCAGCGTCCGTATTTTAGATTCTTCTATTCAGCTTATTTCGGAAAACTCAAGCTCGGAATTTTTAAAATAATAAAGCCTGTGATCAGTTTCCTCGCCGCTTTCGGTATATTCGTTAGCAAGATCCGCAAGCACATCTCCCGTTGAATTGCACATTGCATATGTAAAGCCGTACCTTTTATCGTCAGTACATAAGCTTGCTTTTTTTATACTTCCGTCTGCTTCAATTGAGTAAATAATATTTTCACTTTCCTTTTTGGCTTTGTCCCTATTTACGTCGGAGATAAAATTAAACCTTCCTTCGGAGCAATTGGTTATCCATTTAAAACGTGGAGATTTAAGAACAGAAATATATTCCCCGTCCTTAAGCTTCTGTAAGCATTGAAGCATTCCCCTGTTTTCGTAATAGGCGTAGCCGCCGATAATTCTGAAGTAGTAAACAACAGCGAAACGCTCCTGCATAAGGAGGTTAAAATCCTGCGGCAGCTCAAATTCGTAGCCGAGATCAGGGAAAAATTCTTTTGAACCGATAAAATTAAAGGTCTTATCATAAGTATCAATGTAAATATCGACCGTCATGTCTGACGCACGTTTGACCCGCAAAAGATAAATATTTTCCTCGTCAGAGGTAATATACCTTATTGTTTCGCCTGTTTTTAAGTTCGGATCATATTTAAAAGACGGCGGTAGGATCTGCTGTTCCTTGGTTTTTAAATCAAAAGCTTCTATAACCGAGGTACCTATATCGTCGCATACTCCTATATAGGCTTTTCCTCCGCTGACCGTCATAATATTGTAAATAGAAGAATTTGAAACCGAGTAGATCTTTTCTATAGACTTTCCGTTTATATCAATATCGAAAATACTCTGTTCGCTTTTATCTTCAGAAAGGTATTCGCCCGTTGTAGCAAGAATATATAAATGACCGTCCGTATACTCGGAATTGTTTGTGTTTAAAAATGACCAGTTCTCGATAGTTCCAAGCTTTTCAGATTCTCCGCTTTCTATATTATATGAATAAATATCAATGTTTTTACGGTCTTTTACTCTTACTGTTTTATAGTAAATAATATTGCTGTCTATAAGATAAAGCAGTGATGAATATTCTATCTCCCCTATCTTCTCATTATCAGCATTGTATATAGGGTCAACGGTGTATATCGGATCCGGTTCTGTTACTTTTAAGCCGCTATCACCAATGTAACCAGGGTCGCCCGGCTTTGCATTTCCAAAAGAGCAGCCCGAAAGCGCTAATGCGGCTAAAGCAAATAGAGCCATAATTCGGTTCTTCATATTGCTCACCCCTGTTCTTAATAAACTATACTTCTGCAAACTCTGTCAACAACCGATGAAGCGATTGTATAAAAGCAGTCCACATTTGCATCTTTTCCGCCCCAAGGGTCCGCAATTTCTATATAACTGCCTGCATTTGATGTAATTACGCCTTTTGCCAGAATACAATGCCCCGGGGTTGCATATTTCCAGTTACTTTCATTTGATACGATTCTTAAAAACGCAGGAACAGAATCATTGACTACGTCCATTTTTATGCAGTTGACCAGATCAGTTTCAGTAGGCGAGCTTTTATAAATATAAAGACATCGATTCTGCTTTCCGTTCATATAATTGGGTACCTTTGTAAAATCCTGATGTATACTGAGGTTAATTATAGTCTGAGAGGGAGAAGAACCGTTTATATACATAAGGGCGCTTTTAACACAAGCAGGACCGCAGTATGTATCCGTTTCCTGCTGATACATAGTAAAAGAACCGGGAAGAGAGTACCCGATAAGTTCTCTGGTTTTAGGATTTTCTTCAGTCATGTGGGAAAGAAGATATTCCTTTTCTTCTGCAATTTTTTTCTGTTGATCGCTTAAACTGTTGTAATATTCATAGTATTCCGCTTCGTTGACCTGAGCATTATCTCCGGGTATTACCGAAGGCTCACCTACCGCATATACCTGTGTGCAGACAGTCATAAAAGCAGCCGCAGCAGCCGTAAATAAAACCATAGCTCTTACTATTTTCCTCATATAGATCAGTCCTTTCATTTTGTTTAATTTAACCAATATCCTCCTTTTAAAATATACCATAATTATACTTGTTTGTCAATACATATTTTAATAAAATATAAATTGTTTATTGTTTTCAAATCATAATGCATAGTGGTTGTGTCAATTATAATGGTTCAATAATTTAATTATTCATAAATTATCTATATGTTCCACGTGGAACATTTTACTCTTACAAATTTAATTGATAAAAAACTATTTAAAATAAAAGTTTGAGTATTTACGGACTCAATAGCTTATTAAATGTTCTACGCAGAACTTTTTTTAATTCTAAAAAAAGCCCTTTTCAAAACGCAAAAAATATAGTATAATAAAAGTAAAAGTAAAACTTAAGGAGAATAGCTATGGGAAAAATAATAGCCGTATCGAATCAGAAAGGCGGAGTAGGAAAATCAACTACGGTAGTAAATCTGGCCGCAGTTTTCGGAAATAGAGGAAAAAAGGTGCTTATAGTTGATTTCGATCCACAGGGCAATACTACTACCAGCTACGGAATAAAAAAGAAAAGTATACGGAATACCGTATATGAAGTGCTAATGGACGATTGCTCGGTTTTTGAAGCGGCAGTAGCCACCGAATTTCGAGGGGTCTCCGTTGTCCCCACGACTCAGAAGCTTTCCGGAGCTTCCGTAGAGCTGGTTTCTGTAAAGGACAGGGCAAGACGTTTGCGCTCAAAGCTGCTTGAAGCAAAGGATTTCTATGATTTTATACTTATAGACTGCCCTCCTACACTGGATATGCTGACCATAAATGCACTTGTGGCGGCGGATACAGTGCTTATTCCGCTCCAGTGTGAATTTCTTTCACTTGAGGGATTAGTTGAGCTTAACCAGACTATAGAACGTGTTAAGAAAACCTGGAATCCAGACTTAAAAATAGAGGGGATACTATTTACAATGTTCGTTGAGCGTTACAAGGTAACAGGACAGATTGTTGCGGAGGTTAAAAAATATTTTTCAAACCACGTTTTCAAAACGGTTATCCCACGGAATATAGCGCTTTCGGAAGCTCCAAGCTTCGGACAGCCTGCACTTTATTACGACAAAAAGTCCAAAGGCTCAAAGGCGTATGAGTCGCTTGCAAAAGAAATAATAAAAAATAATATTTAGAGCAATACATAACGGTACGGTAAATGTTCCACGTGGAACATTTTAATAAGGAAAGTGTTTCGTCTTAGCAAACAACTGAAAAAAGCAAGAGAAAATGCCGGATAAGGCATGGAAAAGGAGAAATACATAATGAACATTTCAATATGCGGCTTAGACTGCGGAAATTGCGAACTGAAGGATTCCTGCAAAGGCTGTTCTGAAACGAACGGAAGGCCGTTCGGCGGCAAGTGTATTATTGCCCAATGCTGTAAAAACGGAGAAAGTGAGCATTGCCGCGGAAAATGCTTTGATGGTAAATGCAGGCTTAAAAAGCAGCTGATCGAGGAATTTAACTCGCTTGGGATAGAGGATATGGAAGAGGTTACAGATCTTAATGCGCTGAAAGGCTCATATATAAATCTTGAATACACGCTTCCGGGAGGACAGACAGTCAAATTCTGGGACGACAGCAGAGTTTATCTAGGTAATCAGATCTGCAAGAAAAACAGCAGCAGGTGCTACGGACTGACCGCAGATGAAAATTATCTTTTGGTATGCGAATACGGCGACGGCGGCTGTGAAGCGGAAATTATAGTGTATAAAAAGCGTAAAAATAACGGCTCGGAAAGACAATAGTTACACAAAAGAGTTAGTATTGCAGAAAATACGCTTATGTGCATGGAAATCAAGCATGAATTAAAATGTTCCACGTGGAACATTTCAGAAAAAGGGGAAATGAAAATGGCAAGCACATTCGGAGCGGTTCAGCTTGCTCACGAATTTTTAGCAGCACAGGTCAAACCCGGAGATATTTGTATAGACTGCACAGCGGGGCGGGGAAACGACACGGCATTTCTCTGCTCGCTTGTAGGAGAAAGCGGGAAGGTTTACAGCTTTGATATTCAGCAGGAAGCTGTTGAAAGCACAAGAATGCTTCTTGAAGAAAGGGGATTCACGGACATTGCCTGTGTAATTCACGGCAGTCATGAATTTGCAGACCGATATATAGGCGAGGGAGAAGCAGCTGCTGCGGTATTTAATCTCGGCTGGCTTCCCGGCGGAGATCACTCAGTTCACACTCAGACGGCTTCGACGATAACGGCAATAGAAAAATGCCTGAAGCTTCTGAAATCGGGAGGGGTTATTAGCCTTTCAATATATTACGGCAGGGACACAGGTTTTGAAGAAAAGGACGCAGTGCTCAACTATATTTCAAAGCTTCCTGTAGGAGAATTTACGGTAATAGTCAGTGAGTTTACAAACCGCCCCAACTGCCCTCCAATAAGCGTAAGGATATACAAGTCCTAGCGCAGACGGCGGTCCTAGCGCGGACGGCGCAAGTCGCGTAATCGCTCCTGGTGTCGCTCGTTTGTGTGGAGGAAAATTTTGTGCCGCGGCAATGGTTTGTAAAAAATTAAAAATAAAAAGTCCTAGGTCTTAGCGCGGACGGGGCAAGTTGCGTGATCGCTTCTGGCGTCGCTCGTTTCTGCGGGCGGGAAATTTTGTGCCGCGGTTATGGCAAGTCAAAGATACTTTCAAAGAATGTTCTGGCGCAGACGGGGCAAGTCGCGTAATCGCTATTGGTGTCGCTCGTTTCTGCGGGCGGGAAATTTTGAGCCGCGGCTATGGCAAGTCAAAGATACTTTCAAAGAATGTTCTGGCGCAGACGAGGCAAGTCGCGTGATCTCTCTTGGTGTCGCTCGAAGGTGCGGAAGGTCGATTTTATGGCGCAGAGGCGGGAAGATATAAATAATGGGGAAAAGAATGTTAGACGGGTTTATTCAGGGATGTCGAATGAGCGCAGTTCGTCCTTGTGATTATATGTGCAGAGTTCGGGTTTTTCCTAAGCGGCGCAGTAAATATTATTTAATGTAAAAATTAGCAGACATGAAAGAATACGGAGGTTAATAAAAATGGCAAAAAAGGAAAGGTTGAAAAACGGCTTGGATTCGTTATTTGAGGACAATTTCAGCGAAAGCGGAGAAGCTTCCGGGGAAGGAAAAAATTCCGGCGTAAGGGAAATACGAATTTCGCTTATAGAGCCTGACAGGAATCAGCCGAGATCGGATTTTGACGAGGAGAGGCTTAACGAGCTGGCGGAAAATATCAGACAGCACGGAGTTTTACAGCCGATACTGGTGCGTCCTTTTGGCGAGGACAGGTACATGATAGTTGCCGGAGAGCGGCGTTGGAGGGCGGCTAGAATAGCCGGACTGAGCGAGATACCCGCGCTTATAAGGGAGCTTACGGAGCTGGAGGCGGCTCAGATAGCTTTGATCGAGAATATCCAGAGGGAGGATCTGAATCCTATTGAGGAGGCCAAGGCTTACAGGCGGCTTTCTGATGAATTTGGAATGAAGCAGGAGGATATTGCCCGTATAGTGGGGAAATCGAGGGCGGCGGTTTCTAACTCAATGAGGCTTCTTAATCTTATTCCTGAGGTTCAGGAGGCGGTTTCAAGCAAGCAGATCTCCGCAGGTCACGCAAAGGTTCTGTGCGGAGTTGAGAATCCTGAGCAGCAGAGGATATTAATGCTTCAGGCGCAGAACGACAATATGTCAGTAAGGGATTTTACGCAGCACGTTGAAAAGGTACTGGGCGGCGGCTACAAGCGTGAGGCTGAGGAAAGAAATTCACGCAAGGCTTCAGGCGGCAGGATAAAGAAGGTAGTATTCGGCGACCCTGACGAAAAAATGCTTTTAGAGGCAAGGACGGCAATTTACAGCGAATACGGTATAGCTCCCGATTTCAAGCGCACAAAGACGGGAGTAATTATAATGGATATGGAATTCGGCAGCGACGAAATGTTTGCAGACTTTTTAAAAAGAATATCTCACAAGTCCTAGGTCTTAGCGCAGACGGCGCAATTCGCGTGATTGCTCCTGGGGTCGCTCGTTTGTGTGGAGGGAAATTTTGTGCCGCGGCAATGGTTTGTAAAATACTAAAAATAAAAAGGTTTTAGCGCAGACGGCGCAATTCGCATAATCGCTCCTGACGTCGCTCGTTTGTGCTGGTGGGTACTTATATGCTGCGGCAATGGTTTGTAAAAAATTAAAATAAAAAGTCCTAGTCTTAGCGCAGACGGTGCAATTCGCATAATCGCTCCTGACGTCGCTCGTTTGTGCTGGTGGGTACTTATATGCTGCGGCAATAGATTGCAAAAAACTAAGCATAAAAAGGTCTTAGCGCAGACGGCGCAATTCGCATAATCGCTCTTGGCGTCGCTCGTTTGTGCGGAGGGGAAATTTTGTGCCGCGGCAAAAAAGAGTGTCAGGCAAAGCAAACAAGTTTCAGTGATCATGTTTAAGGTATGTTTTCAGAATGTTATTAAATCTCAATAGGTGTATTAATAATAATTTTTATAACTATATTAGGTGGAGGTATTATGAAAAGAAAACTTGTATTATTTATGGCGGCTGCCTTTTTGGCTTCTAATTTAACAGCCTGCAAAAATTCTGAAAACACATTATCGTCCGATAATGATAAAAGCCGAAGCACACAAAGCAGTATTTCTGAATCGGTTTCGGAAAGTACGGAAAGTGATATTGTTTCGATTGCAGAGGCAAAGGGCGAGTTTGATTGGGATACGGCAATGGATAACTTCTATATTAACGGAATTAAGATAGAGTATCCTTTTTCTGAACGTACATTAGGTAATGATTTTATTTTTGAGGAGAATCCATTTTATAATACAGCCGGAGATTACCTTGAATTTAAGGTGGATCATACTCAAAGCCAGGATTTATGGCTGTTTTCAGCAAAAGTTAAAAAGGTTAATGTTAAAACATATAATAATGATTGTATAGTAAGTGCTGTTACATCATTAACAGAACCAAATATCCAGGGAATAACCGAAGGAATTTCAATGGATAAAGTATATTTGATTTGGGGAAAACCTGATGAGATTGAACAAAAGCATAGTGAAAGTAATTATGATACTGCAATTTATTATGGAAATGAAGAAGGTCAAAAGATATATCTATGGTACGATAATATTTCTAATGAGCTTCTTACTATAAGTATTGATTTTGAGAATATGAAAGGATAATAGGTGGTAAAAATGGCTGATGAACAACAATTCATGAAAGATTTGTACAAAACTATTATTAAAGGATCTGATTTATATAATCAAGATGAACCATTTAGCGATATAACAACTGCTGATCCAGAAAAGATATATAATTGTGTTGATGGTAAAATTGATAATTTAAGTCTATGGATTTAAATAAATCAAGTTAATTTATAAATCTAAATGATATAATATATTAGATGGAGGTATTATGAAAAGAAAACTTGTATTATTTATGGCGGCTGCCTTTTTGGCTTCTAATTTAACAGCCTGCAAAAATTCTGAAAACACACTATCGTCCGATAATGATAAAAGCCGAAGCACACAAAGCAGTATTTCCGATTAGGTTTAGGAAAGTATGGAAAGCGGCAAGGATAATTAGGTAGTTAAAGGCGGAACATAGTAAAATAACATAAACAAAAAACCGCCAGTTCAATTCTGAATTGAACTGGCAGTTTTTTGTGTTTACTACTATTGACTACTTCGACCTAAATCGATCCGCCCTTGTTTTTATATTCGGTTAAGTTTAAATTTATGCCTTTCTTTTCAGTACAGCCGCTACTGCGCCGACAAGGAGAACAGCCGCCGCTCCTGCCGCAGCCGCTCCTGTGGAGGGGTTACTGTCGGAAGAGTCAGCCTTTGATGAATCCTTTGCTTCGGTATTGCTGTCCGATACTGAGGAAACGCTGTCTTCATCGGACAGGCTGGTATCGGAATTGCTGTTCTGATCTGCTTCTGAGCTTTCGTAAGATGATAGGTCTGAGGTCGTATCAGAACTTTCGTCTGATGATATGTCTGAGCTTTCATCGGAGCTTTCGTCAGGAATCTCAGTATAAACCGCTTTTACTGTACAGCTTTCGGAAACAGCGCTGAGATCAGTGTCCCATGCTCCTGTAAAGCCTTCCTTTTCGGGAATTTCAGGAGCGGCTTCCGAGTTGAAGCTGTCACCTTCGGCTACATAAACTACGCCGAGAACATTGTCATTTTCATCAACAAAGGTTACGGCATAAGAAGCGAAGGACAGGCTTCCGTCTGATTTTATCGCCCATTTGGAAAGCTCAGCTTCATTTATTTCATATTTATAGCTGTTAAGAGTATCCAAAATAGATCTAAGCTTTTCGTAATCGGTAAAATCAGATATACAGTCAATCTCTGTTCCGGTTACCGCAGTCAGGGCTTCATTGTTTACGGTTTTGAATGATGAATTGCTGTCGCAGAAAGCGTTTTCGATCAGATAAGTACCGATGTCGGTGTTTATCGTTCCCGCAAGCAGGCCTGAGCAGCTTGAACCGCCGCTGTTTTCAGCTGATTCTATAGCCGCCGTAGAAATACAGTTTGAAATTCTGAACACATTGGAGCCGTTTGCAAAGCCGCTGCCTTCGCCTTCCTTGCCGGACATACTTCCGACGATACCGCCCAGATTAAAGGTTCCATTGACAGTAGCACCAGAATAACAGTTTATTATTTCGCTTACCAAAGCGCCTCCCGCTATTCCTCCGCTGTGGTGAGTAGAAGTGATATTTGCTTCGGAGCCGCAGTTTATAAGCCGGCAGGCTCTGAGGTAGCCTGTTAAGCCTCCGACCGCACAGCTGCCCTGAACGTTGGCATTGCTGTAGCAGTCAATAAACTCGGTGGAATACGCTCCTCCGACAAGACCGCCGATTTGTCCGACATAATCGTTTGTGTCAATGCTGCCTTTTACTGTCGTATCCGTTACAGAGCAGTTTTTAATAGTATGTGTGGGAGTAGCAGAACCGGCATACGGAATATCTCCGATCTCACCGATCAGGCCGCCTACAAACCAAGAGTTTACTGAAACCTCGCAGTTGGTGACATGACAGTTTTCAAGGGTAACGCTTTCGGTTTCGTCCCGTCCGGCGATAATTCCGACAAAGCCGTTGCTGGTGTTTTCAGATTCACTTACGGTGCAGTGGTCAAAGGTAATGTTTCTGACTGTTCCGCCGGCTATGGTATTGAAAAATCCCAGGTTTGCGGTTTTACTGTAGTCCGGATCTTGAATGTCGGAGCTTGTGATGGACATATTTGAGATAGTATAGCCATTGCCGTCAAAGATGCCTTTGAATTTGTACATGCCTGTCCATTCAATGCCGGTCATATCAATATTGTCGGTCAGCTCTACCGTCAGGCTGTCGGCAGCGTAATCGCCGTTATCCCAAGCGGTTTTAAATTGCACGAGGTCTTCTGCCGATCCCAGCTTAACGGTAACGTCCGCACCCTCAGCGGCGGAAGCGTTCATCAGGCAAGCCGGAGTTACAGCCAGAGCCGCAGCTGAAAGAACAGAAAGCAAGCGTTTTTTGATATTTAACATATTAATTCTCCTTTAACTAAGTTTTATCTAAGTTTATCATAAAGTTGTCTTGTTGTCAACAAATTATTTATATAAAATTCAAATTTCAATCGTCAGGCTTCACATAGTCGGCAATACTTGACTATTGCAGGGAAATGTAATATAATTAAAAAGATATTTAAATATTTAAGGAGTAGATCAATATGCTGGATATGAAACTTTTAAGAACCGATCCCGAATTGGTTAAGGAGAATATCAAGAAGAAATTTCAGGACGATAAGCTTGTGCTGGTTGACGAGGTTGTTGAAATGGATAAGGAATATCGTTCAACAAAGACCCGCTGTGATGAATTGAGATCAAAAAGAAATACCATGAGCAAGCAGATCGGAGGTCTGATGGCGAAGGGTCAGAGGGACGAGGCTGAAAAGGTCAAGGCTGAGGTAAAGGCTATCGGCGACGAGCTTGCGGCGCTTGAGGTAAAGGAAGCTGAGCTTGAGGGCGAAATCAGAAAGAGAATGCTGGTCATTCCGAATATTATAGACCCGTCTGTTCCTATCGGAAAGGACGACAGCGAAAACGTTGAGCTGGAAAGATTCGGAGAGCCGTTTGTTCCGAACTTTGAGGTGCCGTATCATGTAGACATTATGGAGAAGCTCAGCGGAATTGATCTTGATTCCGCAAGAAAGACCAGCGGAAACGGCTTTTATTATCTCTGCGGCGATATTGCAAGACTTCACTCTGCAATTCTGTCCTACGCCAGAGATTTCATGATCGACAGGGGATTTACCTATTACATTCCTCCGTTTATGATCCGCTCCGACGTTGTTACGGGCGTAATGAGCTTTGCGGAGATGGAAAATATGATGTACAAGATAGAGGGGGAGGACCTTTATCTTATTGGTACTTCCGAGCATTCAATGATAGGCAAGTTCATTGACACTATTACACCTGAAAGCGAGCTGCCCAAAACGCTTACAAGCTACAGCCCCTGTTTCAGAAAAGAAGTAGGCGCTCACGGTATTGAGGAGAGAGGCGTTTACAGGATACATCAGTTTGAAAAGCAGGAAATGATAGTAGTATGCAAGCCTGAGGAAAGCAAGGAATGGTACGACAGGCTTTGGAAAAACAGTGTTGATTTCTTCCGTTCGCTGGATATTCCAGTAAGGACGCTTGAGTGCTGCTCCGGAGATCTTGCGGATCTTAAGGTAAAGAGCTGCGACGTTGAAGCCTGGAGTCCTCGTCAGAAGAAGTATTTTGAGGTCGGCTCATGCTCCAATCTGGGCGACGCTCAGGCAAGACGGCTCGGCATAAGGATAAAGGCAGAGGATGGTTCAAAGTATTTTGCTCACACGCTTAACAATACCGTTGTTGCGCCGCCGAGAATGCTTATCGCATTTCTTGAGAACAATCTCAATGAGGACGGCTCGGTAAGGATACCGGAAGCTCTCAGAATGTACATGGGCGGAAAAGACCTGATAGCTGTCGATTAAGACGGGTTTAGATTTGGGGCGGCGGAAAGTACGGCGGCAAAAGCTGACGGCGGTAACTATACGCTTTGTTCGTAAATATAAATGTAAAGATAAGGAGCTTTTATGGGCAGAAGTGAAAGAAAGAGAAGCATTAAGAAAACGGTTATTATTTCGGCTGCGGCAGGTTTGCTTGTCCTGTGCCTTGCGGTAATGATAACGGTTCACGTTCTGCTTAAACAGAATTTTTCCAGAGGCGAATATTCGGAATATTCAGTTTCCTACCGTTACAGTCATTATGAGGACGGATATCCGAGAACTCCGGTAAGCTTCAGGTCGGGGAAAAACACTCTCAGAGGCTATATATACGGAGGGGACAACGACAAGGGACTTATTGTTGTTTCTCACGGTATCGGCGGAGGTCACGAGGGGTATATAAACGAAATAGTCTGGTTTACAGAGCATGGCTGGAGGGTATTTGCTTACGACTGCACCGGAAGCTGTGAGAGCGAGGGAGAGGGAACTAAGGGACTGCCGCAGTCGGCGCTTGATCTTGACGCTGCGCTGACGTATATTGAGCAGGATAATAGCCTTTCGGGTATGAAAAAATATCTTTACGGTCACAGCTGGGGAGGATATGCGGTTACGGCAGGTCTTAATTTTGACCACGACGTCACAGCTTCAGCAAGTATAGCGGGATATGCCTATCCGATGGAGATGATAATGGAGTTTACAGACGGTATGATAGGAGGAGCTTCAAAGCTTTTGTATCCGTTTATCTGGCTTGACTGCAAGGCGGCGTTCGGAGAATACTCGAATCTTTCGGCAATTGACGGAATAAACAAAAGCGGGATACCTGTACTTATCGTTCACGGAGAGGACGATGAGCTCATAGGCTACGGCAGGTCGTCGATCATTTCCAAGAAGGCGGAGATAACCAATCCCAACGTTGAATATTACACGGTAAGCGGAGCAAACGACGGACACAATTCAATTTTCCAGTCACCTGAGGCCGCGGAATACAAGAATGAGCTTGAAAAGGACTATGAGAAGCTGAAGGAAAGGTACGGAAAAAAGATCCCCGGTGAGGTTCAGCAGGAGTTTTATGACGGTGCAGACAAGGAAAAAGCCAACAAATGCAACACTGAGCTGCTTGAGAAGATAAACACTTTCTTTGAAAAGGCGTCTTAGCGCAGGTCTTAGCGCAGACAGCGCAATTCGCGTGATCGCTCCTGACGCCGCTCGAATAGGGGGAGATTATGCCGCGGCGGCTTTTTGGGTGATCTATTCTGATACGGTTATAATGGGTAAGCTAATTAAGCTTGTCCTGTGATATTAAAAATGAATGTAAAATTATAAGGTGGTTTTATGTCGACGGTATGTGCAGTTTCGACTCCCTTGGCGGAGGGCGGGATCTCGGTCATAAGAATAAGCGGCGAAAAGGCTCTTGAGGTTGCAGAGAGGGTCTTTGCGCCTTTTTCGGCTTTCGGCAGTGTAAGGGAAATGAAGGGCTATACCTGCGCATACGGCAGAATTATTGATCCTTCGACGGGAGAAACTTCTGACGACGCACTGCTGACGGTATTCCGTTCGCCTAAGTCTTACACAGGTGAGGATACGGCTGAAATTTCCTGTCACGGGGGAATATATATTACCAAAAAAGTAATGCGTTTATGTCTTGAAAACGGGTGTGAGCCTGCTGAAAGGGGCGAATTTACCAAAAGGGCATTTCTCAACGGAAAGCTTTCGCTTACTCAGGCGGAATCGGTTATGGACATGATCTCGGCTCAGGGGGAATATACTCTGCGGTCGGCAAGGCTTACAAGGGAGGGCAGGCTTTTCAGGGATATTTCAGGAGTAAAAGACAGGCTTGTAAAGATACTGGGAGAGCTTGCGGCATGGGTCGATTATCCGGAGGAGGAGCTGCCGGAAATAGAAGAGAACGCTCTTAGGGCAGACCTTGAAAATTCTATAGGGGTACTTGAAAAGATACTCAGAGATTACGACTGCGGAATGATACTGCGAAACGGAATTGACACGGTCATTGCAGGAAAGCCCAATGTAGGCAAGTCAACGCTTATGAATCTTCTTCTCGGGTACGACCGCTCGATAGTAACAGACATTGCAGGAACGACGAGAGATGTTATTGAAGAAACCGCACGGCTGGGAGAATTTATGCTGAAGCTTTCGGATACTGCCGGTATAAGGGAGACCGACGATACTGTTGAGAAAATGGGCGTAGGTCTTGCAAGAAAGCGGATCGACGAATGCGCTTTGGTAATTGCGGTCTTTGACACGTCGGAGCCTCTTGACGGAGAGGATATAGAGCTTCTCGATTACGTTCACAGCCGCGGCAAGCGTCTGGTTGCCGCGCTTAACAAAAGCGATTTAGGCACGGCGGCTGACAAGTCGGTTTTTGAAAAATACACCAAATATATATTTGAAATTTCCGCGAAGCAGGGCGAGGGGACGGAAAAAATAAAAAAAGCCTGTGAGGATATCTTCTCGCTCGGCGGCTACGACCCGGATTCAACGGTTTTTGCAAATGAGCGGCAGAAAAACTGTGCGGAGAAGGCGCTTAAAAATCTCAGGCTTGCGCTTGACAGCCTTAACATAGGTGAAACTCTTGACGCTGTTACGGTAATGATAGATTACGCTGCTCAGTCGCTTATGGAGCTGACAGGAGAAAAAGTTACAGAGGCTGTTGTAGACGAAGTATTCTCAAAATTCTGCGTAGGCAAATAGTCCTGACGCCGAACGGACAGATATCCCTTCCCGCTGTGCTTTGCGGGTCAAGAAGGTTCGTGTTCCTCCCCGTGAGGGGAGGTTTATTATAATTATATAGTTAGTAAGTGTTACGATATTGCACTGAAAGTCCTTTCTAATAGGGAAAGATAAGACCGCAGGAAATCATGTTGATTCTGCACGTAAGGGTGTATGATCGGGTGAACGAAGATCATCAAAAACTCTTGTCCTAAGGTAATTGCGCATATATGAAAAGAGGTTTCTGAATTTGATTACTGAAAATTTTGATATTATAATAGTCGGAGCAGGTCATGCTGGCTGTGAGGCGGCGCTGGCGGCGGCGCGTCTTGGTCTTAAAACTGCGGTTTTTACCATTACGCTTGACGGTATCGCGAATATGCCATGCAATCCGTCTATCGGCGGTACTGCAAAGGGGCATCTTGTTCGGGAGATCGACGCCCTCGGAGGAGAAATGGGAAGAGCCGCCGACGCTACGTTTTTGCAGAGCAGAATGCTCAACAGGGGGAAAGGCCCGGCAGTACACAGTCTGAGGGTTCAGGCGGACAGGGTAAAATATCACACCTATATGAAGCAAGCTCTGGAGCAATGTGAAAACCTGAGGATAAAGCAGGACGAAATATGCGGAATAACCGCTGAAAACGGCAGGGTAACCGGCGTTGTAACCAGACTTGGCACGGAATACAGCGCAAAGGCGGTAATTATCGCCAGCGGCACATATCTTAACGGAGAGATACACGTCGGGGCGGTATCCTACCCCAGCGGGCCTGATTCGGTTCTTCCGGCTCAGTTTCTTTCGGGTTCCTTAAAGGAGCTTGGTATAAGCCTGAGAAGATTCAAAACCGGCACTCCTGCAAGAGTACATAAGAGATCAATTGATTTTGACGCTCTCGAAAGGCAGGACGGCGATGAGGAAATAGTTCCGTTTGCCTTTGACAGCTGCGGCAGGCTTGAAAACAAGGTCGCCTGCTATGTAGCCTATACCAATGATGAAACTCACCGTATAATTAGGGAGAATATTCATTTATCACCTATTTATTCAGGCAGGATAAACGCAGTAGGCCCTAGATACTGCCCGTCTATCGAGGACAAGATAATGAGGTTCCCCGACAAGCTCCGCCATCAGCTTTTTATTGAGCCGATGGGACTTGATACGGACGAATATTATCTCCAGGGAATGAGCTCCTCCCTGCCCGAGTGGGTACAGCTTAAATTCCTGAGAACGATAAAAGGACTTGAAAATGTTGAGATAATGAGGAACGCATATGCAATAGAATACGACTGCTGCGATCCTACCCAGCTGCTCCCTACCCTTGAATTCAAAAACGTTTCGGGACTTTACGGAGCGGGGCAGTTCAACGGTACATCAGGCTATGAGGAGGCGGCGGCGCAGGGACTTATCGCAGGAATAAACGCCGCTTTGAAGATTAAGGGGGAAGAGCCGCTTATTTTAGACCGGGCGTCCTCCTATACCGGAACACTTATAGACGATCTTGTAACAAAGGGCTGTTCCGATCCTTACCGCATGATGACCTCCAGAAGCGAATACAGACTGCTTCTGCGGCAGGATAATGCAGACATAAGGCTTACTCCGATCGGTCATAGAACAGGACTTATTTCTGACGAAAGATATAACGCTCTGCTAGAAAAGGAACGTCAGATCGACCGAGAAATAAAGCGTATTTCACACGTTAATCTTGCGCCCTCCGCCGAGCTTAACGCTTATCTTGAAGCCGCAGGGACCGAGCCGCTTTCAACAGGAATCAAGCTTTCACAGCTTTTGAGGCGTCCGCAGGTTTGCTATAAAAGGCTTGCGCCGTTTGATCCTGAGCGTCCTCAGCTTGACGGGCAGGTACAGGAGCAGGTCGAGCTTCAGATCAAGTATGACGGCTACATAAAAATTCAGCTCGAGCAGGTCGAGGCTATGCGAAAGCTTGAATCAAAGGCGTTGCCTGCCGACGCAGATTATTCCCAGATAAGGGGGCTGAGGCTTGAGGCGGCGGAAAAGCTCAATAGGATAAAGCCCCTAAGCGTAGGACAGGCAAGCAGAATTTCGGGAGTAAATCCCGCCGACGTAAACGTTCTGCTGATTTGGCTGTCGCAGAGAGGACAGAGGTAATCAATATTTAAGCCGCCCGAGTTTTATGCGGCTATATTTGCGGAATATTATAGGACGTCTTGAAAAAAGCAGGATTATTCTGTAATGAGCGATTTTCTGCAATGAACTTAAAGAGGAGAAACTTAAATGCTTATATCAAAACCGGAGCTTGACAGGCTTTTCGGAGAATACCACATCGGAGTAAGCGATGAGCAGTATAAAAAGCTTTCGGTATATTCAGCCATGCTGACCGAGTGGAATGAAAAAATCAACCTCACAGCTATAACCGATCCTGAGGGGATCGCACTAAAGCACTTTTTCGACAGCGTTTATCCGTTTACGCTTTTTGACGTTCCGTCAGGGGCGGAGGTAATAGACGTAGGAACGGGAGCAGGATTTCCCTCCTGTCCGCTGAAGATCTTCAGGGAGGATATAAAGCTTACGCTGCTTGACAGTCTGAATAAGCGAATTAAATTTCTCTCTGAACTTTCAGATAAGCTTGAATTGTCCGCCGAATGCATACACGGAAGAGCGGAGGAGCTTGGAAGAAAGCCTGAATACCGTGAAAATTTCGATATTGCAACTGCCAGAGCGGTAGCTGATCTTTCTTTGCTCTGTGAATACTGTATGCCGTTTGTTAAGACAGGAGGAGTTTTTGCGGCGCTGAAGGGCGCTGACGGAAGGAAGGAGCTTGAAGCTTCTGAAAACGCCGTAAGGATACTTGGAGGAAAGACCGAACTTTGCAGGGAATATTCGCTTCCCAACGGTGATAAGAGATGTCTTATCATAATCAGAAAAGTCAAGGCGTCTCCAGAGAAATATCCGCGGAACAAAGGTCAGATGACAAAAAAGCCGCTTTAAGAGCCTGTATTTTTATGTGATATAACTAAATAAAAATCATGGAATTTGTTAATATTTATATAGCTTTTTATTGAAAAAACTATTGACAAAAGCATTAAATTAGGGTACTATTATAATATTAGAATGTATTTTAGTCAATATGAAAAATTAACGGGAGGAAACGTTTTATGTCAAAATTCTGTACTACCTGCGGCGCTCAGCTTGACGACAGCGCAACATTCTGCACAAGCTGCGGAGCGGCACAGCAGGAGCAGCCGAAGCAGGCTGAAAATACGGCAGCTGCCGTAGAGGCGGGTAAAAACTCTTTCAGCGGTATTATGGATAAGGTCAATGTAGACGCTGTAAAGGATTCGCTTTCAATGGAGAATATCAAGGGACTGAAAACAAATCCGAATAAGGGTACGCTTATCGCGTTAGGCTGTATTGCGGTCGTTGCTATTCTTATAATCGTTCTTATCTGCAATCTGCTGTTCGGAGGCGCATACAAAAAGCCGATCACAAATATGCTGAAGGGAATGGAAAAGGCTGACGGTTCGCTGATAGTAAAGGCTCTGCCCAAATGCGAGGTCGATTACTATGAGGAAGAGTACATAGATAAATCAGACAAATACGACAACGTTGAGGAATATTTTGAGGATACTATCGACACGACACTTAAGTTTTTTGAGGAAGAATACGGTGACGATATAAAGCTTTCATACAGCGTTGAAAAGAAAACAAAGCTTTCCGACGGCAAGCTCAAGGATATAAGAAAAGACCTTGAGGATAAATACGATGCCGACGTTGAGGTAACAAAGGGTTATAAGGTAAAGGTCGAAATGAAGATCAAGGGCGACGACGATGAAGATGAAAATAAAACAACGTTTACAGTCGCTAAGGTAGACGGAGACTGGGTAATTGTAGACGGCGGTTTTATCTGATCATATAATATCAGCTGACAGGGACGGACAGAAGAGTCCGTCCTTTTTTAGAGAATAGGCTATCGGCGGGTTTTGCAAAGGGGGTCATTATGCATAGTAATAGTAAAAGGCGCGGCGTTTTTTTTATTTCAGCGCTTGTTATAATGCTGATCATCTCCGGCTGCGGGGATAAAAGTCAAACTGCAAAATCTGTGCTTAATTACGAGCAGCCTGCGGTAACGATGATAAGAGCGGTAAAGCTTCTCGATACGAAGTCTTACCTGAACTGTTTTACGCCGGGGGCAAGGGAGAAATACGAAAAGAGCGAGAATTATAATTCAAGGCTTGCCGAGGTACTGCTGCCGCGGCAGGAAACCGTAGCTGCACCGGTAAAAATAAAAACGCTGTCGGCCGAAGAGCTTGAAGGCACCGCTGTATCGCAGCTTGAAGCGGATTACAGGGAAATGTACAGCAGGAGAATAAGCATAAGCAAGGCATATAAGCTTTCCGTCGAGATAAGCACTTTCCAGAACGGAAAGGGAGCATCCGATATAAGGGATATTACCGTTATCAATAACGGAGGAGGCTGGCTTATCTACGGGGATATTATCGAAGAATTTAATTTCAATGAAAAGCAGGCAAAAATAAATTAAGAAAGGAAATGGTCTAATGTCAGTAATTTGTCAGAAATGCGGAACTGAGCTGCCTGATAATGCAAAATTCTGCGGCTCATGCGGAAACAATATTGCGGCGGCTAAAAGAAATGCCTCTGATATATGCCCCAACTGCGGAAGTCAACTGAAGGGAGGAGCTAAGTTCTGCAGTGTATGCGGAGCAAAGATATTTGCGGCGCAGGAAGCTCCTGCTCCCAAGGCGAAACCCGAGAAGCCGACTATGGACGAGCTTGTCCCGCCTGAAATTACCGATGAGATGTTTGCCGGTCAGGGGCAGACTACGGTCAGACACGCGGGCGACCCTGATTTTGATCCGATTCTTCCTCCCGGGGCAGAGCCTGCGGAAAATGCCGCTGCGGTCCAGCCGTCGGAGGAGGAGTTAAGGGCGGCGGCTCAGGAGGACAGCTTTGTTGCTGAAACTCCGTCGGTTGCTGAAACTCCGATTATAAACGACAGCTATTATGCAGGGGTGACTGATACACAGCCTCAGGCAGATCAGACGGCATATCAGGAGTCGGCGTATCAGTCCTCATCGGTACAGAACGCAGCTTCTGCTCAGACCTATTCGGCGGCAAACAATATTTCCTCCGGCAACACACAGCCTTTAAATTACGGAAATATGCCTGATCAGCAGTATACTGCTCCTGTTCAGCAGAACGTTACGCCGGGAAAGAACCCCAGTGTACTTTTGCCGATAATACTTATTGTACTGATACTTGCAGTGATCGCGGTAGATATTTTTGTGCTGTTCCCGGACAGGATATTCGGTGAAAAGGACTCTGCGGCGGAAAAGGAAGCGGCGGCAGTATTCTATATTGACGAAGCAGAATATTGAAAATAAAGAATAACGGACGGACGCAGTTTTTTCCCTGCGTCCGTCCGTTTTATTATGTGAAACAGCCGAATATTTGCCGTATAGCTACGGGGTATATACGCCCAGCTGTTTTCCGTTTTCGTAGATAACTCTCGGAACACGGGCGGAGATCTGACAAACGATCTCGTAGCCGATAGTTCCGGTTAGATCGGCTATATCGTCGGCGGTAATGGTTTCATTTCCGTCTGTTCCTATAAGAGTTGCGGTATCTCCGGGTCTGACGTTTTCTATTTCGGTAACGTCGCACATAAACTGGTCCATACAAACCCGTCCTGTGATCGGAGCGCGTTTTCCGTGAATAATTACATAGCCCTTTCCTGACAGCGCTCTGGGGTAGCCGTCCGCATAGCCGCAGGTTATAGTGGCAAGGACTGTGGTTTTTTCGGTTATATATGTTCTGCCGTAGCTTACGCATACTCCAGGCTCTATTGTTTTGACCTGAGATACCGCCGCTTTAAGATCCATTACCGGGGAAAGTCTGAACGGGAGCGGATTTGAGGTGCTGGGCATCAGTCCGTAGAGAATTATTCCCAGCCTGGCAAGAGTACTGCGCGGCTCTTTATGATAGATACCTCCCGCAGAATTAAGGCAGTGAGCCTGAGAAGGTCTGAAACCTCGTTTACAGAGTTCGTCGTAAACCTGAAAGAACTTATCCGTCTGAGCCTTGGTATAGGCGGTATCCTCTGGGGTCTGACTGTCTGCGGCAGCATAGTGAGTAAAAATACCTTCGGCGGAAATTCCGGGCAGAGAGGATATTTTCTCAAATTCGCCGCATATCTCGGAAACCGTACCTCTAAGTCCTATCCTTGTCATACCTGTATCTACAGCGGCGTGACAGCGCAGCGTTCTGCCTTTTAAATTTTCTGACAGGCGTTGGGCATAGGAATATTCCGTAACCGCCTGAATAATATTATTTTCCGCAAGCTCGGTCGCCGCTTCGGGGGGAGTGTAGCCGAGAATAAGTATCTCGCCCTTTATGCCTAATTTTCTCAGGCGCAGAGCTTCGACCTCGTTTGAAACGGCAAACCATTTTACATTCAGCTTATTTTCCAGGAAGGGACAGACTGCCTCATCGCTGTGTCCGTAGCAGTACGCCTTTACGACGCACATAAGCTCGTTATCGGGACAGAGCCGCTGTTTATAGTTCATCAGGTTTTTTTTAAGACGGTCGAGATGAATTTCCGCCCAGGTTCTTTTAAGATAGTCCATTTATAACTGCCCGCTGAAAAATACCGCGCAGCAGGGAACAGCGGGTCTGCCTCCGTTTCGTAAAATTTCTGCGCGTAAATTTATATTCTTTTTTTGGCATATGCTATTGAAAAATGCCGCGTTCTGTGTTATAATATATTTTGATTAAGCCGACGGCAGGAGAATACGCTCCGCCGTTTCATGAAAGAGTGTGTCTTTTTTATGACTGAAAATTACGGAATAGAAAAAGCCTCCTGCTGCTGCTTTACCGGTCACAGAAGCCGGGATCTACCTTTTTTCGGGGACAGGGATAAGCAGGGCATGAAATGTCTTATCAGCAATATTCAGCTTGCCGTTGAAAACGCAGTTGACGACGGGTATAAGACCTTTATTTCCGGAATGGCGGAGGGAACGGATCTTATCTGCGCCGAGATTGTTCATAATCTTATCCACAGAAAGGGCTTTGATATAAAGCTTATATGCGCTCTACCCTATAAGAATCAGGGACTGAGGGAGCTTTCAGAGCCCCTTGATCGATATATCTACAGCATGATAATCGAAAGCTGCGACAATATCGTTTATGTATGCGACAGCTACAGAAAGGACTGCTACAGACTGAGAAACCAGTTTATGGTAGACAATTCCTCGAGGATCATAGGAGTTTTCAAGCGCAAGCTGAGAGGCTCGGGAACGTTGCAAACTATAAATATGGCAAAGGCCGCCGGACTGGAGCTTAATATAATCGACCTTGACAGCAATCCGGTATTCTATATAGATTCAGTCAGAAAGCTTTAGCGTACTATAATAGTTTACACCTAAATTGTGAAATGTTCAAGTATTTTTTTATACATATGATAAGTATTCAGTAAGGAGCGTTTAATTTATATGTCCGATACAGCAAAGAAGAAAAACAGAAAGAGATCCCAGGCACCGGTCGCTCTGGTTTATTTTGCGACAATGCTGCTTTTTCTTGCGGTATTTGCGTTTTTCGCAACTCTTCTGCTCGAAAAGGTTGAGTCATGGAACAAGCCCAAGGAGGAGGAGCCGATCGCTCCGCCTCAGTCATACAATACTATGTATGCAAGGGTAAACAGCAAAAACGTTCTTGTAGACGTTTCTATAGTAAGAGTTTCGCCGGAAAAGAAGCAGATAATCGTAACGCCCTGCTCGTCGTTTACGGTAAGCGCTTCGGACGGAGGAGCTACTCTCAGGGAGGTTTATGCCGACGGAGGAATAAGAAGGCTTGTAAAGGCTGTTGAGGATACCTTCGGAATTACAGCCGATTACTATCTATCTCTTGACAACGATTCATTTGAGAGCGCAGCCGATATTCTGGGAGGTATCGTATATACGCCGGAGGAAGACCTTTATTATCTTTCTAAGGACAACGATTCAAACGATGTATCCTACCGCATCGGACAGACGGTATCGCTTACCGGCAGGGAGATAAGGCTTATATGCCAGTATCCTGTATTTTCCGAGGGCAGGGGCGGCAACATGAAGTTTCTCGGAGAAGTTCTTTATCAGCTCGTCAACGGAGCGTTCCAGCAGAAAAACATCACAAAAAACAATATTGATAATTTATATGATATAATGACGTCAAATTCGGATACTAATATAACTAAGAACGATCATAAGCTGCATAAATCCTACATATCCGAGATGCTGAGCGAAAACCTTGAACCGGCAGTAAAGCTTGTGCCTGAGGGAACATGGACTGACGAAAAGCATTTTACGGTGTCTGACAGTTTTAAGGCTGAGCTTTCCGACGCATATAGTAAAACCGAGCCGAACGGAGAAGGAAAAAGCTCGGATAAGGACTGAATTTTAATGAAGGGACTGCTGTAATGAAGCTGATGGTAATAATTCTGAATAAGATCGACGCTCTTGACTATCTTCTCGAGGGACTTTCAGCCGCAGGGATAGGAGGAGCTACGATAATCGAGTCGTCGGGTCTGGCGATGACTCTGTCAAAACTGGACAGTTCGTTTGTCAGCGCTTCTATAAGGGCGCTGTTCAGCGGCGACGAGGATAACAGAACGATACTTTCGGTTATCAGGAACGATCAGCTTGAAATTGCAAGAAAGGTCGTATATAATACGGTAGGAGATCTTTCGCTTCCGAATACCGGGATACTTTTTACGGTTCCCATTGATTTTGCGGAGGGAATAAGCAAGAACCGAAATAAGGCTGTAAAACCGGCAGAAAAGACTTGACGTAAAAAAGCTTTACAAAGTGTTAATATCAAATTCATTTTGTGGCTGATAAAAGTCTTTTAGGGTATTGCAAATGCCGATTTTCTGTGGTATAATATATGTAATACGTTTAATGAAAGGCTGGAAATCAATTTCCGGTCTTTTGATTTTGTATAGGACGAAGTGCGGATATATCCGCTTAAAATGAGGAGGTATATATGGAAAAGAAAAATACCGCCGAGAAGGTAAGGGAGCTTGCGCTTCCGCTCTGCGAAGAGCTTGGACTTTTCCTCTGGGACGTAAGATTTGAAAAGGAGGGAGCGACCTGGTACCTGAGGGTATTTATAGACAAGGACGGCGGAGTTGATATGGACGACTGCGAAGCGTTCACAAGACCCTTCAATAAGATCCTTGACGAAGCCGACCCCATAGCTCAGAGCTATGTGCTGGAGGTAGGCAGTCCGGGACTGGGCAGGGAGCTGAAACGTCCCGAACATTATGAGGCTTGTATCGGGGATATAATTAAAATACGGCTTATCCGTCCCAGGGACGGAATGAAGGAGTTTATTGCAGGACTTGACGGATACGATAAAGAAAAGCTATACTGCCATCTTACTGACGATGACGGAAACGCTCTTGAGCCTGCGGAGTTTATTATAAAAGAGTGTGCGTCGGTAAAGCTTTATGACGACGCTGATCTGTTTTAAAAACAATGAGCGCACTTCTGCGCATTTAAATAGATTTAAGCAAAATAATAATTATCGGAAGGATTGATAGAAAAAATGAACAACGATTTTTTTGAGGCGCTCAGTCTGCTTGAAAAGGAAAACAACATTGACGCCGAGGCGCTTATTGAAACCGTAAGACAGGGTATAATGAAGGCTATTAAGAAGGATTACCCTTACTGCGAAAATATTGCGGTCGAGATAGACCCGGAAACCAGCAAATTTGAGATGAAGATACTGAAGGAAATTGTAGACGGAGAGCCGTACGATCCTGACAACGAGATAAGCCTTGACGAAGCGCTTACGCTTTCAAAGGACGCAAGGGTCGGAGGAACTGCGGAGATACTGCTCAATCCTGCAAAGTTCGGAAGAGTTGCAGCACAGAACGCAAAGCAGTCGATAAAGCATGAGATCAAGGATTTTGAGCGTGAAAGACTTATAGAGCAGTATAAGGATAAGGTTTACGAATGCGTTTCGGCTACCGTTCAGAAGGTAGAGCCGGCTACGCTCAACGCTGTACTTACGATCGACAAAAACGAGGTATATCTTGTAAGAAACGAGCAGATACCGGGAGAGGTCCTCAAGGCAGGAGATATTATAAAGGTTTATGTTGTCGGCATTGCCAATCCAGAGAAAAAGTCCTCGATAAAGATCTCAAGAACTCACAGGGAGCTTGTAAAAAGGCTGTTTGAAAGAGAAATTCCGGAGATAGCCGACGGAACGGTAGAAGTAAAGGCTATTTCCAGAGTTGCGGGAGCAAGGTCAAAGATAGCCGTATGCAGCAAGGACCCCAACGTTGACGCAGTAGGCGCCTGCATAGGACCTAAGAAGTCGAGGATCTCGTCCATAGTGAACGAGCTGAAAGGCGAGAAGATAGACGTAATTCTTTGGAGCGAGGATCAGGCGGACTTTATCGCCAAGGCTCTTGCACCTGCAGAGGTAAAGCAGGTTATTCTCTCCGAGGAGGAGGGCGTAAGGGAATGCAAGGTTATCGTTCCCAACAATCAGCTTTCTTTGGCTATCGGAAACAAGGGGCAGAACGCTAAGCTTGCCGCAGGACTTACGGGCTATAAGATAGATATTCTTCCCGAGATCCCGGCAGAGGAAGTAATGCCTGAAAACGAAAATATTACAATAGAGGAATAAGCCATGAAAAGCAAGAGGATCCCTATGAGAATGTGTCTTGGCTGCAATGAAATGAAGCCGAAAAAAGAGCTTATAAGACTTGTAAAGTCAAAGGACGGAGATATATCGCTTGACCTTACCGGAAAAAAGACCGGAAGAGGAGCTTATATATGCAGAAACGTCGAATGCTTTAGAAAGGCAAGGAACGCTCATCGTTTTGAGAGGGCATTCGGTTGCAGGATAAGCGAGGAGCTGTTCGACGGCATGGAGGCGGAGCTTGAAAATGAACAGTAAGATGGGACTATTAACAATGTGCCGAAAAGCGGGAAAGCTTCAGCTGGGTATGGATATGGTAAAGGATTCCTGCCGAAACGGCTCTGCTTTCGGAGTTTTTACAGCAAACGACCTTTCACCTAAATCGCTGAAGGAGGTTAAGTTCGTCTGCTCCAAATACGGTGTTAAGCTGTATGAGCTGGGACTCAGCATGGACGAAATATGGGCTGATCTGGGAAAAAGAGCGGGAGTTATGGCGGTAACCGACAGCGGCTTCTGCAAATCCTGCGCAAAGGGACTGGAGATCGTGCCTTTAAACGAAAACGATTATAAGAGCCAGAATTAAGGAGGGTATTTTTTGCCTATGAATATGAATAAAAAGTATAAACTGAACGAGCTTGCAAAGGATCTGGGGCTAACAAATGCGGAGGTTGCAGAATGTCTTGAAAAGCTGACGGGGGAAGCTAAGAAAACCGTCGCTTCTCTTACTCCACAGGAGGTAGGGTATGTTCTGGAGTATTTTACGCAGAATAATCAGGTGGAAAGCTTCAACGAATATTTTGCAGCTAATGTAAAGCCTGTTTCTGAGAAAAAGAAAGAGAAAAAGCCGGCGGTGCAAAAGGCTGAGAAGAAGCCTGAAGCAAAGGCTGAAACAAGACCGGAAGCAAAACCGGAAAAGAAGCCGGAGCCTGCAAAGCCGGAGCGCACGGCGTCAGATGCTGAAAAGGCGGCAGCACCGAAGAGTGCGGTAAAATTCAGCAAGCCTGAGCAGAAACAGGAGAAACCTGCTCCAAAGAAAGAGCAGCCTAAGACTGTCAAAAAGAAGGAGCACGGCGTAAAGCAGATAATCGGCGGAACTGCTGTAAAGGACGAGGGCTATACGGTTTCCGAAAAGTCGGACAGCTTCTCAAAGGGAAGAATGGTCGATACAAGAGGAAGCTATGTAGAGCTTGACAAATACAACGAAAAATATGATAAGCTGGCTAATACAAAGCAGAATAAGAACAAGGATAACTTCACAAAGAAGCAGAAGCTTACGCAGAAATCGCAGCAGTATAAAAAGCAGCAGCATTCGCATAAGAGGGAAACTGAGGCTGAAAAGCTGCGCCGTCTGGAGCTTGAGAGAGCGAGAAAGCAGCAGCTGAAGGTGCTTATTCCAGAAGAGATAGCAGTTTCCGAGCTTGCTTCAAGGCTTAAGGTGACCGCTACCGAGGTTATAAAGAAGCTTATGGGTCTGGGAGTAATGGCGTCTATAAACGAGATCATAGACTTTGATACCGCTTCGCTTGTAGCGGAGGAGCTTGGCGCTAAGGTAGAGAAGGAGGTCATCGTTACTATTGAGGAGCGTCTTATTGCCGACGAGGAGGACCCTGAGGAAAGCCTTGAGGAAAGATGTCCGGTAGTAGTAGTTATGGGTCACGTTGACCACGGTAAGACCTCTATTCTTGACAGGATAAGAAACGCAAACGTTGCCGAGGGCGAAGCCGGAGGAATAACTCAGCATATAGGCGCTTATCAGGTATATTATAATGATAAGAAAATAACCTTCCTGGATACTCCGGGACACGAGGCGTTTACTTCGATGAGAGCCAGAGGAGCAAATATAACCGATATTGCAATTCTCGTTGTAGCCGCAGACGACGGAATAATGCCGCAGACGGTAGAGTCTATAAATCACGCAAAGGCGGCGGGGGTTTCGATCATTGTAGCTATCAACAAGATGGATAAGGAAGGCGCTAACGCCGATAAGGTAAAGCAGGAGCTTACCGAGCACGGTCTTGTAGTCGAGGAATGGGGCGGCGACGTTATTGCGGTTCCCGTTTCGGCAAAAACAGGAATGGGTATTGACGAGCTGCTTGAAAATATCCTGCTGGTATCCGAGGTAAGGGAACTTAAAGCCAATCCGAATAAGCTTGCAAAGGGTACAGTCATAGAAGCAAGGCTTGACAAGGGCAAGGGTCCGACAGCTACCGTTCTGGTTCAGGGAGGAACGCTCAATTCCGGCGACGTTATAATTGCAGGAACGGCAGTCGGAAGAGTAAGAACAATGACCAACGACAAGGGAAGAAAGATCGAAAAAGCCGGTCCGTCTACGCCTGTTGAGATAACGGGTCTGGGCGATGTCCCCAGCGCAGGAGATATATTCAATGCCGTGGCTGACGAAAAGCTTGCGAGAGAGCTTGTAGAGCAGAGAAAGCATGAGGCTAAGGAAGAGGTATTCAAGCAATATCAGAAAGTTACTCTTGACAATCTGTTTGCACAGATCTCGGAGGGCGAAATGAAGGAACTGCCGCTTATAGTAAAGGCAGACGTTCAGGGCTCGGTGGAAGCTGTAAAGCAGTCGCTTGAAAAGCTTTCAAACGAAGAGGTAAGAGTAAAGGTAATTCACGGAGCGGTAGGAGCAGTTTCGGAAAGCGACGTTATGCTCGCCAACGCTTCAAACGCCATTATTGTCGGCTTCAACGTACGTCCCGACCCGGTTGCCAAGGATTCAGCGGAGCGTGACGGAGTTGATATACGTCTTTACAGAGTAATTTACGACGCTATAGAGGAAATATCCACGGCTATGAAGGGAATGCTTGCGCCTAAGTTCAGAGAGGTCGAAACGGCAAGAGTAGAGGTAAGACAGGTTTACAAGATCACTAATGTCGGTATTGTTGCAGGTTCTTATGTTCTCAGCGGCAAGGTCGGAAGAAACAATGAGATAAGAGTAGTTCGTGACGGTATTGTTATCGCCGAGGATAAGATGTCCTCCCTCAAGAGATTCAAGGACGACGTCAAGGAGGTCGCAGAGGGCTACGAATGCGGAATAACCCTTGAAAAGTTCTCGGATATTAAGGAAGGCGATATTTTTGAAGCGTTCTTTATGGAGGAATATCAGCCGTAACAGCGATACTCATATTTACAGCAGGATTTTGACAGCAGCGGGCCTTAGTCTGTCTGCTGCAAAGCCGTTTGCCTGAAGCAGCGGCGTCAGCAATAAATATATTATAAAAAGAAGCTGCGGTTTCAGACCTGTTTGTCAGGTTGGATCGCAGATGAAAACATTGGAAGGAGGATATGTCCGCTGAAGCGGCTGAGGCTTGCGCAGGCGTGCATAGAAACAGAGATGGCAGGATTTAAAGCCGGTCGTATGTCGGAGGATATACGCAGGATAATTTCCGGCAAGATGAGGGATCTGAAGGATCCGAGAATAGGCGGAGGCGATATGCTTACCGTAGTAAGGTGTGACGTTTCGGGCGACGGATCTTTTTGCAGGGTCTATATTTCCAGCCTTGAGGGAATAGAAAGGGCAAAGGACGCAGTTAAAGGCTTTGAAAGCGCTTCGGGTTTTCTTAAGAGAGAGATCTCGAACGTACTGAAGCTGAGAAAGTGTCCCGAGCTTAAATTTATTGCCGATGATTCGGCTGAATATTCAATGAGAATATCAGATAAGCTTAAAAACATCATAGGAGAAGAACCGGAGGAAAATAACGGGAATGAGCTGCCTTAAGGCAAAAATACTTTTAAGGTTTAATTTTACGAAAGGGAGAATTGTTTTATGGATTTCGGCGGACTGAAGGAATATCTTGAGACCCATGACAACTATCTGATCTTGACCCATAAGAGTCCCGACGGCGATACGCTCGGGGCGGGCTTCGGTCTGTGCGGCTATCTGCGTGACATGGGGAAAAGGGCCAACGTTCTTAACAGCGAGAATTTCCCTGTAAGATATAACTTCCTTTACGACGGTTATTATGTTCAGGAGTTTGAGCCGCAGAGCGTTATTGCCGTGGATATTGCCGACACTCAGCTTTTAGGCAGTCATCTTGCCGGATTTGCCGAGGAGGGCGCTATTGATATTTGTATTGATCATCATATTTCCAATAAGCATTATGCGCGGGAAAGCTTTGTTGACGGAAACGCTTCGGCTACCTGTCTTATTCTTTACCGGCTTTTCAAATTTATCGGCAGACCTATAAGCGATCAGGCCGCTAAGTGTCTTTATACCGGGATCGCTACCGATACGGGCTGCTTCAAATATGAGAATACCATTCCCGAAGCGCATATCGCGGCGGCGGAGCTTATGCAGTATAATATTGACTTTTCGATAATCAACCGCAGAATGTTCGACGTAAAAAGCAAGGGAAGGCTTGTCGCTGAACAGAAGGCGGTAGAGGGAATGGAGTATTTCTTCGAGGACAGGTGCGCAATAATCGTGCTTACAACTGAAATGATGAATTCCTGCGGAGTTGAGCCGGCGGAGTTTGAGGGTATGGCTTCTATTCCTCTTTCAACGGAGGGCGTTCAGATAGGTATTACTATAAAGCAGCGTCACGAGGACGTTTATAAGCTTTCTGTCAGAACTACCGAGGAGATCGACGCTTCTGCCTTTTGCAGAAGATTCAACGGCGGGGGACATATCCGCGCCGCCGGCTGTGAGATACAGGGAACTCTTGAGCAGGTAAAGGCAAGAGTACTCGACGGTGTAAGAGAGGTTCTGGGCTGCTGATATGGAAAAAGACGCTGAATTGTGCGGAGTAATTCCCGTAAATAAGCCGATCGGCTGGACTTCCTTCGACGTTGTTGCAAAGCTGCGGGGAATATTGAAAATAAAGCGGCTGGGGCATGCGGGAACTCTGGATCCTATGGCGGAGGGAGTTCTTCCCGTGTTTGTGGGAAAGGCAACAAAAGCGTGTGATATACTTCCTGAGACGGCAAAGGTCTACCTTGCAGGCTTTAGGCTGGGTATCACTACCGACACTCAGGATATTACGGGAACGGTACTTTCCGAGAACAGAGCAAGAGCGAGCCTTGAACAGCTGGAGGCAGCAAAGAGCAAGTTTATCGGAGATATTATGCAGCTTCCGCCTATGTACTCGGCGGTAAAGGTAGGCGGAAAAAAGCTTTACGAACTGGCAAGACAGGGAAAGACAATAGAGCGTGAAGCAAAGCCCAGGCATATTGATAATATAGATATAACAGAATATGACTCTGAAAAACGAGAAGGGAAAATGTGCGTTTCGGTAAGCAGGGGAACGTACATAAGAACGCTTATAAACGATATTGGAGAATATCTCGGCTGCGGCGGGGTTATGACATCGCTGACAAGAACTGAAGCCGCGGGCTTTTCGCTTGAGCAGTGCCGTTCGTTGGAGGAAATTCAGCAGGCTGCGGAGGAAAACAGGCTCGGCGGTATTATAAAGCCGATCGAAAGCTGTTTCCTGGGCGAGTATGCAAAGCTTAGGCTTGGAGAGAAAAGCACGGCGCTTTATAAAAACGGCGTAAAGCTCAGGCTAGAACAAGTAGGTATCAAGGATACGGAAAGTGCGCATAGCAGGATATTCTGCGTTTTCGGATTTGCCGGAGAATTTCTCGGTCTGGGAAAAGCGGACAGCCGAAGGAACGAATTCAGAAGCGTAAAGAATTTTTACTAGGACTGGTGAATAAATGTTTCAGGATATTGCTGAGGATCTTTGTATTGAATACGACGATTCCGATAGAGATGATAACGATATTGTCTTAGCTTACGGAAAGGGAACTGTTCTTTGTTCCGTCAGTAACGGAGAGCTTCGTCTGCCCCGCTTCTGTGAGCTTACGGGTCGGGTCAGAGCGGTTCATGCTTTCAGGGCGGGAGGGAAAAGGTTTTTTCTTTCACTGTGCAAAGCTCCCGAGGCAGAGGGTTTTCAATATGCGGACATAAACAGTATAAAGACCTTAAGTCCTTGTATCGGTCAGTATGCGGCGGTAACGGGCTATCATTACCATTGCTTTCATGAGGAAAACAGGTTCTGCGGAAAATGCGGAGGAAAAACAGTTCATAAGCCTGAGAAAAGGTGTATGATATGCTTACAGTGCGGAAACGAGATATTCCCCAAAATATCGCCGGCGGTAATAGTCGGAGTTATTGACGACAGTACCGATTCAATAATCCTTACCAAATACGCAGGGGGAAGCTACAGGAAATACGCTCTTGTAGCAGGCTTTGCGGAAATGGGCGAAACCGCAGAGCAGGCGGCAAGGCGGGAGGTAATGGAGGAAACGGGACTGGAAATAACTGAGCTGAAATATTACGGAAGCCAGCCGTGGGGCTTTTCTCAGAATATGCTTATAGGATTTTTTGCAAAGGTCAGAGGCTCACGCAGGATAATAATGGATAAAGAAGAGCTTTCAGAGGCTAAATGGGTCCGCAGGGAGGACGTATGCGCTGCGGAAAACAGCGTAAGCCTTACTAACGAAATGATGTGGGCCTTCAGAAACGGCATGGTCTGAAAATAAAAGAAATAAAAAGGCGGAGGGATAGTTTGATCTGCATTACTCAAAACAGCGTTTGCAGCAACGATACTGCCTGCGCTCTGGGACTTTTTGACGGAGTTCACAAGGGTCACCGCATGATAATAGAAAACGCCGTAAAAACAGCGGTGCAAATGGGTATCGGTTCTGCGGTATTTACCTTTCAGACTGACAGCGTAACATCAAAGGGTCATGACGGCAGGCTTGAAATGCTGCTGACCGACGAGGAAAAGCGGAGGCATTTTGAAAAGCTTGGGGCGGATTATCTGTATTCTCCCGTATTTGAGGAGTACAAGTCAATGCCGCCCGAGGCTTTTGTAAGGGACGTGCTGAAGGCAAGACTTAACTGCGTATACGCAGTATGCGGAACGGATTATACATTCGGAAGAGGGGCGTCGGGAAAAGCTGCGGATCTGGTCAGTATAGGCAAAAGGTACGGCATAGAGGTAAGGGTAATGGAGCAGCTCCGGCAGAACGGCGGAGTTATAAGCTCTACAGAAATACGGCGGCTTATACGGAGCGGAGAGATAGCCGAAGCCAACGAAATGCTAGGCTACCGCTACGGCTATTCTCTTACGGTAGAGCATGGCTGTGAGAGGGGAAGAACCTGGAACTTTCCTACTATAAACCAGAGGATACCGAAGGGACTTGTTCTGCCCAGATTCGGAGTTTACTGCTCAAGAGTGCTTATAGACGGAAAGTGGTATAACGGCGTTACAAACATAGGAGTAAAGCCCAGCGTTCATATTGAAACCGAGCCGCTTGCAGAAACCTATATAATAGGCTATGAGGGAGATCTGTACGGCAGGGAGCTTGAGCTGAGATTGTACGAATTTGTCCGTCCCGAAAGGCTTTTTGATTCCTTTGAAGAATTAAAGGCTGAGATAGCAGGAAATACGGAATTTACAATAAAGTATTTTTCGGATAAGGGCTACGATTGACCGATAACAGAGCTTTCTCCGGCAGTTTAGTTGAATATCTTAGGCAGTATACGGAAACTAACGTTTACTGCTGTATAACTGAAATAAAAATGAAAGGACAGATAAAAATGAAGAAAGTAAGAACCAGATTTGCACCGTCGCCGACGGGTTATATGCATATAGGAAATCTGAGAACGGCGCTGTTTACTTACCTTATAGCCAAGCAGAACGGCGGCGACTTTATTCTGCGTATTGAGGATACCGACAGGGAAAGATACGTCGAGGGCGCAACTGAGATAATTTATTCAACGCTTAGAAAGTGCGGTCTTAACTGGGACGAGGGCCCGGATATAGGCGGTCCCGTAGGACCTTATATTCAGTCTGAGAGAATGGGAATGTTCAAGAAATACGCCGAGGAGCTGGTTGAAAAGGGCGAGGCTTATTACTGCTTCTGCGACAAGGAGCGTCTTGATGAGGTAAAGGCGATACAGGAGGCAAGCGGAATAATGCCTATGTACGACCGTCACTGCCGCAATCTTTCCAAGGAAGAGGTTAAGGAAAAGCTTGACGCCGGAACGCCTTATGTAATAAGGCAGAAGGTTCCGCTTGACGGCGAGGTTACTTTTCACGACGAGCTTTACGGTGATATTACCGTTCCCTGCTCTACTCTCGATGATCAGATCCTTATAAAAACTGACGGAATGCCGACCTATAACTTTGCCAATGTTGTAGACGATCATCTTATGGGTATAACTCATGTTGTTAGAGGAAACGAATATCTTGCGTCTGCGCCTAAGTATAATTTGCTTTACAAGGCGTTCGGCTGGGAAGTTCCGACTTATATTCACGTTGAGCATATTATGAAGGACAAGCAGCACAAGCTTTCAAAGCGCGACGGTGACGCTTCCTTTGAAGATCTGATCGCAAAGGGCTATCTTACAGAGGCTGTTGTAAACTATATCGCTCTGCTGGGCTGGGCTCCTAAGGGAGAGGAGGAAATATTCTCTCTTGAAGAGCTTATAAAGGAGTTCGATATTCACGGGCTTTCCAAATCGCCTGCTATTTTCGACCCGCTGAAATTAAAGGCTATCAACGCCAAGTATATAAAGAAGCTGACCCCTGAGAAATTTGAGGAGTATGCCGCTCCGTATATCAGACAGACGGTCACGCGTGAGGATATAGATATTTCAAGGATCTGCTCGCTTTTGCAGGACAGAACGGAGGTCTTTACAGACATTCCAGAAACGGTAGATTTTCTTGACAGTCTGCCTGAATATGACACAGCTCTTTACTGCCACAAGAAGATGAAAACAAACGAGGAAAATTCTCTGGAATCGCTGAAGGCTGTGCTGCCTGTGCTGGAGGCTGTAGATGAAGCGGACTGGAACGAGGAAACGCTTCATGATAAGCTGTTTGCGCTTATCGGTGAATTGGGCGTTAAAAACGGTATTATTCTCTGGCCTTTAAGAGTAGCGGTTTCCGGAAAGGCGTTTACTCCTGGCGGAGGAATAGAGATATGTGCGCTTATCGGAAAGACGGATTCTGTAGCGAGAGTTAAAAAGGGTATCGAAAAGCTTTCCTGATTTTATCACTGTGCTGTCACACAGCGCTGATACAATATTATAGGCTTATTGCGGAAAAGTATCCTTAAAAGGGAGGAAAATTTAATGATTGAGGTGCAGAACCTGTCTAAGCACTACGGAGATAAAAAGGCGGTCGACAATATATCCTTCAAGGCGGAGGACGGCGAGATACTGGGATTCCTTGGGCCTAACGGAGCCGGAAAGTCAACTACTATGAATATTCTTACCGGATATATTTCGTGTACCGAGGGAAAGGCGCTTATAGACGGAATAGATATTCTTGAAGATCCTATAAAGGCAAAGGCAAAGATCGGCTATCTTCCGGAGCTTCCGCCGCTGTATCTGGATATGACGGTAAAGGAATATCTGAATTTTATATACGATCTTAAAAAATGCAAGCTCCCGAGAAATTCTCATTTGAAAGACATATGCAGCCTTGTGAAAATAGAACACGTTTATAAGAGGATAATAAAGAATCTTTCAAAAGGTTACAAGCAGAGAGTAGGGCTTGCTCAGGCGCTTGTGGGAAATCCGAATGTTCTTATACTGGACGAGCCTACGGTAGGCCTTGACCCGAAGCAGATCATAGAGATACGTTCTCTTATCAAGAAACTCGGCAAGAATCACACGGTCATACTTTCCTCTCATATTCTGTCGGAGGTTCAGGCGGTCTGCGATAAAATTATAGTTATTAATGAGGGAAGGATCGTTGCGGACGATACGGAGGACAATCTTTCAAAAAAGCTTTCGGCGGATCATAAGCTGTCGGCGCGTATCGAAGGTCCAAAGAACGAGGTTTTAAAGCTTATAAAGGGTATTGAAGGAGTAGTTTCATGCGATATAGGCGCCGAGCATACCGGAGGAGCTTGGGATTACCGAATAGAAGCAATAGAGGGCGCTGATATAAGACGCGAGCTTTTCAGAAGAATTGCTGAAAGAAACTGGTACATACTTGAGCTCAGATCCTCAGAGCTTTCACTTGAGGATATATTCCTTAAGCTAACTATGGGAGAAAGCGTTGCTCCGCTCGGCGGACGATCAAACGGAGGTGAGGAGTAATGGGAGCTATTTTCAGACGCGAGGTGCTTTCGTATTTTACCTCGCCTATAGGCTATATTTTTCTTGCGGCGTTTTATGCCTGTTCAGCGGTAAGCTTTTCAAGCCAGGCGCTTAATTACGGAACGACGCAGCTTGACGCAGTATTCGGTCAGATGATGATAATACTTATCGTTCTTATCCCTATACTTACAATGAGGACTCTTTCGGAGGAAAAGAAGAATAAAACAGATCAGTGCCTGCTTACCGCTCCGGTAAGTCTTTGGGGCATAGTTTTCGGAAAATTTCTGGCGGCGTTTCTGATATATATTCTGGGCGTAGCGATCACTGTTGTTTACGCAGTTGTAGTTTCTGCCTATGCCGCTCCCGACTGGACTGTAATCATCGGCAATGTAACGGGACTTACGCTGCTTGGAGCCGCCTTTATAGCGGTAGGAATGTTCTGCTCGTCTTTTACGGAGAATCAGGTAGTTTCGGCGGTAATAAGCTTTATCGTTATGGTCGGACTCTATATGTTTACCACTATAGGCGACGTTATACCGGTCGACTTTATAGAAAATATGATGTCTAGCCTTTCAAACGGGGCAAGAGCCGCTGTTGTAGCTCTGGCCGTAGCTGCTGTAGGTGCGGTAATATACTTTATAGCCGGCAGAAAGGCAAATACGATAGTAATATCTTTTATTATTATGCTTGTGTTAGGTCTGTTTACCTACGCCGGCGACAGGCTTCCGGAGGTATTTTCAAAGCTTTCCTTCTGGGAGAGATATTATGGCTTTACATACGGATTATTCGATTTGTCCAATGTTCTGTTTTTCATAAGTGCGGCTGCGGTATTCCTGTTCCTTTCGGTCAGGGTGCTTGAAAAACGCCGCTGGTCATAAGGAGGGATACAGTATGAGTGAAAAGAAAATACCTGAAAACGACAGCTTTTCTGAGGAAACCGTATCCGCTCCCGTAGGAGATCTCCTTAAATACGTTATATCGGCTGAAGGAGAGCCTGGCGATATTGATTGGAAGGATAATGGCGGTGAAAAGAATAAAAAGCTGAGCAAAAAGACAGAGGGTAAAAAGCTGAAGCACGGTCTTATGTCAACTATCCTGACGATCGTATTTGTTGCGGTGGTAGTTCTTGTAAATATTGTTGCAACAGTTCTTTTTGACAGATATCCTATAACAATAGACTTAACTGACGAAAAAATATACTCTATTTCTGAGGAGTCGGAGGAGTATGTCAAGAATATAGACGTAGATACGCTTATCACGGTATTTTCCGATGAAGAAGCTTTTACCGGATTAAGCACCTATACAAAGCAGGCTGCTGAGGTTATGAAAAAATATACCCAGTACAACAGCAGAATAACCTACAGATATGTTGATATTGATTCCAATCCGGATATTATGGCAGATTATCAGGCTAATTCTGTTTCTCAGTTCGATATTATCGTTGAAACAAATCCGACTGAAGACGTAAAGAGAACGAGAAAGATAACGCTTATGGATCTTGTGGACTTCAAGGACGAATTTGTTGAGCAAATGAGCAATACATACGGAACAACGCTTGAGGCTATGGCTGAGCAGTACGGCGACCTTACGGTACTGAGCTATTACGGCGGATATGTAGAGGCTTCTACTGCAGATCAGGCGTTTGTATCGGCGTTTATGACGGTTACAGATCCGAATCCGGTAACGGTAACAATGCTTACCGGAAGAAACGAAAGCTCAAAGCTTGCGTATTTTCAGAAGCTGCTTGAGGCTAACGGCTATACTGTTAAAACGGTCGATATAACCAAGGAGGAAATTCCTCAGGAAACGACGGTAGCGGTTATTCCCGCACCTCAGACTGATTATCTTGACGCTGAAATAGAAAAGGTAGACAAGTTCCTTGACAACGGAGGAGAGCTTGGAAAGGAGCTGCTGTATCTTGCTTCGGCATCTCAGGGAAAAACTCCTAATCTGGACGAGTTTCTTAAAGAGTACGGAATAGGGATAGGAGAAGGCGTCATTTGTGAAACGAGCAGCGATTATTATTATCAGATCCCTGCGATGACAGTAACAAATGAAATATCCGATAATTTCAATCAGGATATGACAACATCGGAGCCGGTCATTCTCAATTACTATTCACGCCCTGTAAAGCTGCTGTTTGACGAAGAGGGGCAGATAGCGACAGAGGCATATATAAAATCTACAGTAAACGGTTATACCATTGATATGGAATCCGGAGAAATTCTTGAAAAGGGACAGCAGGTTTATGCAGCTGTTGCTTCAAAGGCGCTGTTTCTTACTGACGGAGGAACAAATTACAGCAACGTTATCGTATTCGGTTCGGCGGACGCACTTTCCGATGTTTATTTAAGCTATTCCCAGTTCCAGAACAGAGAGTATATTATCAGTCTGCTTAACGGAATTACTCATAAAACGGACGGTATCTATATAGAGCCGAAGGTTATTGAGGGAAATGTGTTCGATATTACCGACAAGCAGAAGAGCGTGCTTAAATGGACGTTTATACTTGTCATTCCCGCGGCAGTTCTTATTACGGGACTGATCATCTGGGTCAGAAGAAAGAACAGATAAGCAAAACTGCGAAAGGAGAAACGCTCTGTTACGGGAGAGCGGAAACGTATATGAACGGAAAAGTACAAGGAATTATTGTATGCGGAGTTATAATCGCCTGCCTGGGAGGAACGCTGGCGTTTCTCAATGCGACCGGCTCAGAAGATCCAACAAAGGCGGACAGCTCTTCGCAGACAGTAAAGGAGGAGTCTGAGGATACATCGGTGCTTCTGATAGATTCCTCTTCGGATAAGATAAAGAGTATTTCGGCAGAGAACGAATACGGAAGCTTTACAATGAGCAGACCGGCTTCGGGAAAGACAGCATGGAGTATAGAAGAGCTTAACGGTATAAATCAGTCGTCAACTCTTCTGTCGGGCATGGCTGAAAATGTCGCTCAGTTTACAGCGTATAAGACCGTAGAGGAAAACGCCTCCGACCTGAGCAAGTACGGTTTTGAGAAGCCTTCCGGGGAATTTACCGTTGAGTTTTCCGACGGAACATCAAGGACCTTTTCGGTAGGCGACGTTTCAACAAAGGCACGCTACCGCTATATCTGTGAAAAAGGGAAAAGCGATGTCTACATGATCCTCAATTCAAAGGTTTCGTATTTTATAGAACCGAAGGAGAATTTTGTAAACACTTCTCTTATTGAAAAGCCGAGCGACAGCGACATGCCTGATTACGGAACGCTTACGATCCATAGGTCAGATCTTGATTACGATATGGTTTTTGAAAACGATCCGTACGATAAGACCGATATGGTTTCGTCGCAGGTTATGACCGAGCCTATCTTTTCGTATCTTAATGTTTCGGTATCGTCTGGAATTACTCATGGAATGTGGGGACTTTCAGCTGAAGCCTGTGAAAAGATATTTCCCGGGGAAGAGGACTTTAAGGAATACGGAATCGACAAGCCTGCTGCGGAGGTAAGCTTTAAGGGCAACGACTATGATTATAAGCTGAAGATAGGAAACGCAGTTTACAAGGTCAACGACGAGGGCGAGGATACCGACGAGATAGAAGCCTATTACTGCTATCTTACCGGTTCGGACGGAATAGACTGTATATGGAAGATCTCTGCGTCCAGTCTTCCGTGGACAACAGTGCTTCCCGGGGACGTTGTAACATCTCTTATGACTACCAACAATATTATGGACGTTTCCGAGGTAACGGTCAAGTCAAAGGATAAGGATATAAAATATGCCATTGACAGTGACGGCGAAAGCACTGTAAAATCCGTTAAGATGAACGGAGAGGACGTTGACGTAAGCTTGTTCCAGGATCTTTATAAGTTCCTGCTGACCTGTCCGACAAGTGAGATCTATTTTGACGAGCCGCAGGGTGAAAGCTATCTTACGATTGAAATATCCTGTAAGGACGGCTACAACGACGTTATGGAATTCTATACCGACAGTTCAAGACGCACGGTCGTAGTGCTTAACGGCAGACCTTCGTTCAGGATACAAACCAAATGGACAGACAGGTTCATTGAAAATATAGATAATGTAAAAAACGGTGAAAAGGTAATTGACACCTACTGATTCTGACAGATTATGCGGTTGTACCGGAGTATAATAATAAACGCCGCGGTTTCAGCAGATAGGAAAAAATATTTTAAAAGCTCTTCACAAAAGAGAAAAAATATGTTATAATAGCTTTGAAGCAGGTGTAAAGCCGCAGAAATGACAAAGCTTAATGACAGTGATAACAGACAGAATAAATATAATCATCATTGGTAAGGAGGAGATATAATGGCAGAAACAAAAAAAGCGTTTTTCACCTACAAGGGCGTTCCGCTGGTGAGAAAGGGAAATACAATTTATTTCGGAAATATGTATGACGACTATGTTGTCATGATTGAAATTCTCGGAACTGAAAAGCAGGGACAAATAGATGTTGCCAATAAAGTAAGGCTGAGGAAAATGGCTACCGACATAACGCTTCCGCCTAACGAGCAGATAGTAAAAAAAGCAGAGAAGTCCAGCCTATACGAGGCGCTGGATATGGCGTGTGCGTGGCTTAAAATTTCGTAATAAAAATGCAGTTCGGTTCATAATACGAATCGGACTGCTTTTTTTATGATCAGGTTCAATATTCAATTCCCCGTCTTGCCGGAATTCCTTTATCGAACGGGTGCTTTACCGCTTTTATTTCACTTATATAATCAGCATTATCGGTAAACAGCGGAGCGGGATCTCTGCCTGTTACAACAAGCTCAAGAGGCTCGGGCTTATGTATAATAAGCTCCTCTATGAGTTTTTTGTCTATCAGATCCATGTCGTAAGCGTAGGTCAGCTCGTCCAGAATAAGCATTCCGCACTGCCCGGAACGAACCGAAGCAAGCGCCTTGTTGAGATTTTCATTGTGCATTTTTCTGCATTGCTCTTTCTGCTCCTCTGTCATCTGAAAAACAAAGCCAAGATCCCTCTCGTTTCTCAGCACCGTTATGCCGTCAAGCTGATCAAGAATATTCAGCTCGCCGCTTTCTGCACCTTTCAGAAACTGGACTATATATACCTTTCCTCCGACTCCCGCAAAGCGTAGTGCAAGACCCAATGCCGAGGTAGTTTTACCTTTTCCGTCGCCGCAGCAGCAATGAATAAGTCCCATAACTAAACCGCCTTGTTTTAAATAATAAGCAGGAAAGCCGTTCTTATCAGAGCAAACAGTATGAAGCTTGCGAATACCGTTCCGTACATAAGCTGATTTGCCCAGTAAATATCGTTGGGCTGACAGGGCTTGAGCTGTTCTCCGATAAAACGATTCCGTAAAGTTTTTCCGCTGTAGTATTCCTCTTTTATAAGCTGAATATCCAACGCTCCCGCCATTATGCTGCGGGCAGTTCCAAGATTCGGTTTTGACAGCTTTTTGCGGTCGCGCTTATAAATACGTCGGCAGTTTTCGTGATCGAGCTTCAGGAATTTAACGTCAAGCTTCAGCAGCAGACCGCAGATCTTAGAAGGTATATAATTAAGTATGCTCCAAAGACTGCGTGACGGTCTGCCGAAATCTATGTATTCATCGGTAAATACTCCTATTTTCCTGTTGAGAACGCTAAGACAGCGGTAGAACATTCCGCCGAAGCCTCCGCCCAGCGCAATGAAAAACAGCGTGCCTGCTCCGTTATCCGCAGAACAGTCCGCGGCGCATTCCACAGCTTTTTTGATTATCTGGTCTCCGTCAAGGTCTGAGCAGTCCGTGCCGGTAAGCTTTTCAAGGCTTTTCTGAGCGCGCTCGGAATTTCCTGAGCGTACCGCTCTGAATATCCTGCTTAGTTCAAGCCTGGTATCTCTTACGGAAAATGCGAGCCAGCAGAAAAAGCAGTCCAGGATCAGTCCGATAACCGGAAAGAACAGGTAACCTAAGATCATCAGCGCAAGGGGTATTCCGGCGAAGATCAGCAGGACAAAAAAGATAAGCACCGCGCCTGCCATACGCTTAGCTTCGGGGGTATCCTCGTAAAATTTTCTCAGGGTCTTTTCAAGTCTCAACGCAAAGGCGCAAACAAAATTTTCAGGATCAAGAAAGCCCTTGGGAGCGCCGAACATAAGGTTGATCACAAAGCCTGCGCTCATAGCGGCAACGGTATTTAATATCATGCGCAAAAATCCTTTCCGATATATAATTGTATTAGAATAATTATAACACAGGCACGGCTATTATTCAAGTAAAAACCTGCACATTTTCTTATTTTTCTTTATATTCTGCGGCAGGGCCGGCGGGAGTTTTTCGTTGTTTTATTGATAAAAGGAAGCCTTGCGCAGGGTTTTTTACAGCAAAACAACAAAGTTTTATCCCTGCCCTTTACATTTCAGAGACAGTGTGATATTATACTATTATGCTAAAGCAATAGTACGGAAAGGATGTATAATAATGAAAAAGTATATTTTATCGGCAGTATGCGCCGCGGTTCTTATGCTGGCTGGCTGCGGTTCGTCGGATTCCTCGTCGCAGGCAGATAATGCTTCAAAGGCTGGCGGTTCAAGCACGGCCGATGGCAGCGATCAGTCGCTTCAGAAGGTTCTTGACAACGGGAAGCTTGTCCTTGGTCTTGACGCTACGTTCAAGCCTATGGGTTATACAGATGAGAACGATCAGGTAGTAGGCTTCGATATCGACGTTGCGGCGGAGGTATGCTCCCGTCTTGGGGTTACTCTTGAAACCTACGGCGTAAACTGGGATACTAAGGAGGTAGACCTTGACGCAGGAACGATAGACTGTGTCTGGAACGGTCTTTCGGTAAGTGAGGAAAGACAGAAGGTAATGCTGATGTCAGAGCCTTATATGAAAAATAAGATGGTGTTTGTTGTTAACTCAGACAGCGATATTTCATCACTTGACGACCTAAAGGGCAAAACGGTAACTGTTCAGAACGGCTCTACCGCTCAGGAAACTCTGGCAGCAGCGGATATAGCTTCGGATATAACCGTTTCCGAGCTTGCCACTAACGTTGAGGCTTTGAACCAGCTTGAGCTTGGAATGTGCGACGCGGCTTTTCTCGATTCGGTAGTTGCGGATTATGAGATCAATTCCGGAAGAGCGTTCAAGGTCCTTGACGAGGGGCTTTATGAGGAAGATTACGCTATCGGCTTCAGGCTCGGCGATAAGGCTCTGTGCGATAAGGTAAACGAGATACTCAGGGAAATGAAAGCAGACGGAAAGCTTGCCGAGATCTCAACAAAGTGGTTCGGAAGCGATGTTACAACTATAGGATAATTTGATCCCGCATTGAAAGATCGGGCGGATACAGTACAGTCTGTATCCGCCCGTTATTTTTTTATCGGAAATCATTATTTGTATTTTGAAGTTATGCCCAGATATTCCTCAAGACACTTTCCGCTTTTTTCTACTGCCTTCGCGGTTTTAACGCCAAGGTAACGGATGTGCCAAGGCTCGTATTTATAGCCGGTCACGCTTTCCTTATTTTTAGGATAGCGTATTATGAAGCCGTAATCGGAGCAGTTGGCGGCAAGCCACTTTGCTTCCTTTGTTCCCTCAAAAGACGAGCTAGCGTTGTTTACGTCCATAGCCAGTCCCGTTTGATGCTCGCTGTGCCCTGGTCTTGCCGAATATCTGTCTGCCGCGGCTTTTCCGTCCCGTGCAGCATAGCTTGAATACAAATATTTCTGATAAGAATATGAACGGAAGCCGGAGCATATCCAAAGGTTTATTCCGTCTTTCCATGCCGCTTGCTGCATTTTATAAAAAGCGTTTAAAACGGCTTTGTTCATATTCGGATTATATTTTGACGGAAGGGCATAGGTCTTATTTGCGATAAGTATTCCCTCCACATATGTAACGCCGTTTTTCTTTATGATCTCCGGCTTAGTGGTAACGCTGAAGCTGTTTCCGAACGACCCGAAGTGATTCTTTCTGTCAGCGTCGCATTTATAGGCGCGTATTCTGAATTTGTACTGAGTTCCCCGTTTCAGTCCCGAAATGCGGCATTGGTCAGCTGACGGATCCTTTACCGTAGTAATATGCTGCCACTTTTTTGCGTCGGGACTGTACATATAGATCTGATATCCGTTACAGGTCACCGGCTTCCAGAATAGCCTTACTGCATCGTAGGTGCGGTTGGCTTTTGTTATATTTAACTTCTGCGGCTTTACAGCAGTACATATCGTATTTGAATATTCGCTCCAGTAATTTACTCCGTCGGCCTTGACATAGCTTTTTACCTTGTACTTATAGGCTGTTCCCGGGGAAACCTTTTTGTCGGTCCACGAAAAGGTATTATTGTTTTTTACAGACGTTTGGCTGATAAAGCTGCCTGTTTTAAAGTCATAGCGGTAAATGCGGTAGCCTGTTGCTCCTTTTACCTTTGACCAGTTCACAGTTACTGATCTGTCAGAAGAGCTAAGGGAAATAAGCTCGGGGGCGTTGGGAGCAGCTGTTTTCAGAGCTGACAAAAGACAGTCCGAGGCAGCTTCGGAAATTGAATACACTGCCGCACAGCTTTTCTTATACAAACTGTTTTCTCCGTTCGCAGCAGCTGCCGCAGGGAAAACAGTCTGCGTTCCGACAGAAGCAGCGGCGATAAGCGAGGCTGAAAGCGAAATTATATACTTCAGGATAATAACAATCACCTGTCCTTTCAGGATGAATAAACGGCTTATTTATTTAATTTAATTATAGCATAAGAGAGGTTTTTTTCAATATCCCGCCGCAATATTAAGAAATATAAGTATAGGATCGGTGAATTGAATAAAAAGCTGCGGTATAAAAGGTAAAAATGCCGAAATAAGAGTTAATTTTATTAAAAGCTCTTTTCAAACGGTGAAAAATGTTGTATAATAAAATTAATAATACCAACTTGATTTTTTCGGAAAGGAACGGGTTTCACTATGAAAAATGAAATTACCGTAAAGATTTTCAGCAGAGAATTTCATCTTCTGACTGATGAAACAAAGGAGTATACTGACAGGCTTGCGGCGGAGCTTAATAAGAAAATGTCTGAGCTTTTAAAAGCAAAGCCTACGCTGTCGCTTCAGGACGCTTCTGCACTCGTTTGTCTTGATCTCTGCGACGAGCTTGTAAAGGCAAGACAGAATATCGAGAATATCCGCTCTCAAATAAAGGACTATGTAGATGACGCAGGAGAAGCGCGCAGTGCGGCGGACGAGGCTCAGAAGGAGCTTAGAACGCTCAGGGAGAGAGTTTCTCAGCTTGAAAAGGAGGTCAGCCTGAGAAAATCGCTGTCGGCGGAGAGCGAAAAGCTATCGGCAAAGGATATGATCTCTCAGGATATAAACAAGGCGCTTGAGAATAAGTATCCGTATAATTACGGCAAAAAGTAATGGCGGAAATATTAGCGCCCTGCGGAAGCCGAGAGGCTCTTGACGCCGCACTCAGAACAGGATGTACCGCCGTTTATCTGGGGGGAGAGGCTTTTTCCGCAAGGCAAAACGCAGCAAACTTTGATAAAGACGGGCTGAAAAATGCGGTTTACGGCTGCCATGTACGGGGAGTTAAGGTTTATCAGGCTATAAATACTATAGTTACCGACGGACAGCTAGAAGCGCTGGCGGACGAAGTAAAAGCTGCCTGTGAAATTGGAGTAGACGGACTTATTACGCAGGATCTGGCGCTGGTTCGTATTGTAAGGGAATGTTGTCCCGATATGGAGATTCACGCTTCGACTCAGATGACCCTGCACACCGAGAGAGGCGTCCTTCTGGCAAAGGAAACGGGCTTTTCAAGAGCCGTTGTTTCAAGAGAGCTTAATGCGGATATTATAAAACAGCTTTGCACGCTTCCTGTAGAAACAGAGGTTTTCGTGCATGGCGCGCTTTGTATGTCCGTTTCAGGACAATGCTATATGAGCGCAGTCATAGGCTCGAGAAGCGCAAACAGGGGTCTTTGTGCCCAGGCCTGCCGGCTTCCTGCTTCTGCGGCGGAAAATCAGACTGACAGGTACGATCTGTCGCTTAAGGATATGTCTTATATGGGTCATATCCGTGAGCTTGAGGAGTTCGGCGCCGCTTCTTTTAAAATCGAGGGAAGAATGAAGCGTCCCGAATATGTAGCCTGTGCTGTGGATTCGCTCAGAAAAGCGCTGAACGGAGAGAAATACGACATAAAAAGGCTTGAAAACGTATTTTCCCGCAGTGGATTCACCGACGGCTACTATACCGGCAGGACAGGCAGAAAAATGTTCGGCTACAGACAGAAGGAGGACGTAATATCTTCGGCTGAGGTCATACCGCAGATACATGAGCTTTACAGGCAGGAATACAAAAGAAGCGGTATATACTTTTATATCCGTATCAGGATAAATGAAAGGGTATATCTTTCAGCGTCCGACGATAACGGGATAACGGCGGAGGTATACGGTGAAAAGACTGAAGCGGCTGTAAACCGTCCTGCCGACGAGGAGTTTATACAAAAACAGCTTTCAAAGCTTGGAGGTACTATTTACCGTTTCGGAGGACTGACTGCTGAAATTCAGGAGGGGGCAGCCTGTACCGCTTCTCAGCTTAATTCTCTCAGGCGTGAGGTCTGCGCCGCTCTGGATAAGAAGAGATATGGATTTTTCACCAAAAAGCCTGCATTTACGCATAAGAAGTTTGATATAATTAAAGCTGAAAAAAGTGCGGCTCCAGAACTGAGAGTTTCGGTCCGTGATATAGCTCAGCTTTCAGAAACGGATTGGGATAGGATAAGCCTTGCAGTGTGTCCTTTAAGAGCGCTTGAAAGGGCGTTTGAAGGCGGCCTGCCCGGGTATGCTGATTCGGAGAAGCTTGCGGCTGAAATGCCCAGATTTACCTTTGACGAGAAGAAGGATTTTGAAAAGCTGAAAAGACTGAAGGAACAGGGGATAGCTCATATCGTCTGCACCAACTACGCTCATATTTCCATGGGCAGGGAGCTTGGAATGACAATGCACGGCGGTTTCGGACTGAACGCTGCTAATTCCCTTGCGCTGGAAGAGCTTAAAAGGCTCGGTTTAAGTGACTGTATAGTTTCCTTTGAGCTTAAAGCAGGTCAGATAAACGAGCTGGGCGGAGGACTTGACTTCGGAATAATAGGCTACGGCAGGCTCCCGCTAATGCTTGCGGTAAACTGTCCTGTTAAGCAGTCGCAGGGCTGTAAGAACTGTACGCACGGAATATGGGACAGAACTAAGAGATTTTTTCCGATCAGATGTTCAAAGGAGCAGGGATACGTTGAGGTGCTTAATTCGGACGTCTTATATATCGGCGACAAACTTGACGATTTCAGGACGGCGAAGTTTATTCAGCTTGATTTCTTTGACGAAGCGCCGGAGCAGACTGCGAGGATAACGGAAACGTTTATGGCTGGCGAGAAGCCTGAGGATATGCGGCTTACCAGAGGACTTTACTACAGAGGGATATTGTAAAATTGAAATCGGAAAAGGAGAAGCTTCTTACAGTAATGAAGCGTGATAATATATGAAACTGCTGATAAAAAGATTAAAGGAAAACGCTGTGCTGCCAAGGAGGGCAACAGAAGAGAGCGCAGGCTACGATCTGTCAGCCTGTATTGACGCTCCTCTGACTGTCAAGGCAGGGGAAACGGCTATGATTCCAACGGGACTCTCGGCACAGCTTTGCGGAGAGGAAAAATGCGTTCTGCTTATATACGCAAGATCGTCGCTGGCGGCTAAGTTCGGACTTGCCCCTGCAAATTGTGTCGGAGTTGTAGATACCGACTACAGGGGGGAAATAATGATACCTCTGCATAATCATTCAAGCAAAGATTATACCGTTTCGCCCGGCGAAAGGACCGCACAGCTTGTGATTACACCTATTTATACACCTGAGGTCGAGGAAGCCGCAGAGCTTTCCGATACTGTTAGGGGAGTGGGCGGATTTGGCTCAACTAACTGATTTACATTTGGAGGATAAGATAATGAACGTTAAAAAGCTTGAGGAAGTCGGCGGAATTTTAGACGGACAGGTCGAGCGGGGCGACGTTGCAGGCGGCTCGGTTCTGGTCTTGCAGGACGGAAAGGAGATTTATCGTCATAACAGCGGAATGGCAGATATTGCGAGAAATATCCCTGTTGAAAGCGATACTATTTTTAGGATATATTCAATGACAAAACCTATAACGGCGGCGGCGCTTATGATTTTACACGACAGAGGTATGTTTGATTTTGAGGACAGTATTGCGCAATATCTGCCGTTTTTCAAGAATATGACCGTTCTTGCCGAGGACGGAAAAATCGTTCCTGCAAAGCGTGAAATAACTGTTCGTGAGGTCGTGAATATGACCTCGGGACTGGTTTATCCCGATATGTCTTATCCGGCAGGAATTAAAATGGAAGAAGTTTACCACAAATATTATGAGGAATGCGAAGCAGGCGCACGAATTTCAACCCGTGAGCTTATGGAACGTGCGGCAAGATCTCCTCTTGCATTTCAGCCGGGCGAAAAGTGGCTTTACGGCATAGGCGCAGACGTGGCAGGTCTGCTTATTGAGGAGCTGAGCGGAAGGAGCTTTCGTGAATTCCTTAAAAAAGAGCTTTTCGAGCCGCTTGGAATGACTGATACGGATTTTTATGTGCCAAAGGAAAAGCTGGACAGATTTTCGGAAATGTATCTCTGGAACGATAATGAAAACCGCCTTGAGGTAATTCCATGGCAGCATTTGGGCTTGAGAGGATTTTTCAAAGAACCTCCTGCATTTGAATCGGGCGGAGCGGGGCTTGTTTCAACCGCGGACGATTATGCAAAATTCGCATCAATGCTTATTCACGGCGGAGTACATAACGGCACAAGGCTTCTGAGCGAAAATGCGGTAAAAATCATGACTACCGATCACCTTACCTTCGAGCAGAGAAAAACTCTTGACTGGGATCAGTGCAGGGGCTGCGGCTACAGCTGTCTGAACAGAGTTCTTACCGACCCGTCGGAGTGCGAGGGCGTAGGAAATATCGGCGAATACGGCTGGGACGGCTGGCTCGGAACATATTACTGCAACGATCCGGTTGATAAGATAACGCTTATTTATATGATCCAGCGCTGCGGCGGCTTCGGTTCATATCCGTCAAGACAGATGAAGAAGATCATTTATGAGGCATTGAAATAAAGACAAGAAAGTGAAGGATTATGATAACTCAGTCAATACTTGAAGGTTATATAAAACAGGCTGCTTCAGAGCTGTATTCAAAAGACAGCTATCTTATAGAATGTCAAGCCTGTGAGAGAAGCATTATGTATAAATTTGCTCATTATTTAGATAATTTGATAAGTAAAGATCCGGCTTTCTCTGGATATAACCTTGATTGCGAATACAACAGGGATATTTTGGATGTGAAGTGCATTGGTTATTGTTTAAACAGGGTTTATCCTGATATAATTATACATAAGCGAGGAACTAATAACGATAATTTATTGGTAATTGAATGTAAGACATGGTGGAATTCAAATATTGATGATGATATAAAGAAAATAAACGCTTTTTTATCACCGAATGAGCAATATAATTATCAGTTTGGACTATGTCTCATATTTGCGGAAAACAAAGAAAACATCAAATGGATAACCTATGATAAAAATCTATATTACCGCGCATTAAAGGAGCTGTATAAATGACAATATACAACGTAAAAATATACACCCAGAATAAAAACAGAGATATAATTGAAATTGGTTATGTAACCTTTGAAAACGGAGTTATTAAGAAAATCGGCGCAGGAGCATATAACGAAATATCTGACGGTGATCTTGACGGAGAGGGAAAGACCCTTTATCCCGGTTTTATCGACGCTCACACCCATCTCGGGCTGACTACAAACGGCGTGGGAGCGGAAAGCGAGGATTTTAATGAGGAAAGCGAGCCTGTTTCCCCTCAGCTCAGAATATGCGACGGAATAAATCCCTTTGATATAAGCTTTTCTGAGGCTGTCAAAGCAGGAATTACCGCTGCGGTTATTTCGCCCGGTTCTATGAATCCGATCGCAGGGGATATTGCGGCGGTTTCAACTGTGGGCAGACGTATCGACAAAATGCTTTTAAAAACCGTCGGAATGAAATTCGCACTGGGCGAAAACCCCAAGATGACATATATGAATCGTGACGAAACGCCATGTACAAGAATGGCAATTGCGGCAATGATAAGAGAAACGCTTGCAAAGGCGAAACGATATATGGAGGACAAGGAAGCGGCGGAGGAAAACGGTGATGATCCGCCCGATCTCGATATAAAGTCAGAAGCTTTGATCCCGCTGCTTAAACGTAAGGTCAAAGCGCATTTTCACTGTCACCGTGCGGACGATATTTTCACAGCTGTCAGAATTGCAAAGGAATTTAAGCTTGACTATGTGCTTGTCCACTGCACCGACGGTCATCTTATCGCAGACGAGCTTGCACAGGAAAACGCCTGTGCGGTCGTAGGTCCTGTAATGTGCGACGCCTGCAAGCCGGAGCTTGCTAATATTACTCCAAAAAACGCAGGAGTTTTGGCGCAAAGCGGAGTTAAAACTGCAGTATGTACCGATCATTCAGAAACTCCGATCCAGTATCTTACGCTGACCGTCGGGATATGCATAAAACACGGTTTGGATCTTCAGAGTGCAGTTGACAGCATAACGATAAACGCTGCTGAAATTGCAGGAATTGACGATCTCTGCGGTTCGGCCGAGGTGGGAAAGCGCGCTGATCTGGTTATGTTCAGTGGTAATCCCTTTGAGGTAATGACAAGTCCGGAAGCGGTTTTCGTTGGCGGTATAAGGCAGCTTTAATAGGAGTAAGAAATGCATACGGGAATTATTATTTATCAATCAAAATACGGGGCAACTGAAAAATATGCGAAGTGGCTTGCTCAGGCAACGGGATATGAATATATAGAAACTCCTAAAGCCTCAATAAGCGAGATCGTTAAGTATGAAAAAATAATATTATGCGGCGGAATTTATGCTTCGGGAATAGCAGGATTGGGTTTTTTGAAAAAGAATTACAGCAGGCTCAGCAATAAAAGAACTGCCGTTTTCTGCGTAGGCGCATCTCCGTTTGACCAAAAGGCATTTGAAGAATTAAGGGCGTTTAATTTAAAGGGTGAATTAAAGAATATTCCGTTGTTCTACGGCAGAGGGGCGTGGAATGAAGAGAAAATGAGTTTTAAAGACCGTACGTTGTGCAGGCTGCTGCAAAAAGCGGTTGCTAAAAAAGCTCCAAACGAGCTTGAACCGTGGATGAAAGCCTTAATGTGTGCCGCCGGTCAGAAATGCGACTGGACTGATAAAGCTTATTTAACCCCCTTGATCGAGTATATTTATGCGAAAAATTAATATAAAAGGTGATATTAATGAGAGAAATTAACGTATCGGAAGTTGAAAATGCGGTAAGGGATCTGTGCATCGAGGCTAATCTCTATCTTCCCAAGGATATGGAGGAGTGCATAAGGTGCGGCGCAAAGGCTGAGAGATCCAGCGTAGGAAAAAATGTTTTTAATGATATTATTGACAATATAAAAGTCGCGAGAGATGAAACTATTCCGATTTGTCAGGACTGCGGAATGGCAGTCGTATTTATGGAGATCGGTCAGGACGTTCACTTCGTCGGCGGCTCGCTTAACGAGGCGATAAACAAGGGCGTTGCAAGAGGCTACACAGAGGGCAGGCTGCGCTGTTCTGTAGTTTCCGATCCGCTTGAGCGTGTAAACACAGGAGATAACACTCCTGCCGTTGTTCATCTGAAAATAACCGAAGGTGAAAGCGTTAAGATCATGGTCGCACCTAAGGGCTTCGGAAGCGAGAATATGTCGCAGCTTAAAATGATGACGCCGTCGGTCACAGCTGACGAGATCGTCGATTGGGTAGTCGGCGTTTGCGCAGCGGCAGGTTCTAACCCCTGTCCTCCGATTGTAATTGGTGTGGGCATTGGCGGAGATTTTGAAAAGTGCGCTTATCTTGCAAAAAAAGCGCTTTGCAGAAGCGTAAGCATAAGAAATCCCAAGCCGCTTTATGCAGAGCTTGAGAAAAAAATGCTTGAAGGGATAAATAAGCTTGGAATAGGCCCTCAGGGCTTCGGCGGAACTCAGACCTGTCTTGCGGTAAATATAGAAGAAGCCCCGACGCATATCGCAGGACTTCCCGTTTCGGTAAATGTCGGCTGTCATGTTACAAGACACGCTCATACCGTATTATAGCCGTCGTTTTTTATGCTCGGCAACGGCTTCGTTTGAAAGCAGCAGCAGAGCGGTAATGTTAGGTATGGCCATAAGACCGTTGAAAATATCGGATATTTCCCAAACAATCGAAATAGAGGTAACAGCGCCGGCGTAAGCACAGGCAAGAAAGATCAGCTTATAAAGCCTGCTGCGCCGTGGAAGCAGGTATTCCCATGCTTTAAGTCCGATGAAAAACCAGCCGATTATTGTTGCAAAAGCGAAAAGCATTATAGATACGCCTATAAAGGCTTCCCCGAAGCTTCCAAGCCCTGTGCCGAAGGCCTTGCAGATAACCTCCGCCGAGCCGTCCTTTATATCGGTTCCGCTTGTAAAAAGCACCAGCGCAGTCAGGGTGCAGATTATCATGGTATCTATAAAGACCTCTGCCATTCCCCAAGTACCCTGAGTTTTCGGATCCTTTATCTCGCAGGAGCTGTGAACAGCGACGGTCGAGCCAAGACCCGCTTCGTTTGAGAACGCACCTCTCTTCAGTCCGATAACAATTGCGGAATTTACCAGAAAACCTGAAAATCCGCCGGCTGCCGAGCGAAAATTAAAAGCTTCCTTGAAAATACCGGAAACGGCAGAGGGAAGAAATTCGTAATTTCTGCATATAACTATTAGTGAGCCTCCGATATAAAAAACCGACATCAGAGGAACCAGCCGCTCGGTAACCTTACCAAGCCGCTTTCCTCCGGATACCGTAAAGGCTGTAAGCAGAACTGTCGCTCCGGCGGCGGCATATGCCGGAAGAGCAAAACTTCCGCTGCATACTGATACGATAGAGTTGCTCTGCGCCATACAGCCCATACCAAGTGAGGCAAGAGTGCAGAAAACTGCGAAAATTACGGCGAGCCATCTTGAATCCAGACCGTTTTCCATATAGCTCATTGCGCCCTTGACCTTTGAGTTTTTGCAGTATTTTACGCCGAGGATATTTTCGGTATAGGAAAGCGCCATGCCGAAGAAGGCTGATATCCAGAGCCAGAAAACAGCTCCCCGTCCTCCTGCTGCAACTGCGGTTCCGACTCCGGCTATGCTTCCTGTTCCGACGGTTGCTGCAAGAGCCGTTGAAAAGCCCTGGAGCTGCGAAAAAGCGCCCTTTGAACCGGCGGAAGCAGGATCGGGATTCTTTTTGAAAAGTGTTCCGATCGTGTTTCTGAAGATTTTTATTATATGTATCTGGGGGAAACCCATTCTGACGGAGAGATATATTCCCGACGCCAGCATTAATATAAGCACGGGGTAGCCCCAGATCAAAGAGGAAAGCTTCTGACAAATCAGGCTTATTCTGTCCATTGAAAAAGTTCCTTTCTGTTTGAAAGACTGTCAGTAAATGATATGCCTGTCTTAATAAATTTATACCCTTGTCTGTTTGTGCTTTTGGTCAGACTGCTTGAGGCCGGAGGTTTCGGCTGAGAAAGGACGGATATTATGTATAAATACAAGCCTGCGAAAAGAGCCGCGGCGTCTATATATATTCTGCTGACCCTTGTTCTCGTTGCGGTAACAGCGGCGATATTCCTGCTTATTCCGCTTATCGGCGAATATGATATATATGCGGCGGCGGCTTACTGGGCAGTTCATGCATTTTTTTCCTGCGTGCTTATTCCTATGTATTTCAGGCATTCGAGAATAAGCATTACTCATGACGAGATCGTACAGTACAGCGGAATGCTGACTCTTACCAGTGAGTTTATGCCTATGGAATCGGTAAAATCCGTAACTACTGTAATAACTCCGCTGAGCAGGTTTACCGGATTGAATTTTATTATCATAAACGCTCTCGGCTCAAAGATATTGCTGCCTTTTATGAGAAAGGACGACTGTTTGGAGGCTACGAGGTATATAAATGATATTATAAGAAGCAGAAAACCTCAGTAAAGCCTGCCGCTGATAATAAGCCGGCGGATAAAAAGGACGGTGTTTATTTGAACAGACCTCAGGCGGCTCTGGCTGCCGCAAAGGAGAAAAGAAGCTGGCTGAAGTCGTTTTTCAGACACAGACAGCATCCGATAAAAATAATAAACTATACTTCAAAGAATATATGGCTGCTGCTTATCCCCGTTACGAAGTATCTGGCAGCGGCTCAGTTTGATTTTCAAAGCTGGATAAGAACCAACTGGCTGGATATTCTGACTATTGCCGCGATATTTGCGTTTGCGGTGCTGCGTTGGATTTTTGTTTACTATGAGATAGAAGAGGACGGAATCATTGCTCATACCGGACTTTTCGGCATTCTTACGACGAAGGTCTATTTCAGCGAGATAACTACGTTTTCATGTACCCAGAGTTATATATACAATGCTGTTAATGCCTGTACTATGTTTATCGAAACCAACGCCGATTCCCTTCCTAAAACAGATATTAAGCTAGTGCTTTCGGAACGGTGCGTCAATGAGATATACGAGGCGGTCACGGCTCAGGGCAGAAAGCTTCCAAAGTTTTCAGTATCGCCCAAAAAGACCTATCTGCTTATTTTTTCCCTGCTGTTTTCATCAACTCTTTCAGGAATGATACTTTTCGGAACGTTTATGTTCGAGGTATACAGGCTTGTGGGGAAGGAGCTGGGCATAAAAATGGAGGAGCAGTTTATCCGTAAGGTAAACGGCGAGATAATAAGGATCGACAATCAGCTGCTCAGGCTTTCAAGCACTATTCCTAAAGCGGTGCTTGTTCTGGCAGGAATAGTAATGGGAGGCTGGATACTGTCGTTTACGGCAAATCTTATGAGACACTGGAGCTTTACAGCTACCCGGTGCGGCTCTCAGCTTATAATACAAAGCGGTATAGCAACTAAAAGAAAGCACGTTATAAACCGTGAAAAGGTAAATTTTCTTGACTTTCAGCAGACCTTGCTCATGAGGATCTTCAGAATATGCTCGGTAACGCTTTACTGTACAGGCTACGGAAAGAAAAGGCGTGAGATATCGGCGCTTATACCGATAACTACAGACAGCGAAATGTGGGCGTCGCTCAAAATTCTCGAGCCGAACGTACCTAAGCCCAAAACCGAAATATCCACGGGCAGGCATGATCTTATGCGTTTTATGCTTATACCTGCGCTGTTCTGCTTTATACCTCCGGCTGCGGGTACGGCTGCAAAGCTTATTTTTGAAAAATGGCATACAGAGATAAATATAATTATGGCGCTTGCGGTCATTCCGTTTATATGGCTGCTGATAGTTCAGATAAACGCGGCGTTTTCTACAGAGCTTGGCTTCAAAAACGGTTATTGTACGCTGGTTTACTGTCCGTGGTATCAGTTTCATAAGATCGTGCTGCCTAAAAAGAATATAAGCAAGATCTCGGTTTCCAGGAATATTTTTCAGAGAAGAAACGGAACCTGTACCTTGAAGGTATATACCAATGCGGAAAAAACCAAATATCATAAGGTAAAAAGTCTGCCGTACGACAGGGTCATGGATATATGTATCCGCGAAGGCTATCTTATGGAAACACAGAAACTATAATTCAAGAAGAAGGGAGGGAACGGTATGGCAAAATTTGACGCCGGCATGCAGCCGCTGCTGGATACGTTTATTTTTGAAACGGACGAGCTTCTGGAAGGTCTGGACGAAATACTGATGCGGACTGAAAAGGGGGAGCTTAGCGGCGAGGATATCGGGGAAATATTCCGTATAATGCATACCGTCAAAGGCTCGGCGGCGATGATGGGACTTAATAATATGTCCGTTCTCGCTCATGCAGTAGAGGATCTGTTTTCGGTTATACGGGAGGATCCTTTGGTAAGTTATGATAAAACAAGGCTTTACGAGCTTTTGTTTGAAAGCTCCGACTGTCTTAAAAATGAAATGAGCACGATAAGCGACGAGGCCTGTGAGCCAACGGATTTTTCCAGGCTGGCGGCTGTTATACGGTCGTTTGCTGATGAAATGAAAGGCGGCGCAAGCTTACAGACCTCTGCGGCTTTAACCGCTAATGAGCTTTTTCCTGAGGAAGAAAACGAAAATATAAGAACCTTTAAGGTCGTATACGAGGACGGCTGCCTTATGCAGGCCGTAAGGGCAATGGTTCTGATAAAGGCGCTGGGCGGCTGTTCCGAGGTATGCTCAACTGTGCCGGCAGATCTTGACAGCGATTCGGCAGGGGATATAATAGCGGCGAACGGACTTTACATAAAGCTTATTACCGACGATACCGAAAAGGTTATGGAAGTTCTCAAAAACGGAATGAGCGTAGCTTCGGCAGAGGAAATAAAGCGTCCCGTGGTAAGCAAGCCACAGGAAAAACAGCAGGCTGATAAACCGGCGGTTTTGCCGCAGAATGAAAAGAAGAATTCACAGAGCAGCATTATCTCGGTTCGTCTTGAAAAGCTGGACAGGCTGCTTGACCTGGTAAGTGAGATAGTTATAGCTGAGTCGTCGGTTACCTCAAGTCCCGATCTCAAAAATATAAACGCTAAGCTTGATCGGTTCAGAAAGGCATCTAGAGAGCTTAAAAAACTGACAGACGAGCTTCAGGACGTTGTAATGTCTATAAGAATGGTCCCTGTATCAACGGTTTTTACTAAGATGAGCAGAATAGTCAGGGATATGAACAAAAAGCTTGGAAAGAATGCAGAGCTTGTTTTTAAGGGAGAGGAAACCGAGGTCGATAAGTCGGTAGCCGATATTCTTGGCGATCCGCTTATGCATATAATCAGGAATGCTATAGACCACGGAATAGAAACCGACAGCGAACGTGCGGCTGCGGGAAAGACCGAACCCGCCAGGGTAGTTCTTTCGGCAGGCTATGAAAGCTCCGAGGTAGTAATAAAATGCTCAGACAACGGAGCGGGAATGGATCCAAAAAAGCTTTTGGCGAAGGCAAGGAAAAACGGAATCTTAACTAAGCCGGAAAGCGAATACACTGAAAGCGAATGCTATAATTTTATTATGAAGGCAGGCTTTTCGACCAATGAGCAGGTAACGGAGTTTTCCGGAAGGGGTGTGGGAATGGACGTTGTACGCCGGAATATAGAAAAGGTCGGCGGAAAAATAAACGTCAGCTCCGAATACGGCTCAGGTTCGGAGTTTGTTATAAGAATACCACTGTCGCTTTCCATCATAGACGTACTCGGCGTTTCAGCGGGAGGCGGCAGCTTCTCAGTTCCGGCTTCCTCGGTTAGAGAGGTTTTCAGGGCGCGTGATGAGCAGCTTATAAATGATCCCGGCGGAACTGAGCTTGTAATGCTGAGAGGAAAATGCCTGAGGGTAATAAGGCTTTCGGAGGCTTTCGGTTTTGGATCTCAGCGCCCTGAGCTTACGGGCGGAATAATGCTTTATTGTTCGGAAGAGGGAAGAGAAGCGGTGATTTTTGCGGACGAGCTAACCGCTGATCAGCAGGTCGTAGTAAAGCCTTTTTCGCCGCTGCTGTCCGGATTTAACCTTAAGGAGAACGGACTTACCGGCTGTTCAGTACTTGCAGACGGAAGTATAACGCTTATAACCGACGTAAATGAAATATTCAAGACGCAGGGTATTCAGGGTACGGACACAGATGACAGGCAGGGAGGTTTTTAGGAATGGATAATATAACGGACAGCTCTGAGATCGAGCAAAAACATATTCTGACCTTTTACTGCGGCGGCGGTAAATACGCTTTCGATATAATGTCGGTAAGGGATATTATAGAAATACCGCCTATTACCCGTCTGCCTTTAACGGCAGATTATATCGAAGGCGTTATCAACCTTAGGGGAAAGGTTATTCCGGTAATGAATTTTAACAAGCGGCTGGGACTTTCGGAGGGCGTCTATACAGATAAGAGCTGTGTTATCGTGGTTGAGTCAAACGGCTCTCCCTACGGAGTTATAGTTGAAAGGACCGGAGATGCGTCGGTATACAGTTCCGTACAGTTTGCTCCGTCACCTGTGGAAAATTCCTTTATATCAGGTTATATCGTTCAGGACGCAGAGCGTATTCCGCTGATAGATTCTGTGCGTCTTGCGGAAAATGAATAGAAAAAGGAGGGCGGCTAAATGCCTATGAAGCTTAGCGACGGCGATTTTAAACGGCTTGCGGGGATCATAAAAGCAAAATATGGGCTTAATTTATTTGAAAAGAAATTTCTTGTTGAAAGCCGTCTTACAAACTATGTGCTTGACAGCGGCTTCAATGACTTTTCAGAATATCTTGAAGCTGTTTACTGTGACCGTTCTGGAAACGAAATGGCAAATATTATAAACCGTCTTACTACAAATTACACATATTTTATGCGGGAAACCGACCATTTCAGGCATTTCTGTGATGTCTTTCTGAAAAGTGCCGCTGAGTCACGCAGCAGCGGAGAGCTTTCGATCTGGAGCGCAGGCTGCTCTTTCGGGAACGAGCCGTATAATTTCGCTATGTGCGCCGATGATTTCTTCGGAAGCTCAAAGTATTTATGGGATACGAGAATACTGGCAACGGATATTTCCTTTAATGCCTTGAGGTCGGCTAAGAACGGGGTTTATCCGGAGCAGTCGCTGAAAGCCGTACCGGAAATATGGGCCGAAAGGTATTTTACCCGACTGAGCAACGGAACGTATCAGGTAAAGGACAGTATTCGCCGTGACGTTGTATTTAAATACCACAATCTTATGGACGAGATCAATTTTAAGAGAAAATTCGATCTTATTATCTGCCGTAACGTAATGATATATTTTGACGAGCCTACAAAATCACAGCTTTTAAGGCGTTTTTATGACGCAACAAACGACGGCGGCTATCTTTATATCGGCCATGCCGAGGTATGTACCGAACGGGATCTTTATATAAGGGAAGAGCCTGCGGTATACAGAAAGGTTTCATCCGGGAGGGAGGCGGACAGAAATGGCTGATAAAAAGGTACTGATCGTTGACGATTCACCGCTGTTCTGCCGTTTTGCAGAGAATGTAGTGAATTCGGCGGAGGGTTTCTGTACCTGTTCGTCGGCAGGCAGCGCTTATGAGGCAAGGGATGAGATAGAGAAACTGAAGCCCGATCTTATAATCCTTGATATAGAAATGCCGCGAATGAACGGACTTAGGTTTTTGGAGCAGCTTATGCCGCAGTATACAGTTCCGGTAATCGTCTGTTCCTGCAATAGGACCTACGCTTCAAGGGCTAATGAAGCAGGGGCGGCGGCTTTTTTATCAAAGCCTGACGAGGGCGGCTCGTATGAAAGCTTTAAGGAACAGCTTATTCAGAGTATGAAGCTCGCTTCAAACCTGAAGCGAATAAAATGCAGAGGAAAATATTATCCTGTCAAGACAGGCGAACAGTACAGACAGGACAGCAGAATAATAGCCGTTGCCGGGTCAACGGGAAGTACAGAGGCTCTGCCGGAGATATTAAAGGCGTTTACGCCCTCAGTTCCTCCTGTTGCGGTAGTTCTTCATATGCCGGAGGGTTATACAAAGCTTTATGCCAGAAGACTTAATAATGAAACAAAGCTGTTTGTTACCGAAGCGCGTCATGGGCTTTATCTTGAAAAGGGAATGGCGGTAATTGCCCGTGGTGACAGTCATATGAAAATATTTAAAGACGAAAAGGGATATTTTGTTTCCTGCGATAAGGGAGCAAAGGTATCGGGGCATTGTCCGTCGGCAGACGTATTGTTTGAATCTGTGGCGCAGTGTGCCGGAAAGGACGCTGTAGGAGTTATTCTTACCGGAATGGGCGGAGACGGCGCAAAGGGTCTAAAGCTTATGAAGGAAGCCGGAGCATATAATATCGGTCAGAACGAACAGTCCTGTGTTGTTTACGGAATGCCCAAGGCGGCGTTTGAGATTGGCGCGCTCCATAAGCAGGCTCCGCTTGAGGATATTGCGGCTGAAATATATCTCAGGCTCAGAGAGCAGATCATCGTTTAGAAGGGCAGGTGTTATTATGGAAAATGAAAGAATCGGAAAATATTTGATGTTCCTTTCAGGCGGAAAAAAGTTTGCGCTTGCGTTTGAGGATATAAAGTCTATAATAGTTGCTGAGAAAATGCATGAGATTCCCGAATTTCCTTACTACTTTGCCGGGGTATGCACTGCGGACGGAAAGGCTGTTCCGGTTATAGATTCGCGGCTCAGATTCGGTTTTCCTAAGGGGGAGATAACGGACAGGAGCTGTATAATTATTTCATATGCTCACAGGGAAAGCGGAGGACAGTTTGAAATAGGGATACTTACCGACACGATCTCCGTAATGACAGATGTTCCCGATAAAAACGTAGAGCCGTGCTTTAAAATTTCCGAGGAGGCTTATACAAGGTATCTCAAGGGTGTATTTGTACAGGACGGTGAACCTTGTTATATAGTAAGTCCCGATCTGATGATAAACGAAAGCGACAGGGCGATGGCGGCGGAAAAAGCGGATAATGGCAGATGATATGAACAGGGCGGCTTTACATTTTGCAAAGCCGCCCTGTTTTAAGTCCGATCTCGGATTCAGTCGTTATACATTATCGCAGCTGAAATACCGTTTATAAATCCTACTATTAGTCCTGACACAGTATAGAATATTTCCTTGGGGATTCCGGCAAGTACGGATATAATTCCGAAAATAAGAACAAACCCCGCCATTCCGCCAATTTGAATAAGAAACTTATGCTTTTCGATAAAAGGAAAGCGCTGGGTCAGCTTTTTTGCCTTTTCTCCGCTTCGGTCGATAATTCTGTAAATAGCGTAGGACAGACACATAGGTACACCTATAAACACTATTGCGGATATGATTTCGATCATAAATATACTATCTCCCGTTTATCCTGAAAAAAGCTGTTCCGCAGAAGCTATTGACCTGCGGAACAGCTTTACTGCTGTTATTTTTATTGTATATTAAAGAATCCTTACGTTAACAACACCGTCTACAGCCTTTATAGCCTCGATGTCAACATCGCCGTTTACGTCCAGCATTGTATAAGCCAAATCCTTCTTTGACTTGTTTACAAGGTTTTCAATATTTGCGCCCTTGTCGGAAACAGCGGCGGTTACCTGAGTTATAATAGCCGGAGTATTCTTATGCAGTACGCATACCAAAGCGTCGCCTGTCTTTGCAAGCTCTGCGTTAGGGAAGTTTACGGAATTCTTTATTGTTCCGTATTCAATGTAATTTATAAGCTCGTTTGCCGCCATAACTGCGCAGTTGTCCTCAGATTCTTCAGTAGAAGCGCCGAGATGAGGGATAGCGACGATATTCTCAACGCCGAGGACCTCATCACAGGGGAAGTCAACGATATATCTTGCAACCTTGCCGCTGTTTACAGCTTCAACGATTGCTTCAGAATTTACAAGCTCTCCTCTTGCAAAGTTCATAAGTCTTACGCCGTCTTTGCAGAGTGCGATAGTATCTTTATTGATCGTATCCTTAGTTTCGGAGTTATAGGGAAGATGAAGCGAGATATAATCAGCGTTAGCGTAGATATCGTTTATATTGGCAGTAACCTTTACCTGAGGCTTCAGGCTGAGAGCTGCGCCTACCGAAAGGAACGGGTCGTAGCCGATTACGTCCATGCCAAGTGAAATTGCGATATTTGCGATCTTTCCGCCTATAGCGCCCAGACCGATAAGACCGAGAGTTTTGCCCATTATCTCGCAGCCTGCAAAATTGCTCTTTCCTTTTTCAACCATTTTGCCGACCTCTGCTCCGTTTCCTTTAAGTCCCTGAGCCCACTGCATAGCCTCGGGAATCTTTCTTGAAGCCATAAGCAGACCGCAGATAGCAAGCTCCTTTACAGCGTTTGCGTTAGCTCCGGGAGTATTGAAAACAACGATTCCCTGCTCTGCACATTTGTCAACAGGAATATTGTTTACGCCTGCGCCTGCTCTTGCAATTGCAAGAAGATTAGAACCGAATTCCATATCATGCATTTTAGCGGAACGAACCATGATAGCGTCAGGAGCTGTGCAGCTGTCGCTGACTGAATATTTTGCCGTATCAAACTTATCTGTGCCTACTGCGGCTATCTTATTAAGCGTCATAATATTATACATATTGATCTACCTCATTTCATTAAATAAACGACGGGTGACGAAAAGCCACCCATCTGTTTTTATCAGGTTATTATCCTATCACAGCAAGAACAAAGCATATGGAAATAATTCCGATCCCGTTCAATGCTTTGCGCCCGATCTGATTGAATCTATGCGTTTTCAGCCTCAAATTTCTTCATGAATTCAACAAGCTTTTCCACGCCCTCGATAGGCATAGCGTTATAAATAGAAGCTCTCATTCCGCCGACTGTTCTATGACCCTTGAGGTTTTCTAAACCTGCTGCCTTTGCTTCCTTTACAAATTTAGCGTCAAGTTCAGCGTTTCCTGTAACGAACGGTACATTCATAAGCGATCTGTCCTTAGGCTCAACAGTGCCCTTGAACATTTTGCTCTGGTCGAGGAAATCGTAAAGGATCTTTGCTTTCTTTTCATTGTGAGCCTTCATAGCCTCAAGACCGCCCATTTTCTTGATCCACTTGAAAACCTTGCCGCAGATATATATACCATAGCACGGAGGAGTGTTATAAAGAGAATCAGCGTCAGCCTGAGTTTTCCATTTCAGCATTGTAGGAGTGCCTTCTAATACATCTTCAGTAATAAGATCTTCGCGGATAATAGAAATAACAACGCCGGCAGGACCTATATTTTTCTGGACACCGCCATATATTACGCCATATTTAGAAACATCTACCGGCTCGGATAGAAAGCATGATGAAACATCGGCAACAAGATCCTTACCCTTTGTATTAGGCAGCTCTTTGAATTTTGTGCCGTAAATAGTATTGTTTTCGCAGATATAAACGTAATCTGCGTCTTCCGGAATATCAAGATCCGAACAATCCGGTATATAAGAAAAGGTTTTGTCTGCTGAAGAAGCTACTGCGACTGCTTCTCCGTAAATCTGTGCTTCTTGATAAGCTTTTTTAGCCCACTGGCCGGTAATTATGTAAGCCGCCTTTTTATTTTTCATAAGGTTCATAGGTACTGCTGCAAATTGCTGTGAAGCTCCACCTTGAAGGAACAGAACCTTATAATTCTCCGGAATATTCATAAGGTCGCGGATATCCTTTTCAGCTTCCTTGATGATCTCGTCATAAGCCTTGGAACGATGACTCATTTCCATTACAGACATTCCCGTTCCCTTGTAATCAAGCATTTCGTCTGCCGCTTCCTTCAGAACTTCCTCCGGCAGTACAGCAGGACCCGCACTGAAATTATACACTCTTCCCATGATAAAAAACCCTCCATGAATTAAAAATAAGTTAACATTATTATTATATTACTTTTCCCTGTTAAAGTCAAGGGATATGCCAAAAATCTTTAAGCAGTCCTATATGATTTTATGTATACTGAACAATTTTTTCATGTTCCGTTTGTACATATATTATAACGGCAGGTCTATCGGTTTATATTTTCAGCGACTTATATATCTTCATTATCTCATTCGCCGCTGCAAGTTCTTCGGAAAAAGCGCTGGCGCTTCCTGCCGCTATGCTCATTTTAAAAGCGTGAAGATAATCACCTGCTTCAAGCCAGCCGCAGAGAAAGCCTGCGACCATTGAATCTCCTGCTCCGACTGAGTTTTTTACCTTGCCCTTAGGAGCGTCGGCATAGATTGTATTTCCGTCAGAGGTAAGCATGACTGCGCCGTCGCCAGCCATTGAAACTATAACGTTCTGCGCACCCATTTCCTGAAGCCTTGCCGCATAATGAGCAATTTTATCCTTGTCGCTTCCTAGCCGTACTGCGAACAGCTCCTCAAGCTCATAATTGTTGGGTTTTATTAAAAACGGATGGTATTTGAGCAGATTCAGAAGCAGTTTCCCCGAGGCGTCTGCAATGACGTTTACTCCGCGCTCAGCCATTTCAGCCGATATATCGCTGTAAACGGTATTCGGAACGGATCTGGGAATACTTCCCGCAAGCACGAGGTAGTCACCGCTGCTGAGCCTTGAAAGCTTTGTTTTAAGCAAATTAACTTCCCTCTCTGAAATATCAGGACCTGACCCGTTTATCTCAGTTTCGCTGCTGCCCTTTATTTTGACGTTTATTCGAGAAAATCCGCTGTTTAATCTGATAAAATCGCAGCTGAGTCCCTGCTTTTCTAGTCCGCGTTCGATCTGCTCCCCGGTAAAGCCTGCTGTAAAGCCCAGAACTGACGATTCAACCCCCAGGTTTTTCAAAACTGCGGAAACGTTAACTCCTTTGCCGCCGATAAGGATATGCTCATTTCTGCTTCGGTTTGTACTTCCGTGAACATAATCGTCAACTGTAACAGTATAATCCAGAGATGGATTGAAGGTAATGGTATATATCATAAAAGGATCCTTTCTTTATAAGCGAAGCTGCCACTATGAGATAAAAACATAGTGGCAGCTTATGCTGCTATAAAATAGGTGCGTAACGAAATGAAACAGTAAGCTGAAAATCACTTGTTTCTGATAATAGCTTTTACTTCCTCATTCACAAGCAATATAGATATCCATACTTTCTCCGTCTGTTTCAAAGCAGGGAATAACGCCTTCCCAGACGTGCGTCAATCCGTTTATTTTCATATACTCGTCGATAGTTTTGTAACCGTTTGGTATAATGACAAATGGCTGTACATATTGAAAAGCCGTCTGAAAATCCTTATCAAATTTATACTGTAAGAGTACATTTAGCAGTATAACACAGGCTACATGGTTTTACAACCAACACAGGCTTGGCATTTCTTCTTTATGTGCAACCTTAGGTTGACACAATATTATGAGTATGGTACATAATAAAACGATAACTATTTAATAATACCATAAAACGATAGATCTTTCAAATAGATTTTATATTTGATATACAAATATTTTATGAACGGATCAATCTCGAGCAGAGGGAAACGGCTTGATTTTGTTATTTATATATGATATAATTTAAAATAATACCATTCAGAAGCGGGGCAATTTTTTGAACTGCTTTTGCAAAAACAGCTGCAGAGGGAATCAAGGAAAAAACAGCTTGATCTTATAAGGGAAATATGCTGCGGTATGGTACAAGGCGATTATTATGCCTGTATCTGATTTTGAGAAACGGCTTGACCAATGATATTGAACGTATCTGTTTTCTTTATTAACAAAGTGCGGGCGGAAAGATCCCCACGGTTTTGTAGTTCATCTGACGAGAAGAAATTGGAATATGATAAAAATCAAATATTTATAAAAAGTATTTGCTTTTTGCAGAGATTATGCTATAATATATAATGTATACGAAATTTCAGAACAGCAATGAGGTAATATTGATGAGTAAAATTTACAGCCTTGGAATAGATGTGGGCTCTACTACTGTTAAGACGGTTATTCTTGACGGTGATGATATTATATACAATAAATACGAAAGACATTTTTCAAAGGTAAGGGAAACTGTAGGGGAACAGCTGAGAATCATAAGGGATTTATATCCTGCCGATAAATTTAAAATTGCGATAACAGGCTCAGCCGGTCTCGGTATAGCCGAGGCATGCGGAATAACCTTCGTTCAGGAGGTTTTCTCTGCCTTTACCGCAGTTAACAAGTCCTATCCGGACGCCGACGTAGTAGTCGAGCTGGGGGGAGAGGACGCAAAGATAATTTTCCTTACCGGAGGAGTCGAGCAGAGAATGAACGGCTCCTGCGCCGGAGGAACCGGGGCGTTTATAGACCAGATGGCAGGGCTTCTGGGAGTATCGCCGGACGAGCTTAACGAGCTTTCCTTACATAGTCAAAAACTTTATCCGATAGCTTCGCGCTGCGGAGTTTTTGCAAAATCAGATATACAGCCGCTGCTTAATCAGGGCGCTAAGAAGGAGGATATAGCCGCTTCTATTTTTCAGGCGGTAGTTGATCAGACGGTTTCGGGTCTTGCTCAGGGCAGGAAGATAGCCGGAAAGGTGCTTTTCCTCGGAGGACCTCTGTCGTTCCTAAGCGGTTTGAGAAAGGCGTTTACGGATACTCTCGGACTTGACGCAGACAATGCGGTATTTCCTGAGCTTGCCCCCTGCTTTATGGCTTACGGCTCGGCGCTTCACGCTCAGCAGATGAGCGAGGAGATGACGATAGACGAGGCGCTTGACAAAATACTTAACGCTAAGGCAAAGGATTCAATAGTTACAGGAAAGCCGCTGTTTGAGTCACAGGAGGATTACAGGCGTTTTGTAGACCGTCATAAGCAGTCTGATTTGAAATATGAGGATATAAAGACTTATACCGGCGACGCTTATCTGGGAATAGACGCCGGCTCTACTACTACAAAGCTTGTGCTTATTACTCCGGAGGGAAAGCTGCTGTACCAGTATTACGGTTCAAATAAGGGACAGCCGCTTGACGTTATAGCTTCAAAGCTTGAGGAGATATATACGATATGCGCCGACGGTCTGAATATAAAGGCCTCTGCGGTAACGGGCTACGGGGAGGATCTTATTAAAGCCGGTTTGGGCGTCGATTACGGTATAGTAGAAACTGTCGCTCATTATAAAGCGGCGGCGTATTTCTGTCCTGACGTTGACTTTATTATTGATATAGGCGGACAGGATATAAAATGCTTTAAGATAAAAAACAACGCTATAGACAGTATTATGCTGAATGAGGCCTGTTCTTCCGGCTGCGGCTCGTTTATACAGACCTTTGCTCAGGCGATGGGTTATGAAATATCCGAGTTTGCAAGGCTTGGGCTTTTTGCAAAGGCGCCTGTAGAGCTTGGCTCAAGATGTACGGTATTTATGAATTCCTCGGTAAAGCAGGCTCAGAAGGACGGAGCGAGCGTTGAGGATATTTCCGCAGGACTTTCCTCGTCTATAATCAAAAATGCTATATATAAAGTAATAAGAGCAAAATCGGTGGAGGAGCTCGGAAAAAATATTGTGGTGCAGGGAGGAACCTTCCTCAACGACGCCGTACTGCGTTCCTTTGAGATCGAGCTTGGCAGAAACGTTATACGTCCGGCTATAGCAGGACTTATGGGCGCTCTTGGCTGTGCGCTTTTCGCAATGGAAAAGTCAAGGAACAGCGATGCTCCGTCCGGACTTCTGGATTTTGACGGATTAAAGCAGTTTGCATATAATTCTGCCGCCGTTCAGTGCAAAGGCTGTACGGCTCACTGCAACCTTACGATAATTAAATTCAGCGACGGACACAGGTTTATTTCAGGGAACCGCTGTGAAAAGGGCGCCGGCATAAAAATAGAAAACCGTATAGAAAATATGGTGGAATATAAATACGGCCGTATCCTTGAGCTTGAAAATAGAAAACCGTCCAAGCCTATAGCTAAGGCGGGTATACCCCTTGCGCTGGAATTCTACGACCAGATGCCGTTTTTCCATACCCTGCTTACCGAACTGGGCTTTGAAGTCATATTCTCAGAGGAATCCACAAGAGATACCTATTATAAGGGTCAGCAGACTATCCCGTCGGATACGGTATGCTATCCTGCAAAGCTGTGTCACGGTCATATCCAGAGCCTGCTCGATAAGGGCGTGGATTTTATATTCTATCCCTGCATGAGTTATAACGTTGATGAGGGTCAGTCGGATAATCATTATAACTGCCCTGTTGTAGCTTATTACCCCGAGCTTTTAAAAGCAAATATTCCCGAACTTAACAGCAGTAATTTTATCGCGCCCTATCTTGATATAAATATAAAGAAGCACGCTGCAAAGGCAGTAGCGGCTTCGCTTTCAGCATACGGTATTACTGCGAAGCAGGTAGCCTCTGTTCTTAACAAGGCTTATTCCGAGCAGGTAAGACACCGCCGTCATATTGAGAAAAAGGCTCAGGAGATAATTTCTCAGGCAAGAAGCAGAGGTCAGAAGATAATCGTTCTTGCAGGACGTCCGTATCATATAGATCCTGAAATAAATCACGGAATACATAAGCTTATCTGCTCTCTTGGCTTTGCGGTAATTACGGAGGACAGCGTTTCAGGACTGGTAGACTGTCCGCCGCTTGACGTTCTGAACCAGTGGACGTACCATTCAAGGCTTTACAGAGCTGCGCAGTACGTCTGTCGGAACGACGATATGCAGCTTGTTCAGCTTGTGTCTTTCGGCTGCGGAATAGACGCTGTAACTACAGACGAGGTAAGAGCTATTCTTGAGGAAAACGGAAAGCTTTATACTCAGCTGAAAATAGATGAGATAACAAATCTGGGCGCAGCAAAGATAAGACTTCGTTCTCTTGCCGCTGCGCTTGAGGAAAAGGAGGAAAGTGCAAAGTGAGCGAAAAAAATACGGCTAAAATGGGTTCAGAACGGGTCTTTAAAACGGTCTTTACCGAGGATATGAAAAAGGATTACACTATTCTTATTCCCGATATGCTTCCGATTCATTTTAAGCTGATAATAAAAATATATGAAAAATACGGCTATCATATGGAGCTGCTTCAGAATACCTCCAGAAACGTTATAGACGAGGGTCTGAAGAATACCCATAACGACGCCTGCTATCCGGCGCTGCTTGTTATCGGACAGTTTATGGACGCACTGAAAAGCGGAAAATACGACGTTAACAAGACTGCTCTGCTTATGTCACAGACGGGCGGCGGCTGCCGTGCCTCAAACTATATTCATCTTATAAGAAAGGCCGTAGCCTCTCAGTTTCCTCAGGTCCCGGTAATATCCCTGAACTTCAGCGGACTTGAAAAGAATCCGGCGTTTCCTATGACACCGGCAATAGCGCTCAGACTGGTCTACGCCGTTATGTACGGCGATATGCTTATGCTGCTGTACAATCAGTGCAAGCCCTATGAGCTAAAACCGAATATTACCGATCAGCTGCTTGCAAGATGGCAGCACAGACTGGGCAGGCTTATGGATACCAACGATTATTTATCGCCGAAGCCGATATATAAGGCAATGCTAAAAGAATTTGCAGCGATACCCCGTTCAAAGGAAAAGAAGCCGAGGGTAGGTATAGTAGGTGAGATATATGTTAAATATTCTCCGCTGGCGAATAACAATCTGAACGAATTTCTGCTTTCGGAGGGCTGCGAGCCTAACGTACCGGGACTTCTTGATTTTATTCTTTACTGTGCCTCCGACCTTATCAACGACGCGGATCTTTACGACAGAAGATCAAGCCGTACCCTTATGTACGGAATAGGCTATAAGGTGCTGTATAAATTTCAGCGTCAGCAGATAAAGATAATAGAGGAGCATGGCGTCTTTCAGCCGCCTCACGATTTTGAACATCTCAGAAGCTGTGCTGACAAGTATATTCATCAGGGAGTAAAAATGGGAGAAGGCTGGCTTATTACGGCTGAAATGGCGGCGCTTGCTGAAACCGGCACCAAGAATATTATCTGTACTCAGCCTTTCGGATGTCTGCCTAATCATATAGTTGCGAAGGGTATGTCAAGAGTTATCAAGGAAGCGTATCCCGACGCAAATATAGTGGCTATAGACTACGACCCTGGCGCTACAAAGGTAAATCAGGAAAACAGAATAAAGCTTATGCTTGCAAATGCAAAATAAAATAAGCTGCCTCGGACTGAAATAAGTCTGAGGCAGCTTTTGCTTATTCAGATTTAATTGGTTCTTCCTCAACGGCTACAATAGGATAGCCGCTTATATAAGGCTTGACGTATTCGGGATGTTTGCGGGCTTCATTAAATATCTCTTCGCTTATTTCTCCGCATACGTTCATAATATCGTTAAGCGGGCGGGTCTTGACAACAGGACAGACAGGTGAAAGCGTTATGACTCTTCTTCCGTTCAGCGACATTATTCTGAAAGGCCAGATCCTACAATCAAAAGGCTTTTCGTTTCCCATTATGCAGCCCTTTTCATGATCCAGAAGAGAGCAGTAATAAAGGTCACGGTTTGGCTCTTTTTTCATTTTCAGCAGATAATGACCGTCCTTTTCAACAAACTCCTGATCAGATCTGAAATCCTTTGTTATCTGCTGTGACTTTTCAGAGTCTATTACGGGAGCCTCCCATATATCTGAGCTGTCAAAGCAGCAGCAGATCCTGCATTTTGCACATTCTTCTCTTGAAAGCAGCTTTTTAAGCATTTGAATCAGCCGTCCTTTGTATTTTACTTTCTTTATATCTATAATAACACAAATAATAAAAAACTTCAAGAGCAGCACGCATTTTGTCCTGTCGGATAAATGAGATTAGTTTTCTGCGTGATTTGCAGACGTTTTGTAATTGCGGCTTTAATGCTTATCTTAGGAATAAATAGTATATCAGACCGTAAATAACGCTTGCAAGTGTACCGTAAAGTATTACCGGCCCTGAAATAATAAATATCTTAGCTCCAAGTCCGAGAACTAGACCCTCTGTTTTAAACTCGATAGCCGGAGCTACGACCGAGTTGGCGAAACCGGTAATAGGTACAAGCGTACCTGCTCCGCCGTGCTTTGCAATTTTGTCGTAAAGTCCGAAGCCGGTCAGGATAGCCGAGATCAGGATAAGCGTTATTGAGGTCGCTATGCCGGCGTTTTTCTCCGAAAGTCCGTAGTTAGAGTACATATTAAGCAGCGCTTCCCCAAGCATACAGATAAGGCCGCCTATAACGAACGCCTTTGGTATGGTTATATACCATTTTGTCCCTTCAGAGGCCTCCTTGTACAATTCCGAATACTGCGATTTACTGAGCTTTATATCCATTTTGCCGCCCTGCGCAGGCTCTTGACAGCCGTGAAACAGTTCTGTGCAGGGCAATCCTCCAATCCGTAATTTTGTTAAGATCTTTCACGCTGATGATTATTACGGTTATTGTTTGCCCTTTTCGGCAGATTATACTAAGCTTCCGAAAACCGCAATGCCTGCTGTTATATTGTATAAATTTACAGCGGATCTTTTGTGCAGTTATACAAAATTTGATTTAATTAAAAACTTTTTCGTTCATAGTTGCATATTTGCGTGCAACTTTTCCCCCTTTTTCGCCTATTTATAGAGGGGGTTTTATTTATGATAAATAAAAAATAAAAGATCCGCCCCCGAAAAGGACGGATCAAACAGATCATAAGGTCATGTGTTTTCTTTTCTCGGCAATTCTTTCGTCCACTCCGTCAAGGGATGGCTTTATGATGCTGGAAGTGCCTGCAACGAAAATTCTTGAGCCTGCTCTGTAAGCAAGTCTTACGTTTTCGTTTGACATATTTCCGTCCGACTCGATTATAACGTCCTGCCTGCCGCGCTCGTCAAGAAAGCTTCTTACACGCTTAACCTTTTCAAGTGTGCCGGGAATAAGCTTCTGTCCTGCAAACCCGGGGTTTACGCTCATAACCAGAACTCCGTCAAGGTAATCAAGCACTTCTTCGATAACGCATACGGGAGTACCCGGATTAAGCGCGAGAATAGGCTTTGCTCTAAGGCTCTTTATATACTGCATACATTTGTCGATATGTCTTGTGGATTCATAGTGAACTGCGACGTAGTCGTTTTCCCGTATGTCGTACCACTTCATTTTCTCCTCCGGCTCCGTAACCATAAAGTGAAAATCAAAGGGTATTGCAGTAAGCTTTCTGAGCTGTTTTACATAATCCGTTCCAAGAGTGATATTAGGTACGAACTCACCGTCCATAATATCAATATGCAGATACTCGACGCCGTTTTTTTCAAAAGCGGCAAGATAATCCATAGTCTGGTCTATGCTTACGCACATCATTGAAACCGAGATCATTCCTTTTTCTGATGAATTCATGGGGATCAATCCTTTCCTGTACCGTCTTTATCTTCGGGCAGTCCGATGATAAGCCGGTCGATAACTCTGTCGGTTGCTTTTCCGTCCGTATAGGTAAAATTCTTCTTTATAAAGCTGTCCATCTTGTGGAACTGATAATCGCCGTTTTTCATTGCTTCCATAAGCTCTTCAAAGGAATGAACTATCTTTCCCGGAACAAGCTCCTCATAAGGCTCGTAGAAATCTCTTGTCGCTTCATAGTATTTCTGGTCGAACGCAAAGAAAAGCATAGGCTTTCTGAGAAGCGACATTTCGTAGATTATTGACGAATAGTCTGTTATAAGCACGTCTACGATAAACAGAATATCGTTTACCTCACGGTAGTCGGAGGCGTCAAGAATAATATCCGAGTATTTCGGAGGGATCTCGACCCGTCTTGTTACAAACGGGTGAAGCTTTATGATAAGGACTGAATTTGTTGCCCGCAAAAAATTCCCCCATACGTCCAGATCAAACTTATCAAATGGGAAATAAGCATTTTCGGCGTTGTCGCCTCTGAAAGTCGGAGCGTAAAGATAAACCTTAGACGCTGTTTTGCAGGCGGGAAATTCCTCGAGCATTCTCTCTCTGGTAGCGGTTTTGTATTCTTCGTCAAAGAAAATATCCGTCCTCGGAATTCCGACTGGATAAAACTTGCTTTCGTCTATACCGAAGCCCTCGGCATGATGCTTCGCCGAATGATAAGAGCTTACGGGAACATGAGTGTAGCATTTATGGACTCTCGTATTGAACGGAGGTGCGCCCGGCTTGCCAAGTCTTTCAAAGCCCAGCGACTTAAACGCTCCGCAGGCATGCCATACCTGAAGGATCTTTACGTTAGGCGGATAATCTACCTTGTAGATCTCGGGATAATAGTCGTCGATTATAATTATATCAGACGTAGCGAGATACCAGGTAAACCTGAGCATTTTAAAGCTGTTGCGCTTTATATTTATGCTTTCCTTGAAATCAAAGCGGAATTTGTACTTTTTGTCAAGACCCCGCTCTATCATTCTGTCGTATATAAACTTTTCGTTTCCTCCAATTTCGGCTCTTGAGCCGGAAGCAAACAGGATCACATTGCCCTTCTTCTTTGCAAATTTAGCGAAGAGCCTGAAAAAACCTTTGTACAGGAACAGATTAAACGCATTGAGATCCTTGACCATTCTGTCCCTGCGCTCTTTCCATCGCTTTTTAATTCTTCTGAAAAGGGTCTGAGGGGGCAGCGGTTCTTTATATTCTACATTGACCGAATATTCCATTGTGTCCATATCTGTCAGCGAATCGCAGTAGAAAAGGTTTGACGCGCTTCTTCTGAGCCTGAAGTTAAGCGGATTATCCTTGAGCTTATTTATTTCGCATTCAAATTCCGGAGAAATAAAGGAGGGGTATTCGCTGGTAAGCTCAAGCTTTTCCGAAACGTTTCCTTCATCGTCATAGGTAATTCTGTAGACCGTTCCCGAACGAACAACTATCTCGGTATTGGGATCCTCGGTGATCTCGGGCGAAAATTCCGCTTCCATTCCGTCGTATTCCCTGAATAAAACAAGGTAGTAATTGCCCGTCTGGACAGGCTTTTCACAGTTGACGCTCATTATGTTGAAGCTTAGATGAAACCGGTTTCCCTCCAGCTCAAAGCTCTGAGGATAAAAGGCAAGAGTTCTGTTACGGGTAACGAATCTGGCGCTTAAATTTTCAAAGCTGTCAAAGCCTTTCAATTCGCCGCTGATATGCATTATTACACGTCTGAATTCAATATTCGTTATAAGTGCGTATTTTTTTCCTCTGCGTTCCTGCTCTTCTGCCGCTTTCTTTCTTTCCTCATAAAATTCAAGCTGCTCGGGTGTAAGCATTGTATCCATATATCAAATCACATTTTCCTTAAATTAATCAAAAGTAAACATTACCTTTACGGTAAATTCGTTGGGATCCTTTAAAGCCGCAAAAGCCTTTTTCTGCTCCGAGATCGGAAAGGTATGAGTAATAAGCTCCCTTACGTTAAGCTCTCCGCTTTCAAATATCTCCAGAGCCTTTGCCCAGTCGTTTACCCTGCTGTTGTAACTGGAATTCCATGAGCCTGCTACGGTTATCTGCTTTCTAAGTATCGACCAGTACACATCCTTAGGCATAGCAAGGTCGCTTGCCGGATTTCCGACAAGAACTATCCTGCCAAGTGCGCCGGTAGCCCTTACAGCGTTTTCAATAGCTTCGTTTGTTCCTACCGCTTCAAAGCTTACGTCTGCGCCGTCGCTTCCGGTTATTCTCCTGATAGCGTCGGGAATAGGCTCGTCCTTTGGGTTGACGGTTTCAAAGCCCAGTTTTTTTGCATATTCAAGCTTATTCTGTGAGCGGCCGCAGATTATTACCTTTCCCGTTTTTGTAGCCTTTTTTGCAAAAGCGCCGATAAGGAAGCCTATCGTTCCCGTACCGATTATCATTACGTTCTGACCTTCCTTTATCTGACCGATGTCAACGGCATGAAGGCTTACCGCCGCAGGCTCGCACAGCGCTGCGGTTTCATAGGAAAGGCTGTCGTCAAATGGTACGAGATTCCAGACCGGAGCGACAAGATACTCGGCGTAAGCGCCGTCGCAGCGTGAGCCGAAGTAGCTGTAGCCTGAGCACTGGGCATATTCCTCAAGTCCGCAGGCCTTGCAGTGTCCGCAGGGCAGCAGCGGAAATACGCAGGTTTTTCTGCCCAGCAGAGCCTCGTCAACCCCGTCGCCTACAGCAACTATCTGTCCCGAAAATTCATGCCCGGGAATTGTAGGAAAGTGATACGTTCCGGTAACGAAGATCCTGGGTATATCGCTGGAGCAGATACCGCAGGCCTTGATCTTTACCATAACCGTGCCTTCTTTCAGCTTTGGCGCTTCAACGGTTTTGAGCCTGAGATCGCCTACTCCCTCCAGTACCAAAGCCTCCATTTTTTCCGGTATTTCAATTAAGCTTTTCATAAAAAGAGTCCTTTCCGTCAGTAACATTGAGCCTCGGCAGTTCTGCGTTTATAAATATCCGCTCTGCCGTGCTTCGGTATAAAAATAAGTTTATACGAGTTTCTATTCACAAGCAGGGATCCGGCAGCTGTGTTTTATTTGTTTTCTCCCAGCAAATGCTTTACCATTACAAGATCGCTGTCAGTAGTTATCTTGAAATTGATTGCGTCGCCCTCTATAATGTAAATAGGCTGATTATTGAAGGTGCATATCTGCGAAGTGCCGGTTATTACCTTTTTCTGCTCCTCAGTAAGATTGTTTTTCATATCTATAAAATGCATGAGCCTGAAGCTGTCGGGAGCCTGTCCGCTGAACAGCTCGGCTCGGTTCGGAATATCCTCTACTATTTTTCCGCTTTTAGAATGAAGAATAGTATCGGCGCAGGGAAGTCCGCAGACGCAGGCTCCGTATTGAGCCGCACAGTCAATACTGTCGTTGAGTATTTTCTCTGTAACAAAGGGACGTACCGCATCGTGAATAACGATAACGTCGTCCTCCCTCAGACCGTTGTCGGATACTATTGCGCCGGTAACGCTGTTTATCGAGTCGATACGTTCCTTTCCGCCGCTGATGATCCTGACCTTGTGCTTCTGTTCGATATTGTCCTCTACCTGTTTTCTGAGGTAATCCTTATAATCGTCTCTTACGGCGATATAGATATAATCGAAACGCTCGACCTTGAGCATATTTTTCAGCGTATATAGGATAATAGGCTGTCCGTTGATCTCAATAAACTGCTTTGGTATTACCGAGGTCTTTATTCTTGTGCCAGAGCCGCCTGCAAGCATTGCTCCGTATATCATTTGGCATGATCTCCGTTCGTATTTATAGTTTGATCTTTTTGCTGTCTTTCAAAAAAGCGTTTCTCAGCTTTATAGTTGTCTTAACGGGACGGCAGTTAAGGATCCTGCGAAGTCTTTCGTTATCGGCTTTAAGCCTTGCCACTTCGGCTTTAAGCCTTTTTATCTCCTGTTTAAGCTTTTCCAGCTCGGCTGTGCTTTTCTTTTTCTGAGAGTCAAGCGCCTTTGCTGATTTTTGATTTTCAGCTTCAAGCGTTTTTATAGTCTGAAAATCATTTCTGGTATACATAAGCCAGTCGTACATTACTCTTTTCATTGTATCGTGACGCCACTTTATAACTTCCTCATCGGAATATTTAAGACGATCGTAGTCTTTATAGCTTCCCGAAGCGTTTTTGTACTTTTCGGCAAAATCCGTTACTGTCTTAATAAGCTTGTTTCTGGTTTCGATATGCCCCCCGTTATTAGGAGGAGGATTTGTAATATCATATTTGTATGAGCCGTTGATAAAATCCTTGCGTTTGCAGTTGTGTATCCAGTCAAAATAAGGAACAAATCTGTCTACCGCCGACGGTTTTCTGCTGTTGAACAGCAGGACCGGAACATTCATAGCAAGACACGGAAGGGCGCAGTGCAGACGTCTTGTAATAACGCATTTTGCGTTCTGATAAACGGTAAGAAGATCGGTGACCGCCTTCTTGCGTTCCTCCCAGGAAGCGTCTGAATTGCGGTAATCCTTGTAATGAGTTATTTCACGCAGTTCCAGATCATCTCTTCCCTCCAGAAGCTTGCGTATATGCTTCATAACGTAAGGTTCTACGTCAACGCAGCAGATATATTCCTTTTCCGGCTTGATACGGGGCATTTCAGGGAGAGTAAGAGTTATGCATCCTGAAAAATATGCGTCTATCCCCAAGCTCTTGAAGGATTCCAATGTAGGCATATCACGGCAGCCTATAGGAGCATAGGCGTTAAGATATTCCCCGCCTATCCCTGTAAGAAATTCTGTTTTTACCGGAGAGCCGTCCTGATTGGCGATCTGATGATCTGCCCAGTGCATTCCTGTATACAGCGGAACAATATATCTTGACGGCGGCCAGTTCCATTTTGACCACATATACCATGCGCTCATAACTACTGCAACAGGCTCATCATTCTCCGTTCTGAATGAATCGAAGGTTTCCCTGTCTATAAAATAATCGGCTGACGGCAGCAGGTTCGCCGCCGCAAAGGACTGAATATCATCTCCGATATTCTGAGTGTTTTTGTGCAATAAAATACCAAATTTCATTGTTAACCTCCAAAAATTTGAGGAATAATGCGCTGTACGGCTCAGGGAGCGGTAATGTAATCCACTATCCGCTGAGTCGAGTTTCCGTCACAAGCGCCCATAAACTTTTGCCTGAATTCTTTTATTCTGTCTCTGTCGAATCCGTTTTTGTCTTTTATTTTACAGATAAGCCCTTCAGTTGTCTTTACAATAGGTCCGGGAGCAAAATCAGTGTAATCGTAAAAAAATCCTCTGTAATCGTAAAACTCGTCCAGATCAAAGGCGAAGAAAAACATAGGTCTTTCAAAAAGCGAGTATTCAAAGATAAGCGAGGAATAATCGGTAATGCATATATCCGAAACAAACAGCAGATCCTCTATATTCATGCTTTCGGATACGTCAAAAGCGAAGTCTGCACAGCTTTCGGGAATATCCCATTTCTTCTTGACAAAGCCGTGCCGCTTTATCAGCAGAATATATTCGCCGCCCAGTTCCTTTTTCATAAGCTCTGTATCCAGCTTTTCTGGTATATAAGCCTTATCCGCATCGCCCCGATAGGTAGGAGCGTAAAGTATCAGTTTTTTTCCGCTTCTGCGCGCGTTTTCCGCCTCCGGACAGCCTTTGCCGAAGCGTTCGTAAGCCGCCGTACGGTTTTCAGGCTTGAAAAAAACGTCGGTCCTTGAAACTCCGACTGCCCTTACGCAGCCGTTTTCTTCCGGCAGGCCGAATGCCGCCTTGAACGCCCATATACATTCCTCGGAGCTTACGGTACACAGCGTATAGTTTGTATGAGCCGGATATTTTCTGAGCTCCTCAATATCTTCCCCGAAGCTTAAACCGCTTATACATTCGCCCCATTTTTTAAACGCCCCGCAGGAATGCCAGGTCTGTATAAGCTTTGTGCCTTTCCTTAGACGGAACGCTCCGAATAGATTGCAGGTATCGTCGCATAGGATACAGCCTGCCGAACCCATTTTCAGGCACAGCTTAAAATAACGCCACAAATAGGACAGACCGCCCTGATTTGTTACCAGATATACTATTTCCGTTGTGTATCCCGGTTTCCTGCTCAGCTCATCGTATATAAGCCTGTAGCTGTCGGTAAGAAAGGAATGCCTGACCTCTGCGAATATGACCCTTCTGCGGTTTTGCCGTTTAAGACAGCCCAGCCTGTAGGCGCAGGGGTAAATAACTCTGAAAGCCAGAAGCTTTACTATTTTTTTGATCATTTTCTGTTCCTACCATTATTATTTAATACAATAGAAAAGGACTGAAACTGCTAATAAGCCGCCCTGTTAAACTTTTTGTAAAAAGCTTAGGGTTTTTAGGTTATTATATCACATTATTTTTCCCTTGTCAAACATAGAACAGCATAAGCCGCGGAGCTTTCCGCAGGTCTTAGCTGTCCGTATGCAGGAGTATTTAAATTGTAAGCTTAGCCTTCAATACTGCAAGCTGCGTTTTGGCGTCGGGTATCTCGTTGTTCATTACCATTTCAACCGCCTTTTCAAAGGGAAGCTTTACAATGTCTATAAATTCGCCGTCGTCAAGACTCTGCTCTCCGAAGCTTAATTCCTTTGCAAGATACATATGAATGATCTCGGTATCGTAAGCGACGGTAGGATAAAGGCAGCCGAGATATTCAAAATACCCCGCTTCAGCACCTATTTCCTCCTTTAGCTCTCTTATGCCGCATTCCCTGTGATCCTCGCCCTTTTCAAGCTTTCCGGCAGGTACTTCCAGCAGCACCTCAGAGAAAGGGTATCTGAACTGCTTTACCATATATATATCGCCGTTTTCGTCTATTGGAACGACGCAAACTCCGCCGGGGTGAGTAATAAGCTCTCTTGTAGTAATTTTTCCGTTTTCAAGCTCTACTTTGTCAACGGAAAGATCTATTACCCGTCCGCTGAAGATCTGTTCTCCTGAGAGCTTTTTTTCGCTTAGGTGCATAAAAACGCACTCCTTTCAGATCTGTGATCTACTGATCGCCGCCGTTTTCCTCAGCTTCGACATTCTCCTGTATTTCGTCTGATCCGCTCTTTTCAGAACCTTTATCAGGAGTTTCCTCTGAGCCGCCCTCTTCGGTTATGCTTACAAGAACCTTTTCCGGGTGCTTTTTACGGTAGATATAGCCTGCGGCAATGTATATAAGAAGTATTCCCCAGCCGGCAGCGGAAATTATCTTTCCTTCTGCAAGTCCTGCGGTTTTGTAGCGGAAGGTTATAGTATTATCCCCTGCCGGACATTTTACCGCCATAAAGCCGTAGGAAACCTTTTCTATTTCAGCAGGCTCTCCGTTTACCTCGGCGGTCCAGCCCTGCTCGTAGGGAACGCTGAAGAATACCAGTTTTGATTCGTCAAGATCTATCTTTGCGTCAAAGCCGTTGGTGTCCTCCTTGAAATAGTAGCATGAATGAGCGCGTTTTTCCTCGCAGGCCGCCTTGTAATTATCGGCGGTAAGCTCCGAGGGTGCGTAGCTGTACTTTTTAAGTATGTCAGAGTATTTGATTATCTGGCTCTGGTCGAGTACAACGGCATTCATAAGGATATTGGTCTTATGGATCTCCTGAGCCGACCGTATAATACCATCGGTTGTGTAGTAATCGTAGGTAAAGCCCATAGGAACATAATATTCGTTTTCGTAAATATTGAAGCCGTTTTGTGTGTCAACGTATTTGAAACCTGCCAGATTCGCAATTGTTTCGGACGGATTATTCTGAGCAGTTCCTTTAAGCTGAGCGTCAGAAAGCTCCTTGAAGTAGTATTTTACAGAGAAAAGACCTCTCAGCGGATAGAGCTTTGTTTCCATTCTTGAAGCTACGTCCCTCGTCTGACCTATAGACGAATAGAAATCCATAATAGAGGTAGGAACAACGCTGTGGAAAGTCCTCATTGAGGAAAGTCCCCAGAACATACACCAGTTGTCTACGTTTTCAGAGGTATCTATTCTGTAGAAATTATTTTGAGAGCCTGACATATCTCCGTCAAGCTTCGCCATATCTATATTGTCCGAGCCGTTAATCGCCCGTTCAATATAATCCGCATTATCGTCGCCCTGAGCAGCGCCGTAAATTACCGACGAGGTCATACAGATAATGCAGGCGGCGGCAGTCATTGTATTTGCGATACGGTACCAGTTCTTTCTGTTTTCGCCGAGTCTGTAAATAATATAGAACAGCATAATAAGCATAAGAACGGTAACTATAGCCTGGATATAATAAAGCTCAATATACTCAGGGACCTTTCCGTAAACTGTCTTTCCGTTTTCCTGAGTAGGCAGCATTCCTATTCCTATGAATATTGCGCATACGGCAACGACGGGAACAAAGCCTTTTTTAAGATCCGCTTTGTTTTCATCAATTACCTTTGCTGTCATAAGACACATTATAAGAATAGGCATATAGTACCATCTTGCGTAATAGCTACTGTTGAACATAACGAATACCGAGTTCAGCACAGGTACGCAAGCCATTATACCGCAGACTGCGACCAGCTTTGTAGCCCACGATCTCTTCCTTGTTCTCATAAAAGCGATAACTCCGCACATTGAGAACATAGGGAGGTAGCCAGCCATTGAAGCCCATCTCGCCTTGTCCGAGTTAAGGATATTGATCCTCGCCGGCATATCTGAAAGCATGAAGAACGACTGAATTATTCTGGGTATACGGACGTTTTCGCTGTAGATGACCATATCCAGACCGTACAGACGCGAGGACACTCTCGGATTCGAGAATACGTCGATAACCGCCGGTATTAGTATCGCCGCAGAGATCATTACCCCGACGACCGCTTCAAATATAAGTAGTCCGAATATTTTCAGGTCTATCTTAAATTCCTTGTCCGTACATCGTAAAAAGAAATAGATAACCGTAAATACGACCTCGCATACGAAGAAGAAGTAGCTTATAGTAGCGCATATCGCCACTGCAAGAGCAAACGCTCCCTTTTTATGATCCTGCGTAAGCAGCTCGAAGCCAAGCAGCAGCAGAGGGAAGAACGCCGTAACGTCGTGAAAATGATTAAAGAACACATTGTATGTCTGGAACCCCGAAAACGCATAGAGCATAGCGCCTATAAATGAGGCGTTGGGGTTTTTTACAAAGCGTCTTATGTAAGCGTAGGAGGTAAGCGCCGCGACTGCGGTCTTGAGAGCAAGCAGCCATGGTATCAGATAAGGCACTGCTTTAAGCGGAAAAAGAGTTGAAAGCCAGAAGAACGGACTTCCCAGCAGGTAGAACGAATATGAGCCTATAAAATTCGAGCCGAGGTCTGTGCCCCAGTCCCATGCGGTTGCGCCCTCCCTTACCGCTTCGTTGGCGTGCTGGTAAAACATCATCTGCTGCGAATTGAAATCTCCGTAATAAAGGAATATGCCTTTATTTACTATCATGGACGGCAGAAAAGCCACCATCATTCCGAAGAATGCGCAAAGAAATACCATCAGATATTTTTCCTTCTGCTTTCCCTTATCATACGGACTTTTCAAAATAGCTGTCTTTTTAAACATCTGCATTATTATGCCCCGAAAACGAAGCATTTCTCCTTTCACTGTATTTTATTTACGGTTTTATTGATCTGTTCACATACATTAATAAGTATATCATACAGTCCGCCCGATTTCAATAGCTTTAGTCCTTAATTTTGCCGAAATTTACATCTGCTTTCGGTAAACGGAACGGAAGAAAAGCCTTTATGTGTAAAAACAAGTCATATGATGCCATTTTATTATGGAAAAAACTTTTGTATTTATTACAGATAGCCTAAAACGGTTGACAGAGATTAAAATTTTCTGTATAATATTTATGTGTAAGCGCCTTGTATAAAAGGTGTGCTTCCGGTTAAGGCAAGGTGAAACAGCCGTAAGGAAGCGGTTTTGGAAATTATAAATATTCAGACAGAAATAAAAAGACATACATACCGAATATTTAAAGGATCGAAAGGAACGGTTAATTTTATGAGTTATTCAACTAAGGCAATATCGCTTTTACTGGCGGCGGCAATGCTTGCGCAGCCTGCTCTTACAGCGTATGCCGACGATATGGACAGCTCTGTTATTCAGAATGACAGTTCGGTTTCAGATAAGCTTTCATCGGCTGACAGTTTAGAAGAAGTGGTTTTTTCTGACATATCTGAGGAAAGCGTGACTGAGGAGCAGCCTGAGAGCGAAGCGGAGGAGCTTGCGGAGTACGTTTTTGAGGGAGATACGATTCCATGCTCCGAAAACGACCCCTCATATCATAAGTTTGTAAATAATCAGCCTAGGCTGAGATCAGTATGGGGTTCGGGAAACCTTGTACATCAGTCAAGGTTCAGCGAGCATGAAAAGATATACGGAATAGACGTATCCTATTATCAGAACACAATTGACTGGAATAAGGTAAAGGCGTCGGGTATCGAGTATGCTATTATCCGCGTAGGCTACAGAGGCTACGGAAACGGAAAGCTTGTGCTTGACGATAATTTTTCTTCATATATAAAAGGAGCAAAGGCGGCAGGACTTGATGTCGGGGTCTATTTCTATACTCAGGCGATAAATACCGCCGAGGCTAAAGAGGAAGCGGAGTTCGTTCTGAAGTATATAAAGGGCTACGAGCTTGAAATGCCCGTTTATTTTGATATTGAAGGCGTTGATTACGATACGGGAAGGCTTGACGCGGCAAATCTGTCAAAGGCGCAGAAAACCGCCCTTTGCACGGCTTTCAGCGATACTGTGAAAAAAGCCGGCTATGAGGCGGGGATCTACGCAAATATGTCGTGGCTTACATATGAGATCGACGGAGAAACGCTGGGAAAGACTTATCCGATCTGGCTTGCTCATTATACTACCAATACCAACTATACGGGCGATTTTAATATGTGGCAGTATACCGGAACGGGAAACGTTAACGGAGTAGGCAGCACTTATGTCGATATGAACGTACTTTACAGAGAAAAGGGAGCTGAGCCTGTTCCTGAGGACGCTCCTAGGAATATAAGCGTAAAGGGAGTTGTTTCTGACGCAGTAAGGATAGGCTGGGACAAGGTTTCGGGAGCGACCGGTTATTACGTTTATGTTTACGATCCGGCGAGCGGAAGTTATAAAAGACAGTCGCTTACAAGTACAAACGAATACAGGATATCCGGACTTGCTGAGAATACCTTTTATAAGGTAAAGGTAAGAGCCTCGTTCAGCGGCAGGCTGGGAAATGAAAGCAAGGTATATACAATTAGTACAAAGCCCTCTGTACCGTCGGGATTAAAGGCTTCTTCAAAGACGGAAACCAGCGTGACTCTTAAATGGAATCAGGTAAGCGGTACAAGCTTTTACCGTATCTATATGTACGATAACGATACGGGGTCTTATACAAAAAAAGCTGACGTAAACGACGCTTTGTCTTATAAGGTAACAGGTCTTACAAAGGGGGCGAGATACCGCTTTAAGATCGCTGCGGTAAGAACAACTGATATAAAGAATTATCTTTCGGCTCAGTCGAAAAATATTTCCGTTGCGACTACGGGAGCGCAGTATTACCCGAAAACTTCGTATAAAGGCGGTTCGCTTGCCGAGGGTCTTGCATCAATAGGAATTACTACATCATACAGCTTCCAGAAGGGCATAGCTCTTATCAACGGCGTAGGAAACTATACAGGAACTGCCGCTCAGAATACCCAGATGCTTGATCTGCTGAAATCGGGCAAGCTTCTGAAGCCGGTATATCAGGCACCGACGGGAATAAGCGTTGTAAGCTATGTTGATAACGGAGTAAGGGTAAGATGGAATGCAGTTCCCGGAGCGACAAGCTATTATACTTATCTGTATAATACCAAAACAGGAAACTACGATAGGGTCGGAGAGGTAACGGATACTGAATACAGATTCTCATATCTGAAAGGAAATACTTCATATAAGATCAAGATCAAATCTGTTTACAGCGGACAGCAGGGTATAGCAAGTCAGGTTTATACTATCAATACAAAGCCCAATACTCCTTCGGGTCTTAAGGCTTCCTCCAAAACGGAAACAAGCGTGTCCCTTAAATGGAATACGGTAAGCGGGACAAGCTTTTACAGGATCTATATCTATAGCAATGATACGGGAAAGTATGTGAAGAAGCTGGACGTTTACAATGCGGCAAGCTGTAAAATAACAGGTCTTTCAAAAGGTTCGAGATATCGTTTCAAGATCGCTGCAATAAGAACTACTAATATAAAGAACTATCTTTCGGCTCAGTCAAAAAACATCTCGGTCGCAACATCGGGAGTAAAGTACTATAAGAAAACTCCGTATACCGGCGGTTCTCTTTATCAGGGACTTGCGGATATAGGAGTATACAGCACCTATTCGCTTCAGGAGGAGATCGCATGGACAAACGGCGTAGGAAATTACACCGGAACCGCCGCTCAGAATACCCAGATGCTCGATCTGCTTAAAAGCGGTAAGCTTATGATACCTCAGTGATATAATATCCGTCTGAAAGTTTCAGGCGGATATTTTTTTACTCAAAAGGTCAAGACAGATAGGCGGCGGTCTGCTATAATATAATTACAGGAAAAAAACTGTGTAACGTTACCTTTTTTCCAAAGGGAGAGCTGATATAATGAATAATTTCTGTATATTTGCAGACGCGCTTAATTTTATAGAGGAACATCTCTGCTGTGAAATTTCTCAGGAGGATATAGCAGATGCTTGTTTCTGCTCGCTTTCAAATCTTCAGAAGATATGGAGATACTGTTCACGCACCAGTCTGAAGGAGTATATTTCAAAGCGCAGGCTTACAAATGCCGCTTACGATCTGGTTCATTCGGGTCTGAGCGTAACCGAAACGGCATTTAAATATCAGTATAATTCCCCGGAGGTCTTTACCAGAGCTTTTACAAAGCTGTGGGGAACTCCCCCGTCAAAATTCAAAAGTCAGTGGAGATTTACAGGGATATTCCCGAAATTGATCCCGGACGAAAACGTATTTAAAACAGGAGGTAATATTATGCGAAATAGAAACTTTGATATATCTGAGCTTTACGACGAGCTTAAAGCCAAAAGCGGAACTTATGTGCTTTGCTTTGATATTGTAGGACTTGACAGGGTAAATAAGGAGATCGGAAGAAAAGCAGGGGATATGATGATAGCGGAAAGCCTGAAAAGAATCGACTCGGCGGCTGAGGAGGGAATGTTCCTTTTCAGGATAGGCGGCGACGAGTTCGCAATGGTGACCGGGCTTTCCGATAAGGAGGAAACAGGAAAGCTTGCTCAGAAGGTGCTTGCGCAAAACGGCGGAACAATAAGCTGCAGCGGTGCCGAAGTACCTTGTTCGCTTAGAGCTGGGGCATATCGTTTCGAAAACAAATCGCTTCGCTACAGTGAGCTTTTCAGCAGTTTACAGGATACAATAAATAATGCAAGAAACTGCGGAGAGATAACATTTATCGGCTAATAAAGTGTTTTTCAAACGGACGGAGGTTTCTGTCCGTTTGTTTTTTGCTCTTTTCCTTTCGTTTTCCTGTTGACATTCTGAAAGCAAGGGTGTATAATAATAAACGACATATGTCGATAACTGTTAAGGAGGCGATCGTACGGCAAGACCAAGACGCTGCCGCAGAGTATGCACAGAGCCTGTTTACAGCAGGTTCGGGCCTTATGAAAACCCTGACGGCGAAGCTATTGTTATGTCAGTGGACGAATTTGAGGTAATAAGGCTTATTGATTACGGCAGAAAAACTCATGAGCAGTGTGCGCAGCAGATGGAGATCTCCCGTACTACCGTTACCGAAATGTACGAAAGCGCACGTTTTAAGCTTGCGAATAGTTTGGTAAACGGGAAGCCGCTTCGTATCAGCGGAGGAAATTATCGTCTTTGCAGCGGTTCATCCGCATATTGCTGCGGAAGGATATGTGAAAAAGCTGTATGCAGAAAGGAAAATGGAAAAATGAGAATTGCGGTAACCTACGAAAACGGAAATGTATTTCAGCATTTCGGACACACGGCTCAGTTTAAGATTTATGACGCTGAAAACGGCATAATTGAAAAGGAGCAGCTTGCCGACACGGCAGGAAGCGGCCACGGAGCTTTGGCAGGCTTTCTGAAAAGTCTCGGCACAGACGTGCTGATATGCGGAGGTATCGGAGGAGGAGCGCAGCAGGCGCTGGATCAGGCAGGAATACGTTTTTACGGCGGAGTAAGCGGAAGCGCCGACGAAGCGGTAAAGGCGCTGCTTGAGGGAAAGCTTGTATTTAACGCCAACGTTCATTGCTCTCATCATGAGCAGGGTCATTCCTGCGGCGGACATCAGTGCGGCGAGGATAAGCACGGCTGTTCGGGAAACGGGGGTAGTCAGCTATGAGCGAAGAATGTTCTCATAATTGTTCGGAATGCGCAAGCGGCTGTGCTGAGCGTACAGATCCTCAGAGCTTTATCGAAGCAGCAAATCAGCATTCGCATATAAAAAAAGTTATCGGCATCGTAAGCGGAAAGGGAGGAGTCGGAAAGTCGCTGGTTACCTGTCTTCTTGCGGCTTCAATGCAGAAGCTCGGCTATAAGACGGCTGTGCTTGACGCCGATATTACCGGACCGTCTGTTCCGAAGATGTTCGGAATACGCGAAAAGGCTTCTGAGTGTGAATTGGGGCTTCTTCCCGTAAGGTCTGAGAACGGAACGGAAATAATGTCGATAAACCTGCTGCTAGAGGACGACAGCGAGCCTGTTATCTGGAGAGGACCTGTAATTGCAGGCGCAGTAAAGCAGTTCTGGACCGACGTAGTCTGGAACGAGGTAGACTATATGTTTGTCGATATGCCTCCGGGAACGGGCGACGTACCGCTGACTGTATTCCAGTCGCTTCCCGTTGACGGAATAGTTATAGTCGCTTCTCCGCAGGAGCTTGTAGGAATGATCGTCGGAAAGGCAGTAAAAATGGCTGAAATGCTCAATATACCGATACTCGGGATAGTTGAGAATATGTCTTATTTTGAATGCCCGTCCTGCCATGAAAAGCACAGGATTTTCGGTGAAAGCCGAGTTGAAGCTCTTGCAGAGCAGTATAGTATAGATTCGGCGGCTGAGATCCCTGTCGATCCGCATATTGCACGGCTTTGCGACGAGGGCCGCATTGAGGAAGCGGAAATTGCATGGCTAAATGAAATAATAAGCGTTATAAAACAAATATAAAATTCTGATCCTTAAAGTAACTGAAAAGCGGACAAACGTGGTTTTTCCCCTATAGCAGCAACGTAAATACGTTGGTTTATGGCGATAGGGAAAAGCGTTTGTCCGCTTTTTTGTGATACGTTCAGTTTTTACCGGCTGTCTGGTGCAGAGCTTTCATTTTTATCCGAGGATCTCTGCGAGCTTTCGTCCTTATCGGATGAGGAATCCTTGTTCTCTTTCTTTGCGGTTTCATCGTCCGCTTTCAGCTTGTCGGCAATATTCTGGAAATCCGGCAGCTTATCCTTTGTTACTGTAAGATTATTGTTGTACATTTCTATAAGGCTGTCGGAGGTATTGTACTCTTCGTTAACGCTACCGTCCTCATTGAGCAGGAAGTTGCCGCCCCATTGACCGATATAGGACCAGGTCGCCTTTTCATCGGCTATATTCTGTATCCTCGGGAAGTTGCCGCATTCGCTGACCGCTACCGGCTTGCCGGCTGAGAGCTTATGCAGGAAAAGCAGGCGGTTGATCTGTCCGGAATAATTGCCCTGGTCGTAAATATCTACTGACAGTATATCGCATAGATCATCCCCTACATACCAGGAGGCGTTCTGTGCCGACCAGACCCAGATTAGATTATTAAGCTTATGATAGTTTGTCTGACGCTGATAAAGCAGCTTCCACAGCCATTTGTAAGCGTCGGCGTCTTTGCCCCACCAGAAATAGCCGTTTGAAGCCTCATGAAGCGGTCGCCACAAAATCGGGACTCCGGCTTCCTGAAGCTCGCCCAGCTTTTCGGAGATCTTGTCAATATCCTCTATTACTGCAAGGCATTCGTCAGAGATTTTTCCGTCGTCATGGAGCTTCTTTATTTCTTCGATCGGTTTAAGGGCAATATCTTCTTTGGTTACCGCTTTTGTAATATCAAAATCGGTTTTGTCCGAGTAATATTCTCCGCTGCCCATAGGGTCGGTCCAGTGCCACATATAGCTTACTATTCCGCCGTCCGCCGCCCAGCCTTTCGCAAGCTCTATCTCGTTTTCGCCCAGAACAGTGCTGTCCTGAGTAAAGGGCATAAGATCGCCGAAGCGTATTGCGGGATATTTACCGGTAACCTCGTATATCTTGCTGCTTTCGGTAAGCGAGCCGACGGTATCGTGCTGACCGAGGATCACTTTTCTGCCGAAATTGTCGCAGATATATTTATAAACGGCACGGGTCCTGTAATCCGCATTTTTGTTTACAAGCGAGGCGTTTTTGATACTGAGATCAAGCTTGCTTATTTCGTCGCTGGCTTCTATCTTTACATAGTCAATATCTATCCTGTTCTTTATCGGAGGTATTGAGATCTTGGCGTAGCCCTTTTCCATATATATATTTTCAAAGGTCACCGTTTCAAACTTACCCGAACCCGAGGTCAGAAATTCTCCTATTGTTTCGCCGTTTACCGACGCCGTATTCTTTAGCGGATTATCCGTAGCTGCAGCAATAGTAATGTTATAATACTGAGAGTCTGTAAGCTCAAAGGTAAGCTCCCAGCTGTCGTTCTCTGTGTAAAGACCGGTAACGTAGCCCTCTCCCTTATAGCCCTTTCTTTTATTCCCGGTTTTCGCCTTGCCTGTAAGAGTTCCGCTTTCTGCCTGATAGGTCTTGCTGTATTTTACATAGGGTATCTCGCTGGGGGTAACGGTTTTTTCGGCAGCGTTGTTTACCTCCTCAGGCTCGGCTTCCGAATCGTCGGAAACGGGTATACTGGTGTCCTGCGGAGCTGCCGATATAAGCGCTTCGTTGTCCTGTATCTTCTGACCGCAGCCGGAGCTTAAAGCGGCGATACCTGCCGCCAGCGCCAGTAAAATGAATTTTTCCGCTTTCATTGCAAATAAACGTCCTTTCTGCATACCGCTTTGTTTTTATCTGTTCGGCCGTTCTCGGTCAAAGACCGCAGCGGCTTATGCGGCTATTTTACACAATATAAAGCTCCCCTGTCGGTTTCAAAGGTATATGCGCCGTTTGAATATTCAGCGTTTACCTCTGCGCCTCCTCTGCTGATCCTGTATTCCTGTCCGATAACGAGTGTGCATTTTCCTCCTCGGCGGGAACGCAGCTGAGCAGAAACTACCCTGCCGTTTTCCCAGCTGCATGATACCTCGAAGCCGCCTCTTGCCATAAGTCCTCTGAACGAGCCGTTTTTCCATGCCTTGGGAAGTGCGGGAAGAAGTATAAGCTCATTGTTTTCAGACTGTAAAAGCGCTTCGCAGATACCTGCTGTTCCTCCGAAGTTTCCGTCGATCTGGAAAGGAGGGTGCATATCGAACATATTGGGGTTGGTGGAATAAGAAAGCAGAGCGGTTATATTTTCATAAAGCTTTTCCCCGTCAAAAAGCCTGGCCCAGTGATTTATTATCCATGCTCTCGACCAGCCGGTATGACCTCCCCCGTGTGAAAGCCTCCGTTCAAGAGTGGCTCTTGCCGCCTCTGCAAGCTCGGGAGTTTTTCTCATTGATATGATATCTGCGGGATAAAGAGCGAAAAGCTGGGAAATATGTCTGTGTCCCGGCTCGACCTCGTCATAATCCTCCGCCCATTCCTTTATCTGACCGTATTTGCCTATTTCAGGCTTGGGAAGTCTTTCACGCATAACGGAAAGCACCTCGGCGAATCCTTCGTCCTTTCCAAGAATTTCAGACGCTTCGATCACTGCGGTAAAAAGCTCGAAGAGTATCTGGCTGTCCATAGACGGACCTATACAGAGCGCGCCCTGTGAGCCGCTTTCGGTCAGATATGAGTTTTCCGGAGAAACTGACGGACAGGTAACAAGCCGTCCCTTTTTGTCCTCTATAAGGAAATCGGTGAAGAACTCCGCCGCTTCCCTCAGAGTTTCGTATTTTTGGGCAAGAAAATCCCTGTCCAGAGTAAATTTATAATGCTCCCAGATATGCAGGCAAAGCCAGGCAGCACCCATAGGCCACTGAGTACCCGGCATCCACAGATCCTGCGGAGCGGTATCTCCCCATATGTCGGTATTGTGATGACATACGAAACCTTTGCAGTTATACATTTCCCTTGCGGTAACTCTTCCGTTGGGGCGCATTCTTTCAATATGATCAAACAGGGGTGTGTGAAGCTCGCTCAGATCACATACCTCAGCAGGCCAGTAGTTCATTTCGGTATTTATATTTATAGTAAATTTACAGCCCCATGCAGGCCACATATCCTGATTCCAGATACCCTGAAGATTCATGGGAAGAGTACCCTCACGGCTTCCGGCTATCATAAGATAGCGTCCGAAATTGAAATACGTTTCGATAAGCTTGTTATCTTTTTCACCGCTGCGTATTTTTTCAAGTCTTTCGTCAGTCGGGAGAGCTGAGTTTCCGCCGCTGTTGTCCTCAAGATCTATCTCACAGCGCTTATAGTAAGACTGATGATCCTTTATATGCTCGGCTTTAAGCTGCTCGTAGGATCTTTCGGCAGCGCAGTCAACGTCGTAAACTGCCTGACCCTTGTAGTCGTTATGACGGTAGCTTGTCTGAACTCCCAGAAGTACGGTTATTTCCCTGCAGCCCTCGCAGGTAAGGAAACTTCCGTATGGATAGACCTTTCCGCCCTTATTGAGAACTTTCATATAGGCGGCGAAGTTTATTCCGTCCTCCGAGCCGCAGCCGCCGTAAAAAAGCAGTGAGTTTTCAGAAACGGGGGAGTTGTCGTCAAAGTAATCGTCACGTCCGTCCAGCTTTAAGCGTACGTTTATACCGTCCGGCTCCGAAGCGGTCATATGTATTACCATTACCTGATCCGGCTGGGAAACGAATACCTCCCGTTTAAAGGCGCAGCCGTTTATCGAGTATTCCGTGGTGCATACCGCCGTTTCAAGATCGAGGGAACGGAAGCTGAAATCGGCAGTATCGTCCTTCCAGTGAATAATATTCATATCGCAAAGAGGCATATAGTGCCTTTGGTTCACGGGAGTGCCGCAGAAAGCGTCAAATACTATCTTTTCCGCTTCGGCGATCTTTTCTTCAAAGAGCAGCTTTCTTACTCTTCCGAGATTGGGAAGAGCAGATTTGTTATTACGCTCTCTGAATCCGCCGGACCAAACAGAATCCTCGTTAAGCTGAATACGCTCGCAGAGGGGCTGAGAGAAGATCATGCCGCCGATCCGCCCGTTGCCTACAGGCAGAGCCTTGTTCCAGTCGTCGGCAGGAGTTTTATAATAAAGAAGCTGTGAACATGAATCCATAGTCTTATCCCCGTTTCATTGATTTCGGTATAAGAATATACCTAATTTAAAGTATAGCATACTATTATATTTTTTTCAACCCCGTAATTACAGCTGGGCAAGATCGTCGGTTTCTGAAATATGTAATGAAAGCCAACGGGGACTCGTCGGGAATAATATAATTTCTCCGTCTTTTTCGTACACTGCATTTGGGAAAAGACAACAAAAGGATCAAAATTGATACTGTTTAAAATACTAGTGGAAAAAAGAAAACGAAGCCATAGAAAGCTTCGTTAAACAAATGTCATAAATTATTTTCTGCGTTTTACAGTTAAAGCAGCCGCTGCCAGGATAACAGCCGAAGCTGAGACCTATGCAACTCAGTAACTTTCTTGGAGCAGGTCAACTTATTTTTAATAATTGTCAAGAATAAACACAAAAAAGGTTTACTTTTTATTAAAGCTATGTGCGGTAAGATAGGTAAAAAGTAAAAAAATACTTTTTAAACAGTTGCTTTATTCAGCTTATTGTGTTATTATTATAAAGGTTATAGCTATTTGTAAATATAAATACCGAAAGGTATCAGGAAATGAGAGGTTTTTATTTTGGAGATACTTGCAAGAAACGAAATGCAGAACGTTTATACTCCTCTGCCGCTTAACATTCACTTTGTATTCTGTCTGATAGCAACTGCGCTTTATCTTGTCCAGTTTTACAGAAAGGGAGCGTGGCATTATATTTTGCTTATGTTTGCTGTAGACGCTACCTTTATAACTCAGTTCTGGACGACTCACTTCGCTATTTCCGCACTTGCGGTTACCGAGGCGGCTCTTCTTATAGGTGCGGCGGTGCTTTCACATCGCTATTCAAAGGCTCTCAGAGCGGTATGCCGTAAGCAGTATGAGGAAGCCGAAAAGGAGGCTATAAGAGCGAAGCTTATGCAGCGCATGAAAGAGGAAGAGGAAAAGGAGATCGTAGACAACGCCTTTAAGGACGACGGCGAATAGGCTTTTATCGGAGGTTTTTGCAGTGAAGCTCGTAATACTCGATTCTGAAACGGTAACAAGAAACGACGTATCCTTAGACAGTATAACTTCTCTCGGAGAAAGTCAGGTCTTTGGATATACGCCAAACGAACAGGTCTCTGAGCGTATCGGAAACGCAGACGCTGTAATATGCAACAAATGTCTTATTACCGAGGAGGTTTTTGAAAAATGTCCGAACCTGAAATATGTGGGGCTTTTCGCCACGGGGTACAACAACGTTGATACAGAAGCCGCTAAGCGTCACGGAGCGGTCGTGTGCAACGTTCCGGCATATTCCACAAACGCCGTAGCTCAGCATACCTTTGCGTTGATACTAAATTATTTCAATAAAATAAGAGAATACGCCGATTCGGTCGGCAGCGGCGAATGGGTAAACTATAAGCTGTTTTCGTACTTCGGCATACCTACCTATGAGCTGGCGGGAAAAACTATCGGGATAATCGGCTACGGCGATATAGGCAGACAGGTCGCAAGGATCGCCAAAGCTTTCGATATGAATGTTCTGACTTATACCCGTTCGCCACAAAAGGTTGACGACGGAACTCAGACCTGTACGCTTGAATATCTTCTTCAAAACTCTGATGCGGTCAGCCTGCACTGTCCTTTGACTAAAGACAACGAAAGAATGATAAATTCGGAAAGCTTAAAGCTTATGAAAAGCTCCGCTGTTCTTGTTAATACGGCAAGAGGAGGACTTGTGGACGAATATGATTTAGCCGAAGCGCTTAATAACGAAACTATTGCGGCGGCTTGCATTGACGTTCTTGCTTTTGAACCTATGCAGGAGGACTGTCCTCTCAGAAATGCGAAAAACTGCGTAATTACGCCGCACGTTGCATGGGCGCCCAAAGAAACAAGGGAACGTCTGCTTGAAAAGGTAGCGGAAAATCTCCGCTGCTGGATCGAGGGCAAGCCTCGGAACATCTGCGGATGATCTTAAACGATATTTGCAGTAATTGATAACATAAAAACATTAACCGATATTCGGAAAGGGGAATTTATGTCTGAACTTTGGGATTTGTATGATAAATACAAAAATCCGTTAGGGAAAACTCATGTCAGGGGCGAAACGGTTGATTTTAAGCTTGTCACCCCTCAGGAGCTTTACGCTATGGCAGAGCAGGGAGAGTTTTTAGGATATTTGTATAACCGAATAAAGGGAGTTTTTCCCGATATTCTGGGAGAGGATCTGAGATGATCATTACAGGAAATAATTCTGAGTTCTTAGCTGAGCATAGCCATAAATATTACAGAATAGAGGAATCATGATGTCATATCTGAAAAGCAAAAAAAGAGTAGTCGTAAAGCTGGGAAGCTCGACGCTTACTCACAGAACGGGCAGACTTAACATAAGGCGTGTAGAGCAGCTTGTTAAGAATATCGCCGATCTTCACAATGCCGGACATGAGATAATTATAGTTTCAAGCGGTTCTATTGCGTTGGGAGTGGCGAAGCTTGGGCTTATGGAAAGACCTAAGGACACCCCTTCCAGACAGGCGTGTGCCGCAGTCGGTCAGTGCGAGCTTATGTATCTTTACGACAAGCTTTTTTCCGATTACGGCCTTACTGTTGCGCAGGTTCTGCTGACTAAGTATATCCTTATAGAGGACAGGAGGATAAACGTACAGAATGCGCTTGAAAGGCTTATACAGCAGGGCGTTATTCCGATAGTAAATGAAAACGACACGGTAGCTATCGACGAGCTGGAGCTTGAGGTAGGGGAGAACGATTCTCTTGCCGCAACGGTAGCTTCTATTGCTCATGCCGATCTGCTTATAATAATGTCCGATATAGACGGACTTTACGACAGCGACCCCAGGCAGAACGAAAAAGCTGAGCTTATCCCCGTCGTTGAGGAAATTACCGACGAGATAAGGGCGCTTGCGGGCGGAGCGGGAACAAAGCTTGGCACAGGCGGAATGATAACAAAGATAAACGCCGCTGAAATAGCCGTAAACAGCGGGATAGATATGATAATCCTGAACGGTAAGAATCCCGACAACCTATATTATCTTTTTGAAAACGGAGATCTGGGAACACTTTTCAAAGCGGCAAAGCAGAGCTGAAAAATGGGGGAGAAGCTATGAAAAGAAAACTTGTATTATTTATGGCGGCTGCCTTTTTGGTTTCTAATTTAACAGCCTGCAAAAATTCTGAAAACACACTATCGTCCGATAATGATAAAAGCCGAAGCACACAAAGCAGTATTTCCGAATCGGTATCGGAAAGTACGGAAAGCGATACTCAGAGCAAAACTGAGGTTCAGTCGGAAATAAATGAGTACGACGGAACATTTAACGAGGAGGTTTTTGATAAGATCGTCAGTAACGTTGTTATAGGCGATAAAACTTTTTCATTTCCATTCTCGCTGGATGATTTGGGTGATGGTTTTTCTTATCAAAACGAAACAATGATAGTTGATGAAGAATCTGAACTCAGAAGCTGTGTTCTGCTATATGAAGGAGAGTCTTTGGCTACGGTAACAATGCATTGTGCGGTAGATGATAAAGATTATAGTGATAATAAGATAGGTTCAATAGGGTTTACATTTTTGAATGACGATTTACCAAAAGGAATAAGCTTGTCAGTTGGCAGTATTGAAATCAATGACTACAAGGAAAAGGTTATCCAATATTTCGGAGAGCCAATTGAAAAAGTCAATATGAATAATAAAAAGATAGAATATAAATATGAAATATCAGATACGAAACATCTGGAATTTGTAATTAATTCCGAAGGTCTGATAAAAAGAATTAGTTTTACATATTTTTAGGAGGAAAATAAAATGTCAATTAATATTGATACAGGTTTTGAGATCATATTGAAGTTAGATAAGGATATGATACATATCAAGTAAAAATAAAATCTACCCTGAAAGGAGTAATTTTTATGAATTATATTGAGGAGCTCGGAACAAAAGCCAAGGCTGCAAAGGCAGGTCTTGCCGGCGCTTCGTCGGAACAGAAGAACGATGCACTGCTTGAGATCGCACATATCCTGAGAAGGTGCATGCCGAAAATTATCGAAGCAAATAAGCTTGATCTTGAAAATGCGGTGCGCCGCAATATGACCCCGTCGCTTCAGGACAGGCTTAGGCTTGACGAAAAGCGTATCGAGGGTATTGCCTGCGCCTGTGAAAAGCTGACCGCTCTCGAAGATTCGATAGGCGAGGTAATAAGCGGCTCGGTTCGTCCCAACGGAATGAGAATAACAAAAGTAAGAGTGCCTATGGGCGTTGTGGGAATAATTTACGAGGCAAGGCCGAACGTTACGGTCGACGCTGCGGCTTTATGCCTTAAAAGCGGAAATGCGGTTATCCTCCGCGGAGGAAAGGAAGCGTTCAATTCAAACAAAATACTCTGTGATCTTATGCGTCAGGCGGTTCAGACTGCCGGTTTTTCACCCGATATTATTCAGCTTGTGGAGAATACCGACAGAGCCATAGCTACTCAGATGATGCAGGCAAATGGCTATATCGACGTACTGATACCGAGAGGCGGTGCTCAGCTTATAAAAGCGGTAGTGCAGAACGCTACAGTTCCGGTAATTGAAACGGGTACGGGCAACTGCCATGTTTATGTTGACTCAACGGCTTCAGTGGATATGGCGGTAGATATTGTGGACAACGGAAAGACCCAGCGTCCGTCGGTATGCAATGCGGTGGAAACCTGTCTTGTTCACCGTGACATTGCGGAGGATCTCCTGCCTAAGCTTAAAGCAAGGCTTGACGAGCACAATGTGGAAATACGGGGCTGTGAGCTTACGAGAATGATACTTGAAGCGGAAAATGTTACTCCTGCCGACGAGGACGACTATGCGACGGAGTTCGGCGACTATATAATTGCGATCAGGGTAGTTGACGGACTTGCCGACGCTCTGGAGCATATCGCGAAATACTCGACGGGTCATTCGGAATGCGTAGTGACTGAAAGCCTGTACGTTGCCGAGGAATTTCAGAGCCGTGTTGATTCAGCCTGCGTATATGTAAACTGCTCCACACGCTTTACCGACGGCGAGGAATTCGGCTTAGGTGCGGAGGTAGGAATATCCACCCAGAAGCTTCACGCCAGAGGACCAATGGGTCTAAAGGAGCTTACCACCACAAAATACCTCATCAACGGCAGCGGTCAGATAAGGTCTTAGCGCAAACGTCGGTCTTAGCGCAGACGGCGCAATTTGCGTAATCGCTCCTGACGTCGCTCGTTTCTGCGGGCGGGTACTTATATGCCGCGGATATGGTTTGTAAAAACTAATACTTACAAGGTCTTGGCGCAGACGGAATCTTGCAGGACGGATATTATTATCCGTCCTTTTTTGCTGTTCTTACGGCTTTCAATTCTTTACTTTCTTCGGAAAATATGCTACACTTGGATTAACAAAAAAGATTCAGTGAAACGGAGCACGATCTATGGATATTACCACCTATAAGCCGCTTACCGCAGAGCCGTTCAAAAGCTGTCCCGAATATATGGAGATACCCCCCTGTCCCGCACTTAGACCGTACATACGCTGTTTCTGGGGCAGTAAAGGGACTGTGCGCTCAAAGCCTGAGGAAACTCCGCGCAAAGGTCTGGTAATTCCCGATACCTGTATGGATATTATTCTCGATATTAATTTTACCGGCGGTTGTTACGGAAGCTTTTTCTGCGGCATAAACGACCTTCCGTTTATCTCCTGCGGTGAAAATTCAAACAGTCTTACCGCGACGTTTGCGATACGTTTTTATGCTTGGAGCGTGATTTTGTTTACTGGAGAGGATATGTCGTCTGCGCTCAATTGTGCGGAGGATACTGAGAGATATTTCAGCGGTTTTAAGCGGGAGCTTGAAGAGCGGCTTGTTTACTGTTCGGATATTTACACCCGAACGCAGGCGGCGGAAAAATACCTGCTTGAAAGGCTTGATACCTCTAAGCTTGATCCCGGGCTTATGAACGCCGTTGATTATATTATCAGATCGAACGGAAATATAAGAGTTCCCGATATATGCAGCTATACCGCGGTCAGCCTGCGCACGCTTGAGCGTTTGTTTGTCAGGAATACGGGAGCTGCGCCGAAAAAGCTTGTGTCAATGATACGCTGTCAGCTGCTCTGGCAGGATATTCTCAGGGACGGATTCGACGTTCAGGATGCAGTTTTAAAGTACGGTTATACCGATCAGCCTCATCTCCTCAGGGATTTCAGGCGGTTTTCCACCATGACTCCCTCTCAGCTGAAAAAATATGCGGCTCAAAAGGTATGATGTCGCATTTTTACAATACGTTCGCTTTTATTTGAAGTATAATTGAAACGGACGCAAAGAAGTCAGAGGAAGGGAGGCGGTAAAATGATAAATAATTTTTCGGATTTTTGTACAGAGCTTTTAAAATGCGGCTTTACAATGGGCGGCGGCAGTTCAAAGGGCATATTTGCGCTTATACCCTACTCATGGGAGGAACAGGAGAATATTGATTCCCCCGTAAAATGGCATACCGGCGATCCAGAGACCGACCCCTGGGAGTGGCGCATGAGGGTACTTGACGAGCGAGGAGATATAGCCTATTCAAAGCTGTTTTTCAATTGCGGCGGTTATATAACAAAGGAATGGTATCCGTATTTCTACGCTGTACGCAGAGGGAAAAAAACTCTGTACGGTGAGTATGCCGACGGAAGGATCAGCGTCTTTGAAAAGCGCATTTACAGTGTGATAAGGGAAACGGGATATGCTCCCGTTCATGAGATAAAGCGGCTGGGCGGTTTTTCAAAGGAGGACAAAAGCCGTTTTGACCGTGCGCTTACGTCGTTGCAGATGAAAATGTACATAACGATGTGCGGCAATGCGCGGAAGCTGAACAAGGCGGGAGAAGCCTATGGCTGGAGCAGCACCGCTTTCTGCACTTCTGAAAGCTTCTGGGGACGGGAATTTACCGAAGCCGCCTCGGATATTGAACCGGAATTCGCCGAGAGCAGAATAAGGGGGCGTATTCTTCAGCTTAACCCCTTTGCGTCTGAAAAGAACATAATAAAATTCATCAGAGGCTAAGCTTGCAAAGCGAAAGGGAGGATTTAATAATGAAAAAGGAATACGCAGACGTATTTGAAAACGCAAGAAAATTTATTTATCGGAACGCCAGACCGATCGAGCTGGCTTGCTGGAGGTATCACTTTGAAAACGGCACGCAGGAGGAGGTTCTTACGGCGCTTTCATATTATCAGAATGATGACGGCGGCTTTGGACACGGACTTGAAGCGGACTGTTGGAATCCGTATTCATCTCCGATACAGACCTGGCAGGCGACGGAGATCCTTCGCGGGATCGGATTTACCGACGGTGGTCATGCTGTTATTCAAGGTATTCTTCGCTATCTTGACAGCGGCTCGGATTTTTCACAGGAGCATGATCAGTGGCGCAATGTTATTCTCACAAACAACGATCATCCTCACGCCTGCTGGTGGGAATACGGAAAAGACGGCGGAGAATTTAAGTATAATCCCACTGCCTGCTTAGCCGGATTTATTATCAGGTTTGCAGACAAAAACAGCGGATTGTATAAAAAAGCGTGTAAAATTGCCGAACAGGCCTGCGGCTGGCTGCTGTCTAATCTCCCGATGGACGATTCTCATGTTATTTCCTGTTTTATCAGGCTTTACGAATACTGCTCGGAGGCAGGAAAGACCGATCTTTTCGATATGGAAAAACTTATAAGCATACTTAAAGAGCAGGTATCGCTTAATATCTGCAAGGACACTGAAAAGTGGGGCAAAGAATATGTTACTCTTCCGTCAAGGTTCATAAGCTCGTCCGACAGTATCTTTTTTGAGGACAATAAAGAAGCCGCAGCGGCTGAGTGCGAATTTATAATAAACAGTCAGCTTTCCGACGGTTCATACAGCGTACCGTGGCAGTGGTGGACGGAATACAGGGAATATGAAACGGCGGCAAACTGGTGGAAGTCGGTAATGATAATCAATAATATGCTATTCCTGACTCAGACGTCGGTCTTAGCGCAGACGGCGCAATTTGCGTAATCGCTCCTGACGTCGCTCGTTTCTGCGGGCGGGTACTTATATGCCGCGGATATAAGACAGCAAAAACAAAGCAAGTCCTAGCTCAGGCGGGAAACAAATAATAAAAAGCGCAGAAGGCTGAATGTACGGTTTTCTGCGCTTTTTATATTGATAAAGCTTCTGAGAATTACAGCGGTAAATTGTGAGATGTTTACAAGTACAGCATAATATTTTGGTGAGATATTACAAAAAACTACATATCTGCCTGTAAAATCTTGACTTTATAAAAATTGATCGGTATAATAAGAGTATAGGATCAGTCTGAAATTGACGAATAATGTTTAAAACTCGGCAAACCGCCGATGTAATGACAGATTTAAAGTGTTGGTGAAAAAATGAAAAGCATAAAAAAGCTTCCCAAAACAGCAGTCATAATTATCCTTGCTGTACTTGCGCTGCTGCAGCTGCTGTATATTATTCTTTCGGCACGTCCGAAGGAAAAAACAGATTTTGATATATATCTTGAAACTCAGAGCCTGCCGCTTTACAGTATCGGTCTTGAGCAGTTTTCCTTCTCTGTTCCTCAGCAGTGGGCGGATTCGTGGACGGACAGCAGCAGTCTTGCGGAGGATATGAAAAACTACTATCTTAATAATGACGGAAGCTCTGAATACAGCTATGAGGATAAAATAATATGCGTAAGGAACGACAGCAGTATACAGATCATAAAACGGGGAGAGTTTTATATAAATTTAGCGGTTGCAGACTGTCCCTATCAAGGTATAAGCTATTCTAAAATTTTTTCCTCGGATTATCTTGCTTCTCTGGGGCTTGATACAGAAGGTATACAGATATGCGAATTTCGGGGAGGAAATCAGCCGGGAGGTAATATACCCGACTACTCCGTTTATTCAATTAAAAATTATAATCTTCACTCTTATGTTGAAAACGGCTTTATGGTAGTTTTAAAATCGCAGGACAAATCAAGGCTTGCGCTTCTAACGGTAAGTATGTCTGACAGATCTGCTGAAAAATATCTCGGATTGGATCGTATTATAACCGAAAGCCTTAAAGAGCTTTGACCGTAAGGGGGAATTTAATATGCGTAAAACGAGCCTGAAAAATATATTGCTTTTGGCGCTTGTGCTGGTAAATATTATTCTGTTTTTTGTCTGCATACGTTTTTATTATCGAAATTATATGGAGGATAAGCCGAAAGAGCCGACGGAATACGAGCTTGTTTCCTTTTATAATTACATAATAAGATCAAGATATATGGATTACAGCTCCGCCTCCTATGACAAAGACGAAAACATACTGGAAATAGGTTTCAGCAACGAGGAGTCAATGAATATCATAAAAGACGAAATTAAAAAACAGGGCTTTGATGAAAAATATTTTAAATTAGAGGTCGTACAATGGGGTACAATACCCTGACAGCGGGTATAAACAAGACGCTGCAGAATAAAAGTACATATTCTAAATATTATAAAAACAGACAGGCAGTTCAGATGAATTGCCTGTCTGCTTTTTTATTCGGTCAGCAGCCGAATACGCACCGGTAAGGCTATATAATAAGTCCGTAAAATCTGCATGCCTTTAGCATAAAATCCTCGGTTACCCCGAAATGCTCCGCAAGCTGCCACAGCTCGGTAATACCGTCCTCCAGGGCCTCGGCAAGGCTTTCCTTTGGAATAAGCGTTTTTATTGCCCATTTGTCCGCACGGTATTCGCATCTCGACCTTAGTTCAAGAGTATTTTCAGTGTAGAAAGCCCCCGTTTCGCAGTGCCCTACCTCATGAGCAAGAATGACCGTTTCCTCAGCGCTGGTGTCTATCTGTGAGCTGTCGATCACAACGGCGCAGTTCCTGCATGAGTCCATCAGCGACATAGACCGTACTTTATTCAGTTTTCCGTCGATAGTAAGAATATCCCGCCCGTCTGCAAAGCGGTAAAGCTCGGTGCTTGTCATCTGCCGTCCCCTCTCCTTTTTCAGTTCCCGTTTTTTTCTTCTCTCATTTTCTGCGCTATCTTAGCGTAGTGCCTAACCTCGTCCAGTACCTCGTCGTCTATGTCGGTAGTTCCGAACAGGGCGAATTTAATGCTGTCGTCGTCTGCCGCAGGAGAGCTTTCCTCTCCCCTTAAAATATAGTCTGTTGTGACCCCGAAGTATTCGCCGAGCTTTACTAGCGTTTCAAAATCAGGCTGACGCTTTCCCAGCTCGTAAAGGCTGTACGCCTGCTTTGTTATTCCCAGCTGCTCTGCTACCGCCTGCTGCGGCACTTTCTTTTCAGCTCTGAGCTTCCTAAGTCTTTCATTGAACATATTCCCGTCCGCATAATTGTGCGGACTGTCCTCCTCTCATGTATCAATGATACTATTATATCAACTGTTTGTTGTCTTGTCAAGGGCGTCAACATACAGTTGCCTATTTTTGTGCAATTTTGCCGAAAATATATTTTTTCACAACAAACTGTTGACAAAGGGGCAAATATAAGCTATAATAAAGACAACGAAAGGTTGACAGATTGCTGCGGATGAAAAGCTGTGTGGAAATCCGGCAGGGAAAATTTCAACATAAGGTTGACATAAATGCTTCGTGTATATGTTATACCATTTTTCTTTCGTAAAGTCAATAGCTTACAGTACAGTAAATTGTACAGTCGGACGCTTCATTGGGAGAGGGCGCATATGCTTACGTTAACGGTTATGCTTATTATTTTTGTATGGTCATATAAAAAACAGAATACTCTCAGCGAACGGCATGAACGCTGGATAGAAAACTATTTGATGGAGGAGATCGAAAATGAGCGCAGAAAAGGCGCATATAAAAAAGACTGAAAACATAATATGCGAGCTTAAAAAAATACAGGCTCTGCTCAGAAGCACCTGTATGAAATGCGCTGCAGAAAGCCCGTCGTCATATTTTACCGTAGGGGAAGCATACGGCAGGCTGTCGGTTCTGATAGAAAGGATCGAATCGGGTGCAGGCTGAAATGACGGAAAAGGAGCTTGAAAAACGCCGCAGAGAGATCTGCGCCGAAATTATGCGGACAGCTGATCGCTTCAATACCTGTAAATGCCGTAACGGCAGGCTTCCTGAGGGAAATACGGTATCGCTTCTTGCAGGGCTTTCAAAGCTTTTAAAGGAGCGGCGGCGGATACAGGAGCTGTTGTCGGAAAATAAGTGTGAAAAACGGTAAAGGCCGTTTTCATAATAGCCCGGACTGTGCCTAAGGCGTTAAACTGCGCACAGAAAGCAGGCCCTGCAAAACAGAAAGCGCACCGGAAAGACCGGTATTTTCGGTGTGTGCAAAAAACAAAACATATTTTGAAAGGAAGGCAGTTTTATGAGCAATTCAGGAGTTTACCCATGTTATGAAAATCAGTTTCAGATCGATACCGCAGGAGGAAGCGGAAACGCTGCGGCGCTTAAGCCTATCGCAGGTATGGAGAGCTTTTCGGTAGCTATCGACGGAAACGTAGAGGAATGGAAGCCGTTTGAGGCGGCAGGCTGGACAAGACGTCTTGTAACAGGCAAAAGCCTTACTATCAGCATTACGGGCAAGCGTAATATAGGCGACGAAGGCAACGATTATGTTAATTCGCTTGCGCTGAAAACAGGCTCCGGAGCGTCCACAACTCTGGTCTGGACATTCCCCGACGGAGCAAAGCTTACCGTAAAGGGAGTAGTAAGCGTAACCGAGTGGTCATCAGGAGATTCAACGGCAGTGGCTCCTTTGTCATTCGACTTTATGTCCGACGGAAAGCCGGAGTTTACAGACGCTCCGTCCGCATAAGAAAACCTCTTCCCGTACCGGCGGATAACTCTCCGCCGGCTTAAGCGGGAAAGCAGTATAAAAAATATTACATAAAGAAAGGATCATTGTTATGGCAAAAATGTATACCCTGGACGATAAGCTTCTTGCGTCCTCACCGGAGATCCGTATAGGAGATAAGGTCTATCCTGTTGACAACAGAGTCAAAACAGTAAAAAAGGTCATGAAAATGTACGAAAAGGGCGGCTCTATGGGCGTTGACGACGTAGATAAAATGCTTGCGCTGGCATATGGCGAAAACGTTTCAAAGATAAATTCGCTGGATCTTTCATGGGAAGCGTATCAGGAGCTCGTTAAGCTTACGATAGCCGCTATGACCGGAGAGGAGACCGGAGAAGCGGAGGAACGATTTCAGAAATCCGCAAAGTGAGGTCTGGTACGATCTCGATCATGACCGTGAGCTTATAATCCAGTCGGTAGCAAAGCAGTACGGAGTGCTTCCCGCTCAGCAGGAGGAGCTTCCCTACAGCGACTGGATAACGCTTGTTTCGGGACTTATGGAGGACACTCCGCTCGGAAGAACGGTAGCGGTACGAAGCGAGGAAAATAAGGATCGCCTGAAGAATTTTACCCGTCACGAGCAAAATATACGCAGCGAATGGCGCAGATTTAGAGCAGGACAAAAGAAAAAGACAAAAACGGATGAAGAGATAAAACAGGGCATAAGCGGGCTTGAGGATATGCTGCGTTCTATGCTTGCGTGACCCTGAAAATTTTAGAAAGGACGGTGATTTGATGAGTGAAAGTGCAGTAATAAGCGTTGAAGTAAAGCTGGATCCGCAGCTTGACAATATAAAGAAACAGATAATCGACAAGCTGCAGAAGCCTATGGTCCAAACGGCTCTGGTCATAGAAAAAGCAATGACGGACGCATTTTCTGCGGTCACAAGATCGGCGGAGGACGCAGGAAAGGCTGTCGCAAAGGCAGTCGCCAGAATATCCTCAGCCGACAGTGCGGTATCGTCTATGATGAAAAATATCGTTTCCGATACCTCAAAGCTGAAGTCGGAATTTTCAAAGACCTTTGACGATATAAAGAACAGCACCCTGTCGCAGATGCAGAAGCTGACGGATCAGATACAGAAAAGTCTTGAAAACGTTCAGCTTGAAAGCGATCCGGTCTCGGGAATTGACAAGCGTATAGAAGCGGTCAGGCAGAAGGTCGGACTGCTTCAGAAAAAGTGGCAGGAGCTTAACAGCGCAATGGAGGCAATGTCGCCTAAGGCGTCGGAAAAATTAGCGGCGGCTCTTTCAAATATCAAGGATAAGGCAAAAAAGGCCGGAGCGGCGGTAAAGGAAAAGGTAGGTGCAGCCTTCGGAGCAGTCAAAAACGTAGGAGCAAAGGCGGCGGAGAAAATAGTTTCCGGACTGGGAGCAATGACGAAAAAGGCGGCTTCGGCAGCGGTATCCGTAAAGTCGGGACTTACCTCTGCGGTCACAAAGGCGGCTTCGGCTGTTGGAAACGTTCTGGGAGGAGCGTTTACAACGGTGAAAAATATCGGCTCAAGGGCCGTAGGCGCTTTAAAGTCAGGCTTTTCCGCTCTCGGAGGACTGGTAGGCGGAGTATTCAAGACCGCAGGAGATTTTGTAAAGAACCAGTTTTCCTCGGCGCTTACCTCCGCTTGTATGGGAAATGAAGAATTTGCCAGGTCGTTCGGCGACATACAGTCAAATCTGCAAACGGCGTTTACTCCGATTATAAGCGCCGTAATGCCTGCGCTGAATACGCTTATGTCGGCGCTTGCGTCGGTATCTCAGGGCGTAGCGGGATTTATTTCAGGACTGTTCGGAACGACCTATGAAAAGGCTCAGAAAAGCGTAAAAAAGGTAGGCGAGGCAGGAAAGGAAGCAAAAAAAGCGTCGGTCTATCTTTCCTCTTTTGATGAAATGAACGTAGCCGGAAACGATTCCTCCGGCGATACCCAGACCGCTCAGCCGTATATGGATACCTCGTCGCTTGATTCCAAGGGAAGCAAGTGGGCAGAGGGACTGGGCGAAAGCATACGGAGCTTTTTATCCTCCGCCTTTGAAAGCGTAGGAGAAAAGGCAGAGAATATTTTCTCGAACCTGTCGTCATGGGCGCAGACAAGCTTTGCGCCGACGTTTGAAGGAATATGGAGCGGCCTTGAGGAGCAGGGAGCGCAGCTTGGAGAGATCCTTGGAGGAATGTTTGCCGATATAAGCACTCTCGGCGAGCCGCTGAAGGAATATTTTGCGGGAGATTTTACGGTCTTTCTCCAGAATGTATTTGCGACGATAGGTCAGTCGGCGGTAGGTCTGCTTGACAGCTTTAACCTTGTTTTTTCAGATATATGGAATGTTGTGGTCTTTCCTATCCTGAATAACTTTATCGAAGTGGCGCTTCCTATGATAACGCAGTTTGCAACGGAGATAGTTTCTACCCTGGGAGTGCTGTTTGAGCAGATAAAAATAGTATTCGATACCCTCTGGACAGAGGCGGTACAGCCGGTACTCAGCCTTTTTTCAGAAATGTGGATAGGTCTTATGACCTCGCTTTCCGAGTTCTGGGCAGAATGGGGAGAACCTATTTTTGACGGTCTGAAGCAGGCGATAACCGGTACGGGAGAAACACTGCTGAATATCTGGGAAAGCGTATTGAAGCCTGTCTGGGACAAGGTCGTTGAAACGGTGGATATGCTCTGGACGGATCATATAAAGCCGCTTATAGACAACTTCCTTGATTTTATAGGCGAGCTTGTTACGGGAGCAGAGGCGATATACAATAAGTTTATCCTTCCGATAGTCAACTGGTTTGTTGAAAAGCTCGGGCCTCCGGTCTCAGCGGTAATAAATAAGATAATAGAGATAGTTGGCGGAGTAATAGGAAAAATAACCGACGCCGTTAGCGGAATAATAACGGCGCTCAAGGGGATCGTTCAGTTTATAACCGGCGTTTTCACTGCCGACTGGGAGAAGGCGTTTACAGGTATCAAAAATATATTCAAGGGTATCTGGGACAGTCTTTCCAATATCGTTAAAATTCCGATAAATCTTATAATCGACCTTATAAACGGACTTACAGGCGCTATCGAAAAGGGTCTGAACTGGATAATAAACGGAATAAACGACGCTCTCAGCTTTGATATTCCCGATTGGCTGGGAGGAGGAACGTTCGGTATAGATATTCCGAATGTCGATATACCCGAAATACCTCACCTTGCGTCAGGAGGACTTGCCTACGCTCCGCAGCTTGCAATGGTAGGCGATAACAGAAACGCAAGGATAGATCCCGAGGTAATAGCTCCGCTGTCAAAGCTGGAGGGAGCAATGGGCGGCGGTCAGCTTTACGAAATAGCGGCGCTTCTGAGAGAGATAATAGCCGTGCTTAAAGGACTTGACCTTACCGTTACGGGAAATATCGACGGAAGAGTGCTTTGGAGATCGGTAATAAAAATGTACAGGCAGTATAAAACGAGAACGGGAGGGATAACGGTATGAGCCTTTCGGTAAAGGTAAACGGAACTGAGCTTCCGTCCTGCGATTCGGACGGAAGCTCAGCAATGAGGTATAAAACCTGGGCGGCAAATTCCGGCAGGGTCTCAACGGGAAAATCGGTAGGAGATATATTGTGCTGGAACTGGAAGCTGGTATTGAAATGGGGAATGCTCAGCAGGGCGGATAAAAAAGCGCTGGAAAGTCTTTTCTTTGAGCTTCCCGCCTACTTTCCGGTAGAATTTGTGCAGGACGGAGTAAGGCGTTCGGTGACCTGTTATTCTACGGATTTTACATATGAAGCCGAGCTTGACTGCGGCGGAGAAATATGGTATAAGGGCTGCTCGATAAGTCTTATAGAGCAGTGAGCGGAAAGGAGGATAAGCCTTGTATGAAGTAAGATCACAGCAGCTGATAACGGCTATCGGGGGCAGCGGAAGAACTTTCCGCGCCCTGATGGACTTCGGGGATTTCTCCGTCGGCTCGGAAAGTATAAAGACTATTAAGACTATAGGCGGCTCCTGCGGAGGAGAAGATGTAACTATAGGAGGGGCATACTCTCAGGGAATAACGGCTGAGCTTTCGCAGACTCCCTGCGATCTTGAGGGCAGAGCCTTTCAGCTTTATATCTGCCTTATCGATCTGTCGGACGATACACAGGAAAACGGGGAGGAAAGCGAGCTTATACCTATGGGACGGTTCTTCGCTGCTTCCTGCAAAAAGAAGGACGGAGGCTATATACTGGAGGCGTCGGATCATCTTGCGCTGGCGGATACTGAATACCGCTCAAAGCTTCCGTACCCCGCCAGTACAAAGGCTATCGAGGAAGAAATATGCACTCAGCTGGGCATAAGCTCGGTAGCTGTTTCAAGCGGAAGGTATATTACTTCCGATAATAAAGCTTATAAGATCTCGGACGGAATGTATTATCAGCTTTACGATTATGTAGCTTTTATAAATAAAAAGCCGTCGGGAATAACTATGCGTCAGATGATAAGCTATATCGCTTCTCTCCAGGGCAGGTTTGCCGTTCTCGACCGTACAGGCAGGCTTACCTATAAATGGTACGGGTCAGACGGAGCAGTAAAGCTCGATCCTGACACAACGGATACGCCCCAAGTAAGCGAAACGGATGTAGCAATAACGCAGATACAATGTACAGTAAGTGAAAACAGCGTTATAACGGGAGGTAAGCCGGGACGTACAATGTATATAGAAAACCCGTATATGACTAAGGAGCTGCTTGATAGGCTGTGTGCGGAGATACTTCCGTTTATATACCGTCCGGTAAGTCTTTATCAGCGTATCGGCGATCCTAGGATAGACGTGTGGGATACGGCGGAATTTTACCTGCCCGATTCGGGAGAAAGTTTCAGTGCGCCGGTTATGGAGCTGAGCTTTGAGTTTGACGGCGGCCTTTCCGCATCTATAGAAGCGGCGGGACAGTCGGATACCGAAACGGAAATGGGGGCCGGAGGCTCGTCCTCCTCCGGCGGCGGTTCGGCAGGTGCGGAAAAAGCGCTGTATATTGATGCAAGAGATGCCTTTCCTGAACCGGGAATAGCAGGAAGATTGTATATAGCCAGCGACGAAAATGCAGTTTACTATTGGGACGTTCAGCAAAAAACATACAAATGCGCCGGCAGGGATTATACCGAAGCGGCGGAAATACAGTGTATTTTATAATTAAAAGGAGGAAATTTTATGGCTGATTATCAAGGCTCGGTTACGGGCGAAATGATAGATAAAGCGGTAACAAAGGTATGCGGAGTAATTTCCGGAAGAGATACTATAACGGTAACGGGAAAACCGTCGTTTCAATATGTCAAGCTTTCGCTTCCCTTTGATGCAACTGACAAAACAAAGATTATTGCGACGATCATGATGGAAGGAGCGCCAAATCCGCTTTATAATATCTGTTTGGTTCTTACACGAGATATAAAGACCGTATATGCGGTGATTATCGCTGGAGCAAATGGAGTGGTTTTAGGCTCTGAGGCAGGGCAAACAGCTCCGTATATGGGTCAAATTCCAAGCGGTACCTATTATATAGACTGGCTTGTTATAGATAAGGGAACGGAATGATCCCTACAGAAGAAAGGGGGCAGCTTATGGCTGAACAGATAAAAATGAGAGTCCTCAACGCTGTAAAAACGTCTGAGGAATGGGCGGAGGAAACGGCGGCAATAAAAAAAGGCATTCTTTGCATTGAAATTACCTCAGACGGAAAAATGAAGGCGAAGGCAGGCGACGGAACAAAGACGTATTCAGAACTTCCCTACCTTAATGCGGAGGATCTCAGCGGTTACGCAAAGGCGGCCGACCTCAGCAGCACAGACGTTAGGTTAACAAACGCACTGAATATGCTGAACAGTTCAAAACCGAATACCTCTGAGCTTCACGGCTGTGCGTTTTCGGGAATAGCTGACGGAGTTTCACATTCGTTAACTGATACGGCGGCTTCTCACAGTCCGTATTATCTTCTGGGAAAACGCTTGGATACAGGCGATAAGGTATATCGGTCGGGTGACGGGGCAAACGGGGACAATACCTATATTTACGGCGGCAGGCTTTATAACGGAGGGCAAAAGGTCGTAAGGCAGGACGACATTATTTACGGAAGAAGCTCGAACAGTATTTCCTCGGCTTCGTCAATGGTCAGCGTAACGCTTTCACTTCCGTTTACGGCTACTGAAAATACGATAGTTACAGCGTCGGTACACAGAGTCGGAACTCCTGCGCCGTATCTTAATTACTGCCTGACCCTGAATTATTACAGCGGAAAAATATACGCCGTAATATGCGCAGGACAAAACTCAAGCAGCTCGTTGTCTGCAACGCTTCCGGCAGGAACGTATTATGTAGACTGGCTGGTGCTTGACAAAGGAGAATAACGCCTATGGATAGTATAAGATACTGGGCGATAACTGCCGCGGGGCTTGTCGGCTCGGGGATCTCCGCACTTTTTGGGGGCTGGACGTCTGCAATGACAACACTTATCATATTTATGTGCATTGATTACGTTACCGGAATAGTAGTAGCGGGAGTATTCAAGAAATCCAGCAAAAGCAAGACGGGAGCGCTTGAAAGCAAGGCGGGGTTCAAAGGACTTTGCCGCAAGGGTATGGTGCTGCTGATACTGCTTGCGGCTTGTCAGCTTGACAGGCTTATGGGTACGGCATATATCAAGGACGCAGTATGCATTGCCTTTTGCGCAAACGAAACACTGTCGATAATTGAAAATGCGGGAATTATGGGAGTACCCGTTCCGAAGCAGCTCAAAAAGGCAGTTGAGATACTTAAAAGCAGAGAAGAATAAAAACTATCGGATACGACTGAATATAAAAAGGAGCAGTAAAAATGAACTACGAAAGCAAGTTAGGCAAAAGGCTTGCGGATCTCAGCAGCAGCGCCTACGCTCAGGGGATCAAGGCTCAATGCGTTTGGTACGTTCGCGGCAGGGCAAAGGAGAAATGCGGTACAGATACCGGAATTACCGGAAACGCCAATATATGGTATGAGTCGGCTAAAGCAAGGGGTCTGAAGCTTTCCTCCGAGCCGGTAAGCAATTCTATTGCCTGTTTTAACAGCGGCAGGTACGGTCACGTTATTTTTATTGAATGTACGGACGGAAGCAGGGTCTATTACACCGAAGCAAACGCAGACGCTGACAACAGACTTTCCTCTGATGACGGAGTGCTGAAAAGACAGACGGCAGCGGAATTTAAAGCGAGAAAAGGCTATCAGGGCTGTATCTGTATAGGCGATACCTCAGAAAGAAGCGAAAGCGGTATGCACGGTTTTGCGGCAGGCAGGGACTATACCCTTACAGTAAATCTGAAGGTAAGAAGCGGCGCAGGAACGGATAAGCCGCAGAAAAAACGCTCGGAGCTGACCGCCGACGGAAAAAGACATTCACTTGACAAGACCTATGCAGTGCTTAAAGCCGGAACTGCGGTTACTGTAAAGGAGGTCAAGGCAGTAGGAGATGATGTATGGGGAAGGATCCCGTCAGGCTGGATAGCTTTGTATTTTCTGGGGGACAGCTTTGTAAAATAATTTGCGCAGTTTCAGCTTTTACATATGGATTCAGATTTTTGCCGCCGAAAAATATCCGGCGGCTTTTTGTTATAAAAGCGTCGAAATTTATAAAATACTATTGCTTTTATTTGCGTAATGAAGTAAAATATAATTGAAGTATTTTTTCTCTTTCGGCGGAATGCCCGACGGAAGAATATTTGAAGAAACAGCGTTTAAAAGCAAAGTATGGTAACGGAGGAAGCTGAAATGAAGATTTACAGCGAAGGCAGCAGAATCATTATAAGATCGGGCGGCTCACAGCTATGGGCAGAGCCGTGGGGAAAGGACTCGCTAAGAATAAGAATGACAAACGAGCCTCAGATGGACACCAATAACTGGGCGCTGGAAGAAAAGCCCGACGGGGACAATGCGGAGATAAGGACGGAAACGGTCGATACTACTGACCCGTGGTATAAGGGAGAGGAGTATTCCCGTTATCATTCCTCAGGCGTAAATTATTATCTTACCAACGGAAAGATAACCGTTAAGGCGGACTATGAGGGAAAGCTGAGCTTTTACAACCAGCGGGGCGAGCTGCTTACCGAGGAATATGTACGCAACAGAAATCGTATAAACCGCTACTGCGTTCCGCTTAGGATAGAGGCGAGGGAGCTGAAATGCATTCCCGGATCAACGGATCATCGGCTTTATGCAAGGTTCGAGGCGTTTGATGACGAGAGGATCTACGGGATGGGTCAGTATCAGGAAAAGAATCTGAATAAAAAAGGTGCTTCGCTGGAGCTTTGCCACAGGAACAGTCAGGCAAGCGTTCCGTTTATGCTTTCAAGCAGGGGCTACGGTTTTCTCTGGAACAATCCTGCGGTAGGGTCTGTTGTATTCGGAGCTAACAAGACCGAATGGTATGCGCAGAGCACCAAAAAGCTGGATTACTTTATTACGGCGGGGGATACTCCTGCGGAAATAGAAGAAAACTATACTGCTGCTGTAGGAAGAGCGCCGAGAATGCCTGAATACGGACTAGGCTACTGGCAGTGCAAGCTTCGCTACCGCACTCAGGAGGAACTGCTTTCGGTAGCGAGAGAGCATAAAAGACGGGGACTTCCGATGGACGCTATAGTTATAGATTTTTTCCACTGGACAAGGCAGGGAGATTTTAAGTTTGAGCCGAGGGACTGGCCCGATCCTGAGGGAATGGTAAAGGAACTTAAAGAGCTTGGTATAGAAACGGTAGTTTCCGTATGGCCGACTATTGACGAAAAAAGCGAGAATTTCGGGGAAATGGCGGAAAACGGCTATCTCGTCAGTGCAGACAGGGGAAGCGGCCTGCATATGACGTGGATGGGAAATACGGTTTTCTACGACGCAACAAATCCCGGGGCGCAGAAGTTCGTATGGGAAAAATGCAGGGAGAACTATTATAAATACGGTATACGCTGCTTCTGGCTGGACGAAGCGGAGCCTGAATACGGACCCTACGATTTTGACAATTACAGATATTATGCCGGCCCTGCTCTGCAGTGCACAAACATATACCCTAAAATGTATGCCAAGGGCTTTTATGACGGTCTTAAGTCCGAAGGCGAAAGTGACGTTATGAGCCTTGTACGCTGTGCATGGGCAGGAAGCCAGAAATACGGAGTTCTTACCTGGTCGGGAGATATACATTCATCGTTCAGGGCAATGAGGGAGCAGCTTCAGGCGGGACTTAATATGGGAATAGCCGGAATACCCTGGTGGACCTCGGATATAGGAGGCTTTCTCGGAGGGGATATTTCGGACGAAGGCTTCAGGGAGCTTCTGGTCCGCTGGTTTGAATGGGGAGCGTTCTGTCCTGTATTCCGTATGCATGGGGAAAGGTCGCCGTGGCATGAGCGTGAGGAGGAGTACATTGACGGAGTACGCCAGCTTACCTCGGGACAGGATAACGAGGTATGGAGCTTCGGAGAGGAAAACTATGAGATACTGAAAAAATACCTGTTTATAAGAGAGCGTCTGCGTCCTTATATAAGGGAATGCATGGATCGTGCCAGCGAAAGCGGCGAGCCTGTAATAAGACCGCTGTTTTTCGATTTCAGCGGTGATCCTAAGGCATGGGAAACTGAGGACGCCTATATGTTCGGCTCGGATATTCTGGTCGCTCCGATAATGGAGGAGGGCGCAAGGGAAAGAACGGTCTATCTGCCTGAGGGCGCTGTCTGGACAGACGCTTACACGAAAAAGGTATATGAGGGCGGGCAGACTGTTGTATGTCCTGCTCCGATAGATATAATTCCTGTCTTTTACCGCGGCGGAAAGGATCTCGGGATCATGGGATAGCGTTGCTGAGGTTTTGAGTCTGTATAAATATTCAATTTATATATGTTAAGAAAGAAATGGAAATTTAAATATTCAGATGTAAAATAAGTCATAAAATAGCTTTAGGCGTTCGGACAAAATTGTGTTTATCGCTGAAATTTTCGCTAAAATACGAAAATATTCGTATGATTCTTGACGAATTTGCGAAAATATGATAAAATTGTAACGTTGAATAAATGATAGAAAAAATTCTTATCACAGCATATTCATAATTTTTCCAAGAGCTGCCTGCCGCTGTATTAAGCAGTGTCAGGGAAATTGCGCTATGGCGGTTTTCTCTTGGAAAAAGCAAATATTTATGGAGGATAGGACGGAGATTACCGTATGAAAACGGCTTACGAAACGGCTGAATTTGAGGTCTGCGAGGATACAGCGAAAGAACTGCCGAAGCTTGAGGTAAGCAGCTTTAAAGTCAAAAGGCTGTACAGTATATGCAAAAGGGTCCAGGATATAGTGCTTTCACTGCTGGCGATAATAATTCTTATGCCTGTTTTCCTTATCACCGCAGCCGCCGTATTTATTGACGATCCCAAGGGAAGTCCGATATTTTCTCAGCTAAGGGTAGGCCGCAACGGTAAGGTATTCAGGTTCTACAAATTCCGTTCCATGGTCGTTGACGCAGAGGACAGGCTGAAGGATCTTATACAGCACAATGAAATGGACGGACCTGTATTCAAAATAAAGGAGGATCCCAGGATAACGAGGGTCGGAAGGTTTATACGCAAGACCAGCATAGACGAGCTTCCGCAGCTTTTCAATATATTAAAGGGAGAAATGAGTATAGTAGGGCCGAGGCCGGCGCTTCCGAGAGAGGTCGCAGAATACAGCGAATACGAAAAACAGCGGCTTTACGTTACTCCCGGTCTGACCTGTTACTGGCAGATACAGCCGGAAAGGAACAGGATATCCTTTGACGAATGGATGGAGCTGGATATAAAGTACATAAATGAGAGAAGCTTTTTTGTAGACTGGAAGATAATTTTCAAAACCGTGTCGGCAGTGCTGAAGGGGCAGGGGGTATAATACGGATATTCGCAGGAAAGCAAAGGGAGATCTTAAATGTCTGCCTTTACATCTGAGATGAGTATACAGAAGCAGAAGATAGAAAACAGTGTGGGGAACAGAGAATATCTGCTCTCCATGAAAGTGTGTCAAGAGTGCGGAAATATATGGAAGAGGAGATTTCCACAGTAAATATAGTAGATAAAGACGAGCAGCACGGATCAAAGGGAGGAATATTATTTATGGCCGGAAAATTAAAAATTGCGATGCTCGGTCATAAAAGAATCCCTAGCCGAGAAGGCGGGATCGAAATTGTAGCAGAGGAATTATCCGCCCGGTTGGTTCAGTTGGGTCATGAAGTAACTTGTTATAATCGAAGAGGTCATCACGTCAGCGGTGCAGAGTTTGACGGCGAGCAGCTATCCGAGTATAAGGGAATCAAGATCAGGACCGTTCCGACGATAGAGAGAAAAGGTCTGGCGGCAATGACATCAAGTTTCTTTGCGGCAGTCAAGGCGGCATTCGGACATTACGATATCGTCCATATCCACGCCGAGGGTCCGGCGGCTATGTGCTGGATCCCGAAGCTGTGTGGAAAGAGAGTTGTGGTTACGATACATGGATTAGACTGGCAAAGAGAAAAATGGAAGGGCGGATTCGGTTCTAAATACATAAAGTTCGGCGAGAAATGCGCCGTAAAGTTTGCAGATGAAATTATTGTTCTGTCGGAGGGAGTTCGGAAGTATTTTATGGATACCTACGGCAGAAAAACTTTGTATATCCCCAACGGAGTGAACCGCCCGAAAATTCGGGAGGCGGCTGAGATAAGGAAACGCTGGGGGCTTGAGAAAGACAGCTATATTCTGTTTTTGGGGCGGCTCGTCCCGGAAAAGGGTTTGAGATATCTGGTTGAAGCGTATAAAGGTCTGGTCAAGAACGGCGGTGCAGATAAAAAGCTAGTGATCGCCGGCGGCGGATCGGACACAGACGCTTTTGCGGAAGAGCTGAAGCAGGTCTGTGAGGATATTAAAGACCATGTGATCTTCACAGGATTTATCCAGGGAAAGACGCTGGACGAGCTTTACAGCAACTGCTTTATATATGTCCTCCCGTCCGATCTGGAAGGGATGCCGTTAAGCCTTTTGGAGGCCATGAGTTACGGGAACTGTTGTCTGGTTTCTGATATTGACGAATGTAGATCCGTGGTGGGCAGCAAGGCGGTGCTTTTCCGAAAAAGCGATGTGGAAGATTTAAAAGGGAAGCTGAAAATGCTGCTGGATGACGAGAGTGTAGTTCAGAAGTATAAGAAATCAGCGGCAGATTACATCTGTAGGAAATACGGATGGGACAGGGTAGTTGAGAGGACTGTTGGAGTTTATGGGAAGAGAAAATAGCTGTTTGGATGAGAATAAATTGTGTGAATGTCCGCACCGAGGAGTTAGACGAATGGAGAAAGCACAGGCAATGCCGAATAAGCAAAAGAAACATTACGGAGCAATAGACGGCTTAAGGACAGCAACGGATGGCTTCAATATGTGGTCACTGTTGTTTTGACGGTTTGTGGAGCTACAGTATTTTCTTTGCTATTAAAGAAAACGCTTGCAATTGCTGGAGAAGTAGTAGGTCAAAAGGTGATTAAAAGATAAATGAGGATATGAAATGAAAATTCTAATGATCAATAAATTTCTCTATCCGAACGGCGGATCAGAAACATACATCTTTAAATTAGGCGAATATCTGATTTCCCAGGGTCATGAAGTCCAGTACTTCGGGATGGAGCATGAAGGTCGATGTGTGAGTAATGCTGTCAATGCTTACACGTCCGATATGGATTTCCACGGCGGCAGCAAGCTGTCTAAGCTCACATATCCTCTTAAGACCATTTATTCTATAGAGGCAAGGAAAAAGATAAGGCTTGTGTTGGATGATTTCAAGCCTGATGTGGTGCACCTCAATAACTTTACATACCAGCTCACGCCCTCAGTGATCCTTGAGATTGAGAAGTGGCGGAAGCAGATCGGACATAAGTGCAGGATCGTGTTTACAGCTCATGATTATAACCTTATCTGCCCAAACCATATGCTGAATAATCCGAATACGCATGAGAACTGCGAGAAATGTCTGGGCGGGCATTTCATGAACTGCACTAAGGGCAAGTGCATCCACGGTTCCACAGCCAAGAGCGCAATAGGCACTATAGAGGCTTACTTCTGGAAGTGGAAGGGAGTCTACAAATATATAGATAAAATCATCTGCTGTTCTGAATTTATGAAATGCAAGATGGATAGTAATCCGCTCTTTGCAAAGAAAACTGTGGCTATCCACAACTTCATAGACAAGGTTGAATGGAAAGACAGCGTTAAAAAAGATTATGTTTTGTATTTCGGACGGTTCTCGGAAGAAAAGGGTATCGGCACACTCATAAAGGTTTGCAAGGAGCTGCCGGATATGAACTTTATTTTCGCAGGAACCGGACCGTTGGAAAAGCAGATAGAGAGCATACCAAACATCAGGAATGTCGGATTCCAGACAGGACAAGCTTTAGAAAGTCTGATCAGAGAGGCACGGTTTTCAATCTACCCGTCAGAGTGGTATGAGAACTGCCCGTTTTCCGTGATGGAGAGCCAAATGTACGGCACTCCGGTTTTGGGTGCAAATATCGGCGGCATTTCGGAGCTGATTCAGGTAGGTAAGACTGGTGAGCTGTTTGAAAGCGGAAACGCAGCAGAGCTGAAGAAGCAGATCGAAAAGCTGTGGAATGATAAGAAGCTCACAGATGAATACAGCAAAAACTGCAAGCAGATCAGCTTTGATACGATAGATGAGTATTACGAAAAGCTGATGAGAATTTACCAATAAAGGGGGAGACAGAGATCATGCCAGAGAAAAAATTAAACGGAACAGTAATCGTTACATACCGATGCAATGCCCGCTGTTCCATGTGTAACAGATATAAAGCGCCGTCCAAGCCGGAGGAAGAGATCAGCATTGAGACGATAAAAAAGCTGCCGAAGATGTATTTCACAAACATCACCGGCGGTGAGCCTTTCATTAGAACGGATTTAAAAGAAATCGTCAGGGAACTTTATAAGAAATCGGATCGTATCGTGATAAGTACCAACGGCTTTTTCACAGACCGCATTGTAGATCTGTGCAAGGAGTTTCCGAACATCGGAATTCGTATCTCCATCGAGGGCTTGGAGCAGACCAACAATGAGATCAGAGGCTTACAGAATGGCTATCAGCGTGGATACGGCACGTTAAAGAAACTGGTCGAGATGGGCATGAAGGATGTCGGCTTTGGAATGACAGTGCAGGACAAGAACGCTCCCGACCTGGTGTCGCTTTATGAGATAAGTAATGAGATGGGCATGGAGTTTGCCACAGCAAGTCTTCACAATAGTTTTTACTTTGTGGAGGCGAAAAATATCATCCACGACCGTCCGATGGTGGCACAGAATTTTGAGGATCTGGTGAACGCTCTGCTGAAATCCAACAGTCCGAAGAAGTGGATGCGTGCGTACTTCAACCACGGCCTTATCAACTACATCTACGGTCAGAAGCGACTGCTGCCCTGTGATATGAGTTTTGACACCTTCTTTATCGATCCGTATGGAGATGTGATGCCGTGTAACGGCACAAAAGATAAAGAGGTAATGGGTAACTTGAACACACAGACATGGGACGAGCTGTGGAACAGCCCGGAGGCGGAAAAGGTGAGGAAAAAAGTACGCTGCTGTAACCGTGACTGCTGGATGATCGGTTCTGTATCTCCTGCCATGCATAAATACATCTGGAAGCCGGGCTTTTGGGTGGTATGGCATAAGTTTAAGGCTCTGTTCATGAAGAAGCCGTACTCCATGTATGAATTGAAAATTGTCAGGGATTATAGGGACGGGAAAGTTACGAAAGAGGAACTCGATAAATGCAGCACTTGTGATTTGTGCGCTGTGGTCAACGATGGGCTGAGTGAAGCCAGTAAGGAGCAGCTTGTCGGCAAGACCGGCGAGGAGATCGTGGATGCGGATATTGCGCAGCAGATGAAGGGGTAGAACCATGATATTAACAATTCTAACACCCGCCTACAACCGTGGGGGGATATTCGAAGATTATATGATTCTTTGGAAAATCAGAGCAGGAAGGACTTTGAATGGCTTATCGTAGATGATGGCAGTACTGATGATACGGAACAGGTCGTCAGAGAGATGCAGGCAGAAGCCACATTCCCAATTCATTATATTCACAAGGAGAATGGTGGAAAGCATACCGCATTGAATGTTGGGATCAGTGCTATAAAATCAGAGTTGACGTTTATCGTGGATTCAGATGACACTCTTACATCGGATGCCGTGGCAGAAATACTTCGGTACCACGAGCGATATCGTGGCATGGATGGAATTTGCGGATACGTTTTTTTAAGGAAGTTTTCGGACGGGGTCATCAACGGGAAACAGTTTATACCAAGCGAGAGGATAGATACCTACATTGAGACTCGTGTTAATGCCGATGATACACACGCTGATAAAGCCGAGGTATTTTTCACTGAGTGTTTAAAGGAGTTTCCGTTTCCTGAATATCCGGGAGAAAGGTTTCTTGGAGAAGATTTAGTATGGATAAGAATGGCTCGGAAATACTCCATGGTTCATATTAACAAAGCAACTTATGTCGGTGAGTATCAGGCAGATGGTCTAACTAAGAATAGACGCAAAAATAATATACACGCTCCCATAGGCTGCTTGAATCGGGCAAAAGAGTTCATGGGAACGGATATAAAGAACAAATATCGTATTAAAGGAGGATTACAGTATATAATTTATGGAAGGTTTGCAGGATACAGCTTAATTAGATTACTGAAAGAAAGTAATCATAGAATGCTCGTATTGTTCTGTATGCTTCCCGGAATGTTTTTGTACGTTAAGTGGAGAAAAGAATACACTTAATCTTTCACCTGCTGTGGGAGGATTGTAAATGACAAAGGAACTTATATCCATAGTGCTGCCTATTTATAATGTGGAAAAGTATCTGGATCGATGCATAAGGAGCATTGTAAACCAGTCATATCGGAATCTGGAGATCATCTTAGTTGATGATGGCTCTTCGGATCAGTGTCCGCAACTATGTGAGGAATGGGCAAAAAAGGATAAGAGAATCAAGGTTATCCATAAGGAAAATGCCGGCCTTGGAATGGCAAGGAACACCGGGATAGAATATGCCACGGGAAAATATATATGCTTTTTTGACAGTGATGACTATGTTGCACTGGACACGTTAGAAAAGGCTTATCAGCAGATCGAGAAACATAATGCAGAGCTTGTGCTTTTTGGCTTCTGTAATGTAGCTTCTGATGGAAAGACAAAGAAGTGTACAATTCCTCACACAGAGAAAGAATACTATCAAGGGGAGAGTGTTCGTACATATGTACTTCCTAATCTGATTGCGCCTGACCCGAAAACTGGGGAGAGAACAAATTTGTGGATGAGCGCTTGGTCTTGCATGTACTCAATGGATGCAATACGGCGAACAAACTGGAAGTTTGTATCAGAGAGGCAGTATATATCGGAAGATGTCTTTTCGCTTTTGCATTTGTATAAAGATATAGAATCGGTCACAATTCTCCCAGAGGCGTTATATTTCTATTGTGAGAATGGCGGATCTCTTACACATACATATCGAAGAGATCGGTATGAAAAGAACAAATACTGTTACGACGCCTGTCAGGCTGCTTGCCTTGAACTTGGATATAATCAGGATGTGAAGGATCGACTGGCATTTCAGTATGTTTCCAATATAATCGGGGCATTGAAAACTTTGGTCACCGCTGACTGTAGCAAGGATGTGCGTCTGCACAATCTGAAGGATATCGTGGCAGATAATCATTTCCAGAACGTGCTGAATAAAATGAATGTCAGCAAGGAGACGTTCAATAGAAAGTGCCTGATTGTAACCATGCGTATGAAGCTGTTTCATATCGTCTATCTGTTGGTCAGGGCCAAAGTATAAGAGAGGAAAAATAGTAAAATGCGCGTTAAAGAAATCGGCAAGAAGTTGATACAAGGAAAACGATATTCATCTGAGACATATATAGCTTACTTGAGAAAACTTGGCGTTTCTATCGGTGAGGATTGTACAATATATGTGCCAACTAAGACCTTGATAGATGAGCAGTACCCCTGGATGATTACAATCGGAGACCACGTTAGGATTACTGAGGGAGTAAAAATTCTTACGCACGACTATTCTTGGTCAGTGCTAAAAACCTATCAGGGAGGGATATTAGGTTCTTCCGGCCGTGTCACGATAGGAAATAATGTTTTTATCGGCATGGATGCGATCATTACAGCCGGTGTTCAAATTGGGGAAAATGTAATTATTGGAGCCGGTAGTGTAGTGACAAAAAACTGTGATTCAAATGGAGTTTACGCAGGATGTCCGGCAAAGAAGATCATGGACTTAGACCAGTTCTATTATAGAAGATATAATGCACAGGTGGAAGAAGCGAAGGAGCTTGCGGTTGCATATTTTGAAAGATTCGGACACAAGCCCGATATGGAGATATTCCATGAATACTTTATGGTTTTTAGTGATAGATGTGCAATTGAAGCGAACAAAACATTTTCAGATAAGATTGAGCTGTGCTTAAACAGAGAGGCAACAATAAACTATTTAAATAAGCATAAGGCAAGATTCTCTAATTATGATGAATTCATGGAGTACTGCTTTAATATACAGAAAACGGAGTGATCCCAAGCGTCATGGAAAGAGGCAAATTTAAAGTTTCTACATTTAAGATTGTAAGCTTTCTTTTATATATAATTACAATATTCACTGTAGATGAAGGGTATTTTCCAAAATACAATTACTTAAAATATTTTTGCATAGTTGTTATTGCGGTTTATTTGCTTGCAAACTACAGGTTTTTTATGACAAGAAGAAATCGGACTTTAAACCGTGCAATTATTGTTTTTTGCTTATTTTCAATCGCAGCATCGTATTTGCGACGAGATGAGATAATTATAAGAGATCCTTTTCTTTCAGCAATAGTGTTTATGGCAACATTAGCAGAAACATTTTTCTTCTTAGAGGTTGCGGCAGAAAAGGAAAGGATTGGGGAGATAATAACACAATTTTACCGGCTCACGTTATTCTGCGCTATTGTTGTTGACATAGCAGCCATATTTATGCCGGGACTGAAATCATCATATGGAAATTATCTGTGCGGAACCAAGTTTTCGGTTTCATATCTGCATATTATATTGATCGCATTGTATATGAGCAAAGAATGGTTGAATCAAGACCGAAAAGATAAACGATATATCGCATTGATTATTATGTCAGTTTGGGCGATATGGATATCACGTTATGTTAATTGTAACACAGGGATGATAGGCGCCGTTTTGCTTTTTGTGGCATTTATGATTTCCGAAAAAATAAAAACATGGCTCTGCTCATTAAAAACAATGATCATATTTACCTTAGTTCCTGCACTGTTTTATTTTTTCTACGAGTTCATTCTGTTAAATAGTACAGTGCAAAATATTGTAGTCGGTACTCTTGGGCGAGAATTGACACTTACAGGACGAACAATCATATATGATAAGTTACCTTCGGTATTTGCAAGCCATTTTTGGACCGGTTATGGATACGGAACAACCTATGAAGTGACAAAGCGGTATATAGGGTTTGCCGACACGCAGAATTGTTGGACTGAGTGGATGATGATGGTTGGAATTGTCGGGGTAGTATTGCTGGCATTTGTATTGATCATTGTATTTAAAAAAATAAATACCATGAAACCGCACAGAGGATTTCCAATAGTCGCGATTATTTGTATATTCTTTATTATGGGGTGCGTTGAAATTACAATGGGCATTTCATTCTTTTGCCTTGTTGCAATCTTGTATGGCATAGAGACAGAAAAGGGTTAGGTCAGGAGTCTGATTTGTATAACTATGATAAATAACGGTGGAAGTTATATTGTATATAAGCACAATCTTATGTGCCGATTGGCGGGAGGAAAAATCTAATGGCATCAGCTGGAAATGAAAACGACATTAAGGTTAGCATAATATGCATTACATATAATCAAGTATCTTATATTGAAGAGGCTATTAAGAGTTTTCTAATGCAAAAAACGAATTTTGAATTTGAAATACTGATACATGACGATGCATCTACTGACGGGACGACTGAAATTGTTAGAAAGTATCAGGAAAGATATCCGAACAAAATTCGCACTGTAATTCAAAGTGAAAATCAGTATTCAAAGGGTATTAGGGTAGCTAAAACCTTTTTATGGCCTTTGGCTAAAGGAAAATACATTGCTATGTGTGAAGGCGATGACTTTTGGACAGACAGTAATAAACTCCAGGTTCAATACGATTATATGGAGGCACATCCTGATTGTTCTACATTCATTCATAACGGATGGATCGTTTCTCAGGATAAAAGAAGGGTATTTAACTCTAAGCCAATTTCCAATCATGAGTGTAAGTATGGCACAGAAGATGCTATCGAAGGATTAGGGATAAAGGTTGTTACAAATTCATATTTCTATCGGACAGATATCATTCGACGGAAACCATCGGGATTTTTTACGAAATCTCCAACCGGAGATTATGTCAGGCTTATAGAAAACTCCTTATATGGATATATCTTTTATTCTCCAAAAAAGATGAGTGCGCATCGTGTGCTTGCAAAAAACTCATTAACTGTAGCATGGAATCAAAACTCCAAATTAAGAGATGAATATATTTCAAAACAAATGATTTTTCTTGATGCACTTAATGAAGAGACTGAGGGAAAATTCGATGCGGTGATTCGGGAGCAAAAGAAACAGCAGCTATTCGAACATTATGTATGTTATCGTGACAAGGATAAATTGAAGCAAGAACCATATAGAACGATGCTTAAATCCATGCCGATAAAGAAAAAGATACAATATTATACTCCCGGACTATTTCAAATGCTAAGACAGGTAGCGTGGATACTCCGCAAAGAGAAAAAGATAAAATACGAATAACAATATGAATAAAGCAAAAGTCGATAAGATTATATTGTGAGGTAACAAATTGTCAAAGAATTCTAAGTCGATTGTATTTACAAACTTAATATGGAGACTCGCTGAACGTTGTGGAGCCCAGTTGGTTGCTTTTGTTGTCTCAATAGTACTTGCCCGGATTTTAGATCCGGATGCGTACGGAACTATTGCATTAATAACTGTATTTACTACCATTCTACAGGTTTTTGTGGACAGTGGCTTAGGAAACGCATTAATTCAGAAAAAAGATGCGGATGATTTGGATTTTGCCACAGTGTTCTTTACAAATGTTCTATTTTGTGCGGTTCTGTATTTGGCAATATTCCTTTTTGCTCCACTTATCTCTAGCTTCTATGGTAGGTCAGAGATGACACCATACATCCGTGTGTTGGGATTAACGGTGCTGATCTCTGGGATTAAGAATGTTCAGCAAGCATATGTATCACGGCATATGCTGTTTAAGAGGTTTTTCTTTTCAACATTAGGAGGAACTATTACTGCCGGAGCAGCGGGCATTGTCATGGCTCTTTCCGGCTTTGGTGTATGGGCTCTTGTCGCTCAACAGGTAATTAATCTAGCAATTGATACAACAATCCTGTGGATAACTGTTAAGTGGAGACCGCATAAAATGTTTTCGTTTGAACGTTTAAAAAGGTTGTTTTCATTTGGGTGGAAGCTATTGGCGAGTAGTCTTCTTGACACGGTATACAATGATTTACGTCAATTGGTCATTGGCAAAATGTATTCATCATCCGATCTTGCTTATTACAATCAGGGAAAGAAATTTCCGAGCTTGATCATAACTAATGTAAACGCATCCATTGATAGCGTCTTGCTGCCGGCCATGTCCAATGTTCAGGACAGCATGGAACATATTCGGAAAATGACCCGGCGTGCAATCAAGACTAGTGTATATATTATGGCACCTTTGATGATGGGACTGGTTGTTACAGCTACGCCGGTAATTCGGCTTATCCTGACAGATAAATGGCTTCCATGCGTACCATTTTTGAGGATATTTTGTATATCATATATGTTTTATCCGATACATACGGCGAATTTGAACGCAATTAAGGCAATGGGACGGAGTGATCTGTTCTTAAAACTGGAGATTGCAAAGAAGGTTGTAGGTATGGTATTGCTGCTGTCAACTATGTGGTTCGGAGTAATGCCTATGGCTTACAGTTTGCTTGTAAGTAGCTTACTGAGTCAGATTATTAATTCCAGACCCAATCGGATGCTGTTGAAATACGGCTATATCGAGCAATTGAAGGATATTCTTCCGGCTATTCTTTTAGCGGTCTTCATGGGGGTATGTGTCTATCCTATTCAGATGATCGGATTATCGAATGTTATTACATTTATTATTCAGGTCGTACTTGGTGTGGTTATTTATATTGGCGGATCTCTTGTATTGAAGCTGGATTCATTCCAATATCTATGGGAGATTGTAAAACCGGTCACACTGAAAATACTGCATAGAAAGGCGAAATAAATCACTTGAATTTTATATGAAATGAGGGTTCACATGGGAAACATACTAGTCACAAGATCATCATTGCCAAGTTTAGAGGAATATATAGAAGAGATACGCCCTGTTTGGGAAAGCCACTGGCTTACAAATATGGGCGTGAAGCATAAGGAACTGGAAAAAGTTCTGGAGGAATACCTTGGAGTACCGTATGTGACGCTTTATACGAATGGTCATCTGGCTTTGGAAAATGCGATTGCAGTACTAAATCTGCCAAAGGGCGGAGAAGTTATCACGACCCCGTTCACATTTGCATCGACGACCCACGCAATAGTGAGAAATGATCTTGTTCCGGTTTTTTGTGACATTAAGGAAGATGACTATACAATAGATACATCCAAAATAGAAGAGCTTATTACTGATAAGACTGTTGCTATCGTACCGGTGCATGTTTATGGAAATCTTTGTGATGTGGATGAAATCAAAAAAATTGCGGACAAGTATGGGCTTAAGATCATATACGATGCCGCCCATGCGTTTGCGGTGAAATACAAAGGCGTTTCATCAGCCTGCTTTGGGGACGCGTCTATGTTCAGTTTCCACGCTACAAAAGTATTTAATACCATTGAAGGTGGAGCTGTTTGCTATAAGAACAGCGAGTGGGTACAGTATCTGAATGATCAGAAGAATTTTGGCATCCACGGCCCTGAAGATGTTGCATATATTGGTGGGAATGCAAAAATGAGTGAATTCCAGGCGGCAATGGGTCTCTGTAATATGCGGCATCTGGAAGAAGAAATTAAAAAAAGAAAAAAAATTGTTGAACATTATAGAGAAAGGCTTTCCGGCGTTGAGGGCATTAAACTGGCTAAGATTCAAGAAGATGTGGATTCCAATTACGCATATTTCCCGGTCGTGTTTGATGAATATAAGTACACAAGAAATGAAATCTATAACATGCTTGCTGAGCAAGGGATAGGGGCGAGAAAGTATTTCTATCCATTGACAAACAGTTTTGAGTGTTATCGTAATTATCTGACTGCCGGGACAGAAAGAACACCGATTGCACAGCATATAGCACTGAGAGTTTTGACATTACCACTGTACGCCGATCTGGCTATTGATGATGTCGATTTGATTTGTGATATTATTTTGGGATAGGGTAATAGTTAGGCAATATTGTGAAGGAACAGTAGAGAGGCTTGTCAGGATGAAAAAGATATTATTGCTCGGTGGTTCTGCCCAGCAGATAACTGCCATTGAGACAGCAAAAAAATTGGGGTATTATACAGTCCTGTGCGATTACCTGACGGATAATCCGGGACAGTACCAAGCGGATAGGTTTTATTTAATAAGCACTACAGATAAAGAAGCGATACTTAAGGTTGCACAGCTTGAGAAGGTAGACGGTGTGCTTGCTTACGCTTCAGATCCGGCAGCGCCGACAGCTGCGTATGTGGCAGAAAAGCTTGGCTTGCCGGGAAGCCCCTATGAATCAGTGGAAATCTTATGCAATAAAGATAATTTCAGAGCGTTCCTTAAAGAGCACGGCTTCTGCACGCCAGCTGCAAAAGGATATAGCGATACCGGCGAGGCGATGAAAGACATTGAGATGGGGAAATTTAAGTTCCCTGTTATTGTTAAGCCGGTAGATTCCTCCGGAAGCAAGGGCGTTAGCCGCATTGATTCTGTCGGTGAGGCAGAGGAAAAGCTTAGTTATGCTATGGGATTTTCACGCGGAAAACGAATTATTGTTGAGGAATTTGTCGAGAAATACGGGTATCAGATAGCCGGAGACGGACTTTCTGTAGATGGTAGACTCGTATTCCGTTACTTTGCAAATGATCATTTTAATCCGAAGTGCGTTAATCCGTTTGTACCAATCTCGGCGAGCTTTCCATATAATATGCCCGACTGGGTACAGGAAAAGATTCATGCTGAAATTCAGAGGTTATTAACTCTGCTTCATATGAAAACATTAACATATAACTTCGATATAAGAATCGACAGAGATTTTAATGTTTATTTAATGGAGATTGCACCGCGAGACGGCGGGAACTACATTCCTGACGTAATTAAATATGCTACAGGAGTTGATCTTGTGGAGTGTTCTGTAAAGGCTGCAATGGGAGAAACGATTGAAATTAAGGGCGCAGAACCGAAAGGATTTTATGCATATTACGCAGTACACAGCTTGAATGACGGCATATTGAAGAGAGTCAGGATTAGAGCGCAGGATCATATTATTGAAAATCATTTAATTAAAAAACCAGGAGATGAGATTAAAGCATTTACGGGAGCCAACACAACACTTGGTTGTTTGATCATGAGGTTTGACTCCATGGAGCAAATGCTGGATATGATGGACCACTCAGAAAAGTGGATTGAAGTCGAACTGGAGGAGGCGTATTGATATAAGTGTTAATGGGTTAATCAAGAGAACCCTCTACTGGGGGAATGATTATTTACATGGAAAGAAGGTTCGCAGGTTTTATGAAGATTTGGAGGCAGTTCTTTCAGATAAAATAACAGGACTTCCTATACAGCAAGGTCATCTGGATGATTTGTTGAAGCATGCATCGGAATACTCGTCCTATTATAAGCATTATTCGGGTTGCAGGCTGGAACAGTTTCCTGTCGTAAATAAGACGATATTAAACGAACATTATAGCGAAGTCTGTGTACCTATAGAGAAAATACCGGGGCAAGAAGGAGATAAAGTTCACATTCAGAAAACCTCTGGCAGTACAGGTACACCTTTTGCTATACCGCAGGATACACGGAAGAGGAATCGCAGAATTGCTGAACTGAAGTATTTTAATGAACAGGTCGGCTTTAAGTCTCATGAAATGCTAGGTCAATGCAGAATTTGGACAAAATGGCAGAGTAAATCCAAATGGCAGTCGTTTAAAGAAAATATTATACCTATCAATATAAGTAAGGTGGACGATGAAACAATTGCTATGCTTATGGAGACAGTTAAAAAGCATAAAATTGTTGCACTTCGCGCATATGCTTCTTGGTATGATGCGTTGGTGAAGTATATGGATGATGGAAAAGGCGATCCTAAAGATTTATCAACAGTCAAAGTATGCGTTTCTAGTTCGGAAGCGCTTAATGAAGAAACACGAGAAAAAATGAAGTCAATAGCAGGCATCCCCATTGTTGAAGCGTATGCGGATGAAGAAGCAGGTATGCTAGCTCAACAAAGAATTGGCGATAATAACTATTATCTCAACCATTCCGGTTATGTTTTTGAGTTTCTGAAACTGGACAGTGATGAGAAAGCAGAACCGGGGGAGCTTGCGAGAATAGTCATTACTGATCTTTTTAATTATGCATTTCCTCTTATCAGATATGATACGGGAGATACGGCTGTGTATGCGACAGGAAATGAACAGAGCCATGGTTGGAATTATATAAGTAAATTATATGGCAGACGACTGGACTTAGTGTACAACACATCCGGGCAACCTGTGCATCCCATGAATTTTGCCAGAATATTGAAGAACCTTCAGGGAATCGTTCAGTGGCAATTTATTCAAAAGTCAGAGAAAGAGTATTTGATAAAGTTAAATGCAGATAAGAATCTAAGCGTTGAAAATACGTTGAAGGAAATCAAGGCTGTATTGGGTGACGGCGCAAACGTGAATGTGGAATTTGTTGATGAAATTCCTGTTTTAGCATCTGGAAAAAGGAAGCCGGTTGTATGCGAATGGAAGAAATGATAGAAGAACTGGAAACAAAAGAAGCAATAGCCGATGTTTTGGATAGATTTTCACCATATCTTCAATCCCTGTCATCCGGTATGGTAGACAGGGGAAAGCTGGCTGAAAAATTTTCAAAATATGCACGGGTAATTTCGATAAAAGCAAACGGGCAGATCATGGGGTTTGCCGGATTTTATTGCAATGATGATAAAGACAAAAATGCGTATTTGTCTTTAATAGCAGTAGACCCCAAGTATCGGAAGCGCGGTATTGGAAAAAGTCTTTTGGAGGAAGTTGTCGAACAGTCAAAGAGTGCAGGAATGGAACGGTTGGTGCTTGAAGTCAGAAAATCCAACATGGTGGCTATCAAGTTTTATGAGAAATTAGGGTTTGTTTATATAGATAAAAGCAGTAAGAATACTTTGTTTTTAAGCAAAGTTATATGAGGATTTAGACGATGATTAAAATATCTGGCTGTTATGATTTGTTTATAGCACATCATTTGGCGGAAAAATAGTATACTGGGTTTTCAAATTGGAAGAGTTGATTTCAAGCCATGATTTTAAATTTGGAAAAGTATTCTGGCAAGTATCGAATATGAAAATGGCATGAAGGCTGTAAAGATATATCCTATTGATCTTCGGTTTGAGGGGAATAAGGGGATAAAAGGATGGCCAGTTCTTTCAAATAAAACGGATGTTTTGGATACGGTTGTAAAATTATCTGAGGCATTTGATACACATATCTATATTGAAAGTGGCGTAGTAAAAATTGATTTTGGATTTTAAAGTGTAAGGGGTAATCTGCATGAATGAAACATCGGAAAAGGTTAACATAAATCGGGGGAGTGGGGGTACTGGATGTAAGGTCAGAAGTTCCAACCTCGAGCTTTATCGTATCATCGCAATGCTGCTGATTGTAGCACATCACTATGTAGTAAACTCAGGACTACTGGACGAAAATGGTTCTGTGTATTCCGATCTGATGTCGGAAAAATCGATATTTTATTTGCTGTTTGGAGCATGGGGAAAGACTGCGATTAACTGCTTTGTCCTTATTACGGGATACTTTATGTGTAAGTCACAGATTACGGTAAAGAAGTTTGTCAAGCTGCTTGCGGAAGTGATGTTTTATCATATTATGATATGGCTGATATTTATGTTGACCGGATATGAGTCTTTCAGTTTTGGCGGACTTATAAAGATGCTCTTGCCTGTGAAACAGGTAGAGGCAAACTTTGCAGGCTGTTTTCTGATTTTTTATTTGTTTATTCCTTTTTTGAATGTCCTGATCCATAGCATAGATCAAAAAAAGCACCTGATGCTTTTGGGGTTGTGTGCATTTACATATATCTTATTTGGCACATTCCATAAGGTGTCGATGAACTATGTTACATGGTTTATTGTGCTTTATATAATTGCATCATATATCAGGCTTTATCCGAAGCCGTGGTTTGATAAAAACGGATTGTGGGGCTGCTTAACAGCACTTTCAATCTGCGTATCAGTATTAAGCATCATCTGCTGTGCGTGGTTCGGCAATAAGTTTGGGTTGAGTGATGCGTATTCGTTTGTGCAGGATTCAAATACATTTTTGGCTGTGACAAACGGTGTATGCTCGTTTATGTTCTTTAAGAACCTGAAAGTGCCGCAGAGTAGGTTTGTAAACACAGTTGCGGCATCCACGTTTGGAGTTCTGCTTATCCACGCAAACAGCGATACTATGCGGCGGTGGCTGTGGAAGGATATGCTGAATAATGTGGGGGCATATAGTACATCGTATTTTGCATTGCATGCGATAGGCTCAGTCGTTGGAATTTTTGTAATTTGTATTGTAGTTGACCATTTACGGATTTGCTTTTTGGAGAGACCGTTTTTGAATAAAGTTTTTAGGACGTGAAACATATGAAGGGAATTATTCTGGCCGGCGGCTCCGGCACAAGACTTTATCCGCTGACAAGGGTAACAAGTAAGCAGCTATTGCCGATTTATGATAAGCCGATGATTTATTATCCGCTGTCAACGCTTATGCTTGCGGGAATAAGAGATATATTGATTATCTCAACGCCGACAGACACACCGAGGTTTGAGGAGCTTCTCGGCGATGGCAGTCATTTTGGTATTCATCTTACATATACAGTTCAGCCGTCTCCTGACGGATTAGCGCAGGCGTTTATTATTGGAAAAGAATTTATCGGTGACGAGCCTTGCGCAATGATTCTTGGCGATAACATTTTCTATGGCGGATGGTTCAGAAAAAATTTGACTGAAGCAAAAAAGAATGCTGAGCAAGGATTAGCCACGATTTTCGGATACTTTGTAAAAGACCCGGAGCGGTTTGGGATCGTCGAGTTTGATAGAAAAGGCAATGTACTGTCGGTTGAGGAAAAGCCTAAGAATCCTAAATCCAACTATTGCATTACAGGATTGTATTTCTATCCGGGCGGAGTTTCGGAAATGGCAGAGAAATTAAAGCCTTCTGGCAGAGGCGAGCTTGAAATAACGACACTTAATGGGATGTATCTGCGTGAGAAGAAACTCAAGGTACAGATTCTCGGCAGAGGCTTTGCATGGCTTGACACAGGTACAATGGACAGCCTTATGGAAGCGTCGATATTTATTCAGAACGTGCAGAACAGGCAGGATGTTGTAATTTCCGCTCTCGAAGAAGTGGCATATCATGAGGGATGGATTAGCAAAGAACAATTGCTTGAGTCGGCAGAGATTTACGGAAAATCACCGTATGGTGAGCATCTGCGCAGAGTGGCAGAAGACAGGTTTTTGTATTAAGGAGTTTTGATATGACAATAATCGTAACCGGCGGTGCTGGATTTATTGGAAGTAATTTTATTTTTCATATGCTGAAGGAATATCCTGAGTATAGGATCATCTGCCTGGATAAGCTGACTTATGCGGGAAATTTATCCACACTTGCCCATGTGATGGACAATCCACAGTTTAGGTTTGTGAAAGCAGATATATGCGACCGGGAAGCGGTTTATAAGCTTTTTGAAGAGGAGAAGCCCGATATCGTGGTGAATTTTGCGGCAGAATCTCATGTGGACAGAAGTATTGAGAACCCGGGTATTTTCCTCCGTACAAATATTATCGGTACGGCTGTGCTTATGGATGCCTGCCGAAAATATGGGATAAAGAGGTATCATCAGGTAAGTACCGATGAGGTGTACGGCGACCTTCCGCTAGACCGTCCGGACCTGTTTTTCACGGAAGAAACGCCGATACACACAAGCAGTCCGTATTCTTCCTCAAAGGCCTCTGCCGATTTGCTCGCACTGTCTTATCACAGAACCTATGGTCTGCCTGTTAGTATCTCTCGTTGCTCCAACAATTACGGCCCGTATCACTTTCCTGAGAAGCTGATCCCGCTCATGATCGCCAATGCACTGAATGATAAGCCGCTTCCTGTTTACGGAGAAGGTCTGAATGTGCGCGATTGGCTGTATGTTGAGGATCACTGCAAGGCGATTGATCTTATTATTCACAAGGGCAGAGTCGGCGAGGTCTATAATATCGGCGGACACAATGAGATGTGCAATATTGATATTGTAAAAATCATCTGCGATGCGCTTGGGAAACCATATTCTCTAATTACATATGTGACGGATCGAAAGGGTCACGATATGCGCTATGCGATCGATCCGACTAAGATCCACAATGAGCTTGGCTGGCTGCCGGAAACAAGATTTGCTGACGGCATCCGAAAGACGATAAAATGGTATCTGGAGAACCGTGACTGGTGGGAGGCCATCATCAGCGGTGAGTATCAGAACTATTACGAGAAGATGTATGGAAACTCTGCCGAGGATTTCACAGCTTTAGTCGGTCGTTAGGAACAAGGCTGCTGCAAAAAAACAGATTGCAGACCATTTTTGATTTTTTGAAAGTAATCAGAGAGTCCTGGAAGCTTTGTGAATTCGATCAGCGTTCGGAAAAGTATAATGTAAAAAAGTACATCTCGGCAATATAAACAAATCATAAAGACAGCGGTCTGATTTAACGCTAATAGTAAATAATATGTAAAAAATCATATTTTTTTGCTCCCCCCTCTTGCATTTTTCTCCATAATATGTTATTCTTTAAATGAGAAAAACGACAATATTCGACACTTATGGTCTGTGAGGTGAATATCTTGCAGGAAAATGACAATAAAGATTCTGACAAGAGAAAAAATGTTTCTGAGGTAAAAACCAAGATTTCATCGGTTGTTGCAGCCGTTTGCGTTACAGTTGTTTTATCTGCCGGCGCAGCGGCTTTTTTTATTAATCGTGCAGGAAACACCCAAAATGAGCAGATAAAAGTATATTATGAATCTCAAGGCTCTTCTGCTAAGACATCAACCGTAAGCCGAAGGGTCAGCGGCTCGGTCCAGACTACCGTATATGCAAAGACTTCGAGGAAAACAATAACGTCTAAAACGTCTTCGGCGAAGTCGGCAGCTGTGCAGAAAACTGAGATCGTTTACAGCTTTCCGGCAGATATAAATCTTGTAACAGCAGAGCAGCTTATTCAGATAGACGGAGTAGGTGAGGTTACTGCACAGAAAATTATCGGATTCCGCAGCGGAGTCGGGGTCATCTGTAATATGGATCAGCTGCTAGAGATCGACGGGATAGGCGAAGCAACTTTAAATAAGCTGAAGGAATATCTGTTTGTTTCTGATCGGGATTATGCCGAGCTTACTCAGCCGGAGGAACAAACAGAGTACCGTGAACCTGAAGAAACGGAGCAGACGCGGCAGGAGGAGAGCAAAACCGTTACCGCAGAGTCAAAGACCGAAGCGAAGACGTCGCCGACCACTGCTGAAGCTGCTGAGCAGATGAGAACAGTAAATATAAATACTGCTTCTGCTGAGGAGCTTTCCGAAAGCCTTTTAATTGAAACGGAGCTTGCGGAGGCTATAGTCGAGCTGAGAACTAATATAAAGTATTTTGTGAATGACCTTGAGCTGCTTTATGTAGACGGCTTTACGGAGAAAATGCTGGTTGAAAGGCGGCCGTTTATTACTTTATAAATTCAAATATCAACGGGAGCAGAACTGAACGGTCTGTTCCCGTTTTGTCATTGATAGGGTTTTCGCTTTCCAGATTTTCCTGTGTTCCGTTGTTATGAGGCAGGGATAAATCACTTATATCGCTGAAGGAAAAATTTTTTTATCAGCTATATACCTTGAATAAACGTGTCCGGTTATTCTCCGGACATAGCCGTCGGGATTCGTTATAAGGTCTGTTTTAAGAAACGACGTATAAGTTTTACAGGAAATTTCAGCGGCAAACTCCTCGGCTTCGTGTATGCCCGAGGTTCTGCTCAGGGCAAAGCCGAATATTTTTTCTGATACTGCATAATAAGGTTATCTGCGTGTTTTTTTATTTAAAAGTCTCCGAAGTGCACATAGCGGGCAGTTTTAAAACGTGTTGGGCAATTTATATGATCGCATCATAAATTCCTATAAAAATAATACGCTGTTCATTTCAGTATGAACAGCGTGGTTAGTTTCACAGTTTTTTTCTGAGAAAAATTTGCGAGGCGGCAATAATGAATACGGCTGAAAGCAAGACGGCGGTCAGCGCTGACGGAAGATAATCAGCAGCAGAAGCCTGTTTTGCAAGCAGGGGTGCGGACTGCATGAGCCTTGTGGGAGAAAGCTTTTCCGCCGCCGGAAAAAGACCTGACAAATATGCGGCGATAAATACTGCGCCGGTGCCGAGCATAACGGAAGAACTGCTTTTTGCCGCCGCAGAAAACAGTACCGCCGCCGAGATAAGCCATATTCCGAAAAGCCAGAAGCAAAGAGCCGGAGCAGTATAGCTTTCAGGCGTGCCGTTTCCCCAGAAATAAGCGTTATAGCCGAAGGTAACGCCGAAGCAGAGCCAGAAGCACCCTGACCACAGCAGCATTAGCGCCGATGTTTTTGCGGCAAGGATACCATGCCTTGATGCGCCCTTTGTCAAAACCTGAATAAGAGTTCCCTTTTGATATTCGGAGGTAAAAGCTCCCGACAGCAAAAGAATAAAAATGATAAGGGCAACGGGTATATTTTTATAGAACTGAGTCCACGAGGTTACTTGATCTACAGTTATATTTGTTACAGTAAGACCCGAGCCTTCAAGCGAGCCTGACAGGGTTTTCATCAGCCACGGAGTAAGCTTTGCTATAGCGGGATTCATTATGCCGAAGATCAGAAACAGTATTATAAGTACCGTCAGCTTTCCGGTACGAGCCAGCTCAAGCCATTCCTTTTTGAAAAATGCACAGAAGCTTTTCATTTTCCGGTCACCTCCATAAACAGCGCTTCAAGCGACGGCTCCTGCCTTTCAAATTTATGCAGGGGTATATTATTTTCGGAAATAAAGCCGAGGATATCCCGCTGCTTTGTTTTTCCGCTGAATACTACACGGTTTGAGCCAGTCCGTACAGATCCGGGAAAGGCGGCAGCAAGCTTTTCTGAGTCGTCGGATAATTCGGTTTCTGCTTCATAGCCCGGCGCTGAATGTACTGCTTTTATCTCGTCTAGGCTTCCCTGAAGCACTATCCTGCCGCTGTGAAGAAAAGCCGTCCTGTCGCATATTCTCTCTACGTCGGAAAGTATATGTGTGGAGAATACTACCGAGGAGCTGCTTTTTGCCGAAAGGAGAATATCAAGTATTTCCTTTCTGCCTGACGGGTCGAGAGCGGAGGTAGGCTCGTCGCAGATAAGGAGCTGCGGGCGGCTGAGCATTGCCTGAGCTATTCCGAGCCGCTGTTTCATTCCCCTTGAAAAGCCTTTTATCCTGCGGTTCTCATTTTCAAGACCTGTAAGCTGCAAAAGCTCATCAGTTCTTTTCTTGATCTCCGAAGCAGTCATTCCTGATACTTCTCCGCAGAAGGACAGATATTCTTTCGGCGTCATATAGGAGTAAAATTCCGGCACATCAGGAAGATAGCCTATAAAGCGGTTGGTTTTGTTTTTCAGGCAGCTTACTCTTTCTCCGTTTATAAAGGCTTCTCCGCTGTCGGGGCGCATAAGTCCGAGAATGATTTTCATTGCGGTGGTTTTACCTGCTCCGTTCTGCCCGACGAATCCGAAAACGGTATGTTCAGGTACTTCCATGCTAAGACCGTTCAGCACCGATTTATCTCCAAAGCGCTTTGATATATTGTTTAATGTAAGTATATTCATTTTTAATCTACCTTTGTTAAAGCGTTTTCCTTTCTTAGCGTTATATAGCTTCAGCTGTCGTCCTTGCCGAAGATAAAATACAGAACGGGTCCTATAAATTCCATACCGACAACAGCTATAATAAGCCAGATCGTTCTGTTTCCTCTTTTATAGGTACTGTGAGTAAGGATATGGCGTACTGTATAGAAAAGCAGGGCAAATTCGGCGATTATAAGCGGGATCAGAAACGGAAGAAATTCTTTTATATTATTCATATCTGCTGTACTCCTTTTTTAGTGATCCTAATATTTTTTTGAACGCAGGGTTTTGTTTAAGCGGTTCAAAAAGCGGTTCTTCAAGTATTTCCCATGAACTTCTTGCAACGGCCCGTATATTTCTGGGAGGCGCTGAGCCAAGTTCCAAAGCCTCTATCCATTTATCAATACGGTCAAAGTAAGAGTCACCGTGAAGCTTCAAATTATCCTCTGAGAGCAAATGCCGTACAGTTTTTTCATATTTTAAAAGCCTTTCGGCGGCAGCGTCAAAGCATTCGTGATAAGCATAGACCAGAGCAGACTGATAATAAAACTGAGCGGCAGAGTTGGGGTGAAGCAGTTCAAGCTGATATGCTTCTATGAGCCTGTCTGTGCGCCTTATCGTTTCCTCGCAGTCGGAAAGTTCACCGGCAGCAGCAGAAAGGTACTGAACTGAAGAGCCAATAAGAGTTAAAAGCCCGAGATACATTGAAATCTGACACATATCAAGTGCTTTTTCCTTCTGACCCGAAAGCATATAGGCCTGGATCAAAACTGAACCGCTGCTGTTTGATATTCTCTTCGGATCGGAAACAGGTTCGAGGGAATCTATTACTTCCCGGATTTTCCCCAGCTGCAGATCGGTCATTGCTTTAAGCGTGGCTGCGTCGGCGCATATATCTGCTGAGGTACAGCTGTCTGCAATATGTGTGCATAGCGCTGATATTTCATTGAGAATTTCACAACGCTGCTCCTTTTCGGCAAGATCAAGGTGGTTTAAATAGAGTATACCTACCTGAAGAAGAAACGGATAGCAGGAATAGTATCTGTTAATAAGCAAACGCGTTTTTTTAAATGCTTCATCGAATGGACGGGAGGCAAAGTCGGCGGCAAGCTCCGAGTACAGCTTTTGTATCTGTTCCCGGCTAAGCTGAGGCTCATAGCCTATCAGCTCGTCAACCGTTACTCCGTAGAATGCGGCAAGTCTCGGCAGCAGAAGTATATCCGGCAGGCTCTGGCGGGTCTCCCACTTTGAAACGGAAGCCTTTGTAACGCCCAGAAAATCCGCAAGCTGTTCCTGCGTCAGCTTTTTTGTGTGCCTGAGCCGCACAAGATTTTCAGACAGATTAATATCGTTCATAGATCCTCCTTAACGGAAATCGGTTTGAGTCTTGGCTTTATTTATATTATATATCAACCGCCGTTTAAAAGCAATGGATTTCTGCGATACTTTGCGAAACAAAATCAACCTGCAGGAAACACAGGCGGCAGGAAAAAGGCATATAACGTATTATCCGTTATATGCCTTTGATTTTTATCCGCCGCAGTAAGCTCTTATTCCTTCGCTCATAATCTGAGCCGTTTTGTTTCCGTAGCTGTCAAGATAGTTTTTGAACCGCTCGTCTGAAAGATACATTTTTCCCAGTTCCGCCAGGATCTCAGCGGTGCATTTATAGTAATTTTCAGAAATAAAATTCTGCCAGCGTTTTACCAGAGCCTGTACCTCTGCGCTGTCGGGAGCTTTATCTGCACACGCTGCAAATGCGGAGAAGATCTCGTCCTGCTCCGAAGCAAGGCGTTCCTTTCCCGAGTCTGAAAGCTTGGAAAAACTGCTCTCGCTTTTTTCAAATTCCTTTGTGCCGCCCCAACGTTCTCTGACTTCTTCGGCGTACTGCGCCTTCGCTTTTTCGATGTCGTCGGCGGTGATATTTTGTATGCTCATAATTTTTCCTCCTATAGTTTCCTCCGCAAGCCTGATAAGACCGTCAATGCGCTTACGTTTCATTATAAGCAGCTTACGGTGCTTTTCAAGAGCCTGACGTCTGATAGCTTCGGGAGCTGAAAGCAAGCCTTTGATATCTTCAAGTGAAAACTCCAGTTCACGATAAAATAATACCTGTTGTAAAACCGCAATTTCTTTTTCCGTGTAATACCTATAGCCTGCATCGGAGATCTCAGCCGGCTTCAGCAGTCCGATTTTATCGTAATAACGCAATGTACGAATGGTTACTCCTGTTATTTCGGCAGTTTCTCCGATAGAAAATCTCATAGCTTTCATCTCCTTGATTTTAGTATAAAGCATAACGCAGGAGGAGAGTCAAGGGGTTTTCAGAAATTTATTCAAAATATTATGACCATATGCTCTGTTTATAAAAATAACGGGAAAATCCCGTTATTCTGTCAGCTGCTATTATCATTTGGTTACGCCTTTTTATTCTTTTAACAGTTCAATTTCAAAAGGCTTCAGGCTTATATGCCTGCCGCAATAATCAAATTCGGCCGCTTTATCATTGTTATTGAAAATAAAGGTCAGCTTTTTCCCTGCCCCTTGGCGTACAGAAATTTCAACGTTATCGGGGAGATCAGGAATATGATCAACTCCGGCAGAGGAAAGTATTTCGATGCAGAGATCCTTGTAAAAGCTTCTTTTTCCGACAGTTCCTACATAATAGCAGCGGCCTTTTCCGAAGGAATTTACGGTAACGGCGGGAGACCCTTTGTAGAAACGGTCGGTGTATTCTGCAATAACTTCAGCGTCGCCGGCTTTTAAAATGTCGCACCAGCTTGTGACCTCATATTCTCTGCCGTTCATGGCAATATGTGCGGTATCCCAGCCGACAGGATCGTATTCCTCGACTGTACAGCCTGCAAGCTCCGTATATACGGAGGGCAGCGGCGACATAATGCAGTTATTGTTTTCGTCCTTTACGCCGCTTCGGTTTGTCAGGACTACAGTTCCGCCTTTTTCAGCAAAGCTGTAAAGCCGTTGTACAACGCTTATATCCGTTATAAACATAGTCGGTGCAATAATGACCGAGTAAGCGGAAAGGTCTGAGCTTTCGCTTATTATATCGCAGTTTGCGCCAAGAGAGGTAACGCCGTCATGAAAGGCTTTTAGCTGGCTGTAGTAATGAAATCCGTCGGTCTGAGGCTGTATCTTAAGAGCACTTTCGGTATCAGAGGAATACAGCAGGGCAGCTTTGGAGCTGACGGAGGTCCCTTCGGTATCTATAGCTGCTGCTTCTCTGCAAAGCTCCGAAAACTCAAAGAATCTGCGGGAAGGAACTCCGCTCTGGTCTATAAGTCCGTGCCAGAACATTTCTGCTCCCGAAACTGCGCTGCGCCAACGGAAATGTATAACTGCGTCCGCTCCTCTTGCTATCGCCTGCAAAGCGTAACCCTTTATCATTCCGGGCTTCGGAACAGTCGTCATAGGCATCCAGCAGCCCTGAGGACCGCTCAGCTGCTCCATTATCCAGAAGTTTTTCTGTTTTATTCCTCTCATAAGGTCTAGATGAAAGCTGTGAGAATACAAGGTGTCAGGATCGTCGGGCAGCTTTACCGGAGGATAATTGTCGTAGGAAACAAAGTCGAGAGGTTCAAACATACTGTAGAAATCGGGAGTATTTTCACAAAGCCAGGTATTTGTCGTTATAACAGCTCCCGGAATTATATCCCTTATGAGCTCCGTCTGAAACCTAACAAAATCATTGACGCTGTTCTGGCAGAATCTGTGCCATTCAAGCATATATGAGGGATTGTACCAGCCTAAAGGATAGCTTCCGAAAGGCGGTTTTATCTGCGTCCATTCAGAATATTCGCCGCTCCAGACATTATTTCTGAAGGCTTTGTTTATGCTTTCAAGGCTTCTGTATTTATTTTTAAGGTATGTCCTGAATTTTTCGGTGCATACCGGACAGCAGCAATGAGCGGCGTCAAGCTCGTTGTCTATCTGCCATGCAGCAACAGCCGAATTGCTTCTGTAACGTTCGGCAAGCTTTCTGATAATCCTTTCCGAAAGCTTTCTGATGGAGGGGGAGTTATAGCATCTGTGACCTCTTATTCCGGTAGCAATAGGCTGTCCGGAGCGTTCGGTCTGAAGTGCGTCCGGATAGCTTTCATACAGCCAAAGCGGAGGACAGTTGGTCGGGGTGCATAGGATTACCTTTATTCCCCTGTCTGCAAAAAGCTTTATTGCTTTATCCAGCCATTCAAAATCGAATTTATTTTCAGAGGGTTCAAGTCTTGACCATGAAAACTCAGCCATACGGACAAGCTTTACTCCTGTCTGAGACATAAGCTCCGCATCCTGCTCCCAGAGTTTTTCGTCCCAGTGCTCGGGGTAATAGTCAACTCCTATTTCAGCCATATTAAAGCTCCTTTCATCAATAAGTGATAAGATCTTACTGCCATTTGTCGGGAACGGCGGCACATCGTGCTTCTTTCTTCAATGCTCTGAGCTCGACGTAGCAGCCGCATTTTCGGCACATTCCGCTGTAAAGCTCTTCGCAGCTCCGGCATACTTCAAGCCGACGGGAATATTCTTCTCCGCCCGTCCGTTTTTCTTTTGGATAAGCGGAGATATAATCTTTCAGCCGCTTGAAATAATCAGTTTCGTCCATATCCTCAAGCAGACACTTTCTGCACAGCTTATCCATTACTTCATTTCAAAGGAAACGACCGAAAGTCTTGGAATTGTTATTACCGAGCCGCTGTTTGAAGCGTTAAAGCCTGAATACTCTTTGATAGTAACACTTTCAGGTTTTCCGAAATCGTTAAGAGCGTTCGCTTTGTCAGAGGTTATTATCTGAGCAGAGTTTATTTCGGCGTTGACCGAAATTTCAAAATCATCTGTAAGGGAGCAGTTGGATACGGTAGCAAAAAGCTTTCCGTCCTCGCCTTCGGAAACGGAATATGTAAGCGCAGGAACGCTTATATCCTCGCAGTCAGCTGACGGTATATCCATTTCAGCCTTTATAAGCGCTGCATCGTGATGAGGGCAGAACATTTTGAATACATAGTAGGTAGGCGTTTTTACCATATCCGCTCCGTCAGTCAGCAGTACGGATTGAAGCACGTTTACTGCCTGAGCGATATTAGCCATTGTAACACGGTCAGAATGACTGTTGAAAATATTGAGATTGCAGGCGGCAACTATCGCATCACGCATTGTATTCTGCTGATAAAGAAAACCGGGATTCGTGCCTTCCTCAACGTCGTACCAGCAGCCCCATTCGTCAACTATAAGCTTTATTTTTCCCTCGGGGTCATGCTTATCCATGATCTCTCCGTGCTTGGTTATAAGCTCCTCCATATAAAGGGTTGAGGATATTGTCTGATAGTATTCCCTGTCGGAGAATTCGACGGCTTTTCCCTTGCTGCTCCAATCGCCTGTAGGGAGGGTGTAGTAATGCAGGGAAATTGCGTCGGTATGCCATGGCTTAACTATTTCAAGCAGCTTGTCTGTCCAGCCGTAATCATCTCCGCTTGGACCGCAGGCGACCTTGTAAAGCCTGTTATCTCCGTAATTACGGCAGTAGGTCTGATAGCGTCGGTATTCGTCTGCATAGTATTCTGGGCGCATATTTCCTCCGCAGCCCCAGTTTTCATTGCCTATTCCGAAATATTTCAGCTTCCACGGCTCCTCCTGTCCGTTGTGCTTCCTAAGCTCAGCCATAGGGGAAACTCCGCTGAAGGTCATGTATTCCACCCATTCGGACATTTCCTGAACAGTGCCGCTTCCGAGGTTTCCTGCTATATAAGGCTCACATTCAAGCTGGCGGCAAAGCTCGAAAAACTCATGAGTTCCGAAGCTGTTGTCCTCTACTACTCCGCCCCAGTTAGTATTTATCATATTCTTGCGCTGTGATTTTTCTCCTATGCCGTCCTTCCAGTGATATTCGTCGGCAAAGCAGCCGCCCGGCCAGCGCAGTACAGGGATCTTTATTTCTCTCAGCGCTTGAACAACGTCTTTTCTCATACCGTTTACGTTGGGGATCTCCGAGTCCTCTCCCACATAAATACCGCCGTAAATACATCTTCCGAGGTGCTCGGCAAAATGTCCGTAGATATTCCTGCTTATTTTTGACAGCTTTTTATCCCTGTCGATTTTAAGTTCTGTACGTTTCATAGATCACACCTGATTTCCTTTAATTTTTATAAGTATATATTAGCTTATTCCTGCGGGCTATGCAAGATTTCTGTTTCTTTATTATGGACGTTTATTAACCAGAACTGTAAAAAATGCGGCGCTTTATCTGAACAACACATAAAGCGCCGTATTTTGTTTTGTTCATAGCTTAAATATGCTCAGGTAAAAAGGCAGCATTATAAATGCCTTAAAGCTTTACTGTTACGATTCTGTCCGTTTGGAAATACTGCCGCATTTTTACGCCGGTCATTTCAAACATTTTCTTTGAGGCTCTTACTCCGTCGGTATCGGCATACTTATCTTCCATGTAAACGACCTCTTTTATTCCGCTCTGAATAATTGCCTTGGCGCATTCGTTGCAGGGAAAAAGCGAAACGTATATACGCGCGTTCTGTAAGCTCCCCGTAGAGCGGTTGAGAATTGCGTTAAGCTCGGCGTGGCAGACAAAGGGATATTTGGTTTCAAGCGCTTCGCCTTCACGTTCCCACGGCATTTCATCATCGTTACAGCCGGTGGGCATTCCGTTGTAGCCTACCGAAAGGATCTTATTTTCCTCGGAAACGATACAGGCGCCTACCTGCGTATTGCTGTCCTTGCTTCTGCCTGCCGAAAGCAGGGCGATCCCCATAAAATATTCATCCCAAGATAAGTAATCCTGACGCTTCATAAATATACGCTCCTTTCAATATTTAAGACGGGTTTATTTCAGACTTGCCAGAGCCTTTTCAAGGCTTGCGGAATTTTCAATATTTACTGCGTTTGCTCCCTTGAGGGTTTTCTTGACAAGACCTGTGAGAACTTTGTTAGGTCCTAGCTCAATGTAGTTTTCATAGCCGGCGTCGTTCATAGCCGCGAGCTCTGATGTGAACTTAACAGGCGAAACAATGTGTTTTGCGAGCAGGCTTGGCATATTTGAAAAATCTTCAAGCTTTGCGCCGAGAACGTTTGAATAAAAATCTACTGCAGGAGAGTTAAATTTTACAGTCACAGCTGTTTCGATAAACTCATCTGCGGCAGACTGCATAAGCTTTGAGTGGAACGCTGATGCGACGTTAAGCCTGATTGCTTTTTTCTTCATTCCTGTAAATACCTCGGCTGCTTTTTCGCAGGCTGCTGTTTCGCCTGCAATAACTGTCTGAACGGCTGAATTATAGTTTACGGGAACGACATAGCCTTCGGTTTCTTCGCAGACTTTTTCCACCTCTTCGGCAGGCAGTCCGATTATAGCGTACATTGCGCCGCTGTTTGCTTCGGCGGCTTTCTGCATTGCGCAGGCTCTTGCCTTGATAAGCTTAAAGCCGTCCTCAATTGAAACAACTCCTGAAGCCGCCATTGCGGCATATTCGCCAAGCGAGTGTCCGGCAACTCCGTCAAAGCTGATCCCGCTTGCCCTTGCCGCTTCAAAAGCCGCCAGAGAACAAGCCATAATAGCAGGCTGTGAATTAACGGTTTTATTAAGCTCGGTATCAGGGCCGTTAAAGCAAAGTTCTGCAATATCATAGCCGAGTATCGAATTCGCAGTTTCAAAAACCGCTTTTGCGCTGTCGAAGCCGTCGTATAATTCCTTTGCCATTCCTGCGTACTGCGAGCCTTGTCCTGAGAATAAAAAAATGTTTTTTGCCATGGTTTTTACTCCTTTAAATTTAGAATTATTTTATACAATTGAAACGCTCCGTTTCAATATACCAAACGGATATTATTAAACCGAAACTTATAATCTGACAAAAAAGTTCAGGGTAAAGTGATAATATAATTTCATATCAGGCCGTTAGATCGGATCGGTTAGCCGAACCTTCTGTATATGTAAAAGCTTAATTATGAAAAAATATTGAAATGTTTTGTTCAGCCACAAGTTGTTCATTTTTTGTTATTTACCAATCCATAAAATAGGTTTATAATAAATAAGGTTAAGCTTATTTTTTGAAACAAGTGCATGTATTTAGTATAAAATTTTAATTAATTGCGATTTGGTTTTAACATATAAGCTTGCGTTTGATTCTATTATAGCATATAATTTAAGCCGGTACAATATCCTGTTTAAAATATATTATTTAATTTGGGAGGAAACTCAATTGGCGGACATCAGTAAAACACAGGGGATCAGGATCAGGGGAATAGGAAGATACGTTCCGAAAATGATTGCTACAAACGAGGACTTTACGAAAATAGTTGAAACCAGCGACGAGTGGATAACTCAGCGCACCGGTATCAAGACCAGACATATAACCAACGGAGAGCCTACATATTACCTTGGCGCAATGGCGGCAAAGGAAGCGGTTGCAGACGCCGGGATCGACCCGTCTGAAATAGATCTTATTATAACCACTACGGTAACTTCGGATTTCTATACTCCGTCAACTGCCTGCATAATTCAGAGAGAGCTGGGAGCGATAGGCTGTATGGCTTTTGATATTAATGCGGCGTGCGCAGGTTTTGCTTATGCTGTTGATATGGCGAAGAGGTATCTTCACAGCGGCAGTGACGTAAAAACAGTTCTTGTCGTTGCAACTGAGGAGCTTTCAAAGTTTACGGATTATACTGACCGTTCCTCCTGCGTACTGTTCGGCGACGGAGCGGGAGCTTTTGTGCTTGAAAAATGCGACGGGACTGTTTATTCAAATTATCTGGGTGCGGATGGAAACGGAGCTGACAAGGTTGTAGCCAGAGCGCTGAGATCTGAAAACGCATTCCGTACAAGTACGGAGGATTTCGATATGAAAATGCCTCAGACCAAGGAGCATTATTTCTATCAGGACGGCAAGGAGGTCTATAAGTTTGCGACAAAGGCTCTGCCGAATGCGGTAGAAAGGGCTTGTGAAAGAGCCGGTATCCTGCCTTCGGAGCTTGACGCTATAGTACCTCATCAGGCGAATATAAGAATTATCGAGACCGCCGCAAAGCATTTGGGACTTCCTATGGAGAAATTCCCGATGTATATCGACAGGTATGGCAATACGTCTTCTGCGTCTATCCCTCTGGCATTTTACGACGCTGTTAAGGACGGGAAGATAAAGAGAGGCGATAAGGTTTGTCTGGTAGGCTTCGGCGGCGGACTGACCTACGGCGCAGTGGTTTTTGAATATTAATTGTAATGGCCTCAAGAATAATGCACCTGGCGGTGGCATATGAGCTTGAACGTAAGCTGTCTATTTCGGATAGAAATCGTTTTGAAATAGGTCAGATTCTTCCCGACGCAGTTTTGTCGGTGGATAAAAAAGCGGTCAACTCGCATTTTATAGAGCTTTTTGATGGCGGCAAGCGTAAGCATTTTGACTTTTATGGCTTTTTCGGCCGCTTTAAAGACGAGGTTATGTCGGACGAGCTTTATCTGGGATATTATTTTCACTTGATCGAAGATAACCTTTTCCGTTATTATCTTTACTATATTAAGGGTCTGCTTTCAAGGCGCGGCGACACGGAGTTGACAGCTCGGCTTTATATGGATTACCATATTTTAAATCGAAAGCTTGTTGAAAAATACGGCTTTGAGAACAAGCCTGCCGTGCCGGAAAATTTTGCAGAGGAAAAAATCAACAGTATTTATCCTTTTGAGATTGAAGAATTTTTGCAGGATATGCAGGAGGATTTTTCTGAAAAGCCCGAGGGAAAGCCTAAGCTTATTGCTTTTAGGAGCTTGGAAAAGGATTTTATCAACGGCTGCGTTAAAATCTGCGCCGCTGAGTATGACGTTTTGCAAAGAGGAAAACATCTTCTGGCAAAATATGATTTATCATGGAAAATAAATTTGTAGCGACATTAAATAGCCGCGCTGCAGGCGCGAAAAGGAGTTTTGAATATGACAACGACAAAGACCAGAATCACAGAGCTTTTGGGAATAAAATATCCTATAATTCAGGGCGGTATGGCTTGGATTGCCGAATCGACTCTTGCTGCTGCGGTTTCAAACGCAGGAGGACTTGGGCTTATTGCAGGCGGCTCTGCCCCTATCGACTATCTGAGAGAGGAGATCCGAAAGACAAAAGCGGCTGTAAACGGCAAGCCTTTTGGTGTAAATATCATGCTTATGAGCCCTAACGCAGAGGAACTTGCAAAGCTCGTTATCGAGGAGGGCGTTCCTGTCGTAACAACAGGAGCAGGAAACCCCGGCAAGTATATGGCAGCGTGGAAAGAGGCAGGGATCAAGGTTATTCCGGTTATTCCGTCGGTCGCTCTTGCTAAGAGAATGGAGAGAGCCGGCGCTGACGCGGTAGTGGCAGAGGGAACGGAATCGGGCGGACATATCGGCGAGAACACTACGATGTGCCTTGTTCCGCAGGTTGCTGACGCTGTTGAAATTCCTGTTGTTGCAGCGGGAGGAATCGCCGACGGCAGAGGAATCGCCGCTTCTTTTATGCTCGGAGCGGAGGGCGTTCAGTTGGGAACACGTTTTCTTGCAGCTGAGGAATGTCGGATTCATCCTACCTACAAGGAGCTTGTTATAAAGGCAAAGGACACCGACAGTATAGTAACCGGACGTTCTACCGGTCACCCCTGCCGTAATGTAAAGACGAAGTTTTCCAAAAAGCTTGCGGGCGGAGAAATGAACGGAACGATCACTCCCGATGAGTTTGAGGAGATTACCTTAGGCTCTTTGAGAAAAGCTGTACAGGACGGAAATCTTGAGGAAGGCTCCTTCCTCTGCGGCGCTATTGCAGGCATGGTAAATAAAATAGAGCCGGCGAAGGCTATGATAGAGGAAATGTTTGCTCAGGCGGAGCAGCTTTTGAACAGATAAATCTATGCGCCTGGATTTGCTTCGGAAATCTGAAAAGGAGAGGTATTATTATGAATATCGTAAAGCTTATCGTACCTATATTATTATCTGCGGCTCTGCTGACTTCATGCGGAAAGTCGGACGGTTCTTCCAAAACTGAGGAAAACGTCTCGGCGGCGCAGGCTTCATCGTCACAGGCTGAGGTCCAGTATCCTCGCAGTATAAAGCTTATGGCTTTCGGCGATTCGATAACCGAGGGCTTTACATATAAAGGCTCATACAGAGTTCCGCTTGCTAATATGCTGGAGGAAAACGGGTTATCTCAGTATGTTGATTTTGTAGGAAAAAAGAAAGCCGGAGAATGCTACGATAATCAGCACTGCGGCTATACAGGCTATTCTATCGACCCGATCTCCGAGTCGGTTACGGGAGATGTAAGGGGCGGTATATCAGGCAAGGTGGACGAGCTTTTTGACCTATATACACCCGATGTGGTAATGCTGCAAATCGGCACTAACGATATTTTAAGTCTTTATGAGCTAGACGATGCAGGCACAAGACTTAAAAACCTTGTGGACAGTATATTTGAAAAGCTGCCGGAGGACGGTATGCTTTATCTTGCAACTATCCCTTATATGGACGCAAAGGATAACACCTATATCTCAGCTGAGTTTTTCACGGTAGAAGCTATGGATAAATACGTTGACGAATATAATGAAAAGGTAAAGACTGTTGTACAGGAGGAAAAGGCGGCGGGAAGAAATATAGAGCTTGCCGACGTAAACAGCGTGATCGCTAAAGAAGATCTTCAGGACGGAGTTCACCCGACAAAAGAGGGCTATGAAAAGCTGGGCAAATTCTGGTACGGGATAATTTCCAAGTATGTGAAAGGCGAATAATTATCCTGGCATTTTATACAAAAAAGAAAATTATGATATAAAACTGAAACAGCTCGGAGCTGAATTTATCTAGGAGGAAAAAGGTATGGCAACTGCACTTATAACAGGCTCGGCAAGAGGAATAGGAGCGGCTATTGCACTCAGACTTGCAAAGGACGGCTTTAATATTGCGCTTAACGACATCAGCGAGGCAATGTTTGAGAACAATGATATTATGGAGAGGATCGCAGCTGAGGGCGTTGAGGTCGAAAAATTCATCTGCGACGTTTCAAGCTATTCTCAGGTAGAAGAAACCGTTAAGGCGGTAAAGGCTCGCTTCGGCAGTATTGACGTGCTTGTAAACAACGCAGGGATAACAAGGGACGGTCTTATGGCGAGAATGAGCGAGGAGCAGTACGACAGCGTAATAGCCGTAAACCAGAAGAGCGTATTCAATATGTGCAAGTTCGTGGGCAGCGTTATGATGCGTCAGAGGTCGGGCAGGATAATCAATCTTTCCTCCGTAGCCGGAGTATACGGAAATCCGGGGCAGATAAACTATTCCGCTTCAAAGGCGGCAATAATCGGAATGACAAAGACTGTGGCAAAGGAGCTGGGGTCAAGGGGAGTTACCTGCAATGCAGTAGCTCCGGGATTTATCAAAACGCCGATGACCGACAAGCTTACTGACGCTCAGCGCGACGCAATGATCGCTCAGATAGCAATGAAGCGCTACGGCGAGGTCGAAGAGATAGCCGGAGTGGTTTCGTTCCTTGCTTCAAAGGACGCAAGCTATGTTACAGGACAGGTAATAGAGATCTCAGGCGGACTTTCTATGTAGAGTCGGTAATATATTATCGTGTTAGAACATCAATTGCTGATTAAAATAAAGGAGTGTTTAAATGAGAAGAGTAGTTATTACAGGAATGGGAACGGTAAATCCTCTGGGTCAGAGCGTTTCAGAATTCTGGGACAATATAAAGGCAAATAAAAACGGTCTTTCATATATAGACCAGTTTGATACGGCAGATTTTCCTGTTAAGGTAGTAGGGGCAGTCAGAAATTTTGACAGCAGCAGATACATAGATAAAAAAGAGGCAAGGAGAATGGACAGGTTTACGCAGTTTGCTCTTTGCTCTTCAATACAGGCGCTTGAAATGGCAGGCTCCGACTTCAAGGATATAGATCCGTTCAGAGCAGGCGTTATTATTGGTGTCGGAATAGGCGGACTGAATCTTACCGAGCAGGAGGTAACTAAGTTTAACGAGAAGCCTGATAAAATATCTGTCTTCTTTATACCTATGATGATCGGAAATATGGCGGCGGGAACGGTTTCTATGAAGACCGGCTTCAAGGGAGATAATTTCTGTACAACTACCGCCTGTTCTTCGGGAACTCACGCTATAGGCGAGGCCTTCCGCAAAATCAAGGACGGTTATCTTGACGTTTGCCTGTGCGGAGGAGCGGAGGCTTGTATTTCAAGGTTCGCTCTGGGCGGCTTTAACAATATGAAAGCGCTGTCAAGAGCGGAAACAATTGAAACTGCTTCTACGCCTTTCGATCTTGAAAGACAGGGCTTTGTTCTTGGCGAGGGTTCGGGTATACTTTGTCTTGAGGAGCTTGAGCATGCTAAGGCAAGAGGCGCTGAAATTATTGCTGAGATAGCAGGCTACGGCGCTACCGGTGACGCTTATCATATGACAAGTCCTTCGCCTACCGGAGAAGCGGCGGCTTATGCAATGAAGCATGCCTATGAGGAAGCAGGGCTTGCTCCCGACGAGGTCAATTATATCAATGCGCACGGAACCTCTACAAATCTTAATGACAAATATGAAACAACGGCGGTTAAACTTGCGCTTGGAGAAGAAGCGGCGGAAAAGACCGTTATAAATTCCACAAAGTCTATGATAGGACATCTCCTCGGAGCTGCCGGAGGAGTAGAAGCTATCGTTACCGCGCTGTCGGTCAAGGAGGGCTTTATTCATAAGACTCTAGGCTATAAAACTCCCGATCCGGAGTGTGATCTGGATTACTGCGTTGAGGGCAACAGAAGTGTGGATATAAAGGGTGCGCTTTCAAATTCCCTTGGCTTCGGCGGACATAACGCAACGATATGCCTGAAAAAATATTCTGATTAAGGAGAAGCTGCAATGAGTGAAAAGATATACGGTCAGTTTGACCTTGATACAATAGAAAAGCTTGCCGATATTGTAAACGGAAAGAATCTCGGAGAAATAACAATAATTGACGAAGGCAAGAAGATCACAATAAAGGGCAGAAAATGTCCGCCGCCTCCGCCTGTGATGAATATGGCTGCGTCACCAGTTTCATCGGCAGAGCCTGTTCAGAGCGTTCCCTCAGCTTCCGCTGCTCCGGCTGTTTCCGGCAAGGAAGTAAAAGCGCCTATTGTAGGAACCTTTTATTCTGCTCCGTCGCCTAATGACAAGCCGTTTGTAACGGTCGGACAGCAGATTAAAAAGGGAGACACTATATTTATTATAGAATCTATGAAGGTTATGAGCGAGGTTCAGTCTGAGTTTGACGGTGTGGTAAAGGAAATTCTGGTTTCCGACGGCGATGCACTTGAGTTCGATCAGACGGTTATGATTATTGGTTAAGAAAATGGGATTATTTAAAAAGCTAATTGCAAAATGGAATGAAAAATTTTTCTATGTTGTTGATTATGATATGCTTAGACTGTATCTGAAGCACTCGGAGGAATTTGCTGTTGAAAACAATTTGGTGCTTGCTGAAGAGCTTAATCTTTATTATGAGAAGCAGAAATATCATATTTTGGTATGCAATTTAGCCGCTTCAGATGATGAAGCTGAACGGCATAAGGGAATTATGTATTATGTAGACGATATAGAAATTTCAAATTTTGACGAATGGATCATGCAAAAGCTAGGCGGACTCAAAGGATATTTTAAAATTGAATTGATAAACTGCGATTCTGTTGAGCTGAATGAATATATGCAAAATCATTCCGAGCTTAGAGCAGAAGATTACTGGGGCTGACCCATTTTAGAATTGAGGTAAAATAAATGTCAGTGGTACTTAACAAAGATCAGATCATGGAGATAATTCCGCACCGAGACCCGTTTCTGCTTATCGACGAGGTAAACGAGCTTGAAGTCGGAAAGCGTGTCGTTGCTACGAAGTATATGAAAGAGGACGAGTTCTGGTTCAAGGGTCATTTCCCCGGCTATCCCGTTACTCCGGGAGTCCTTATGGTGGAAATGTGCGCTCAGGCAGGAGCGGTAGCGCTGCTTGCATTACCTGAGAACAAGGGGAAAATAGGTCTTTTCGGCGGCATAAAGGACTGTAAGTTCCGTCAGCAGGTCCTGCCCGGAGATACTCTCAATATCGAGGTTGAAATTATTAAAGTCAAGGGGCCTATCGGAGTCGGCAAGGCGCTTGCTACGGTAAATGGCAAAAAGGCGGTTTCTGCGGAGATCACCTTTGCGATAAAGTAGACGGCGGAATCGGATATAGAGCTTAAAGTAAGGAGTTTTGACCGTTCATAAATCGCAGACGCCTTTGTCATAAGGTTTTCACAAGCGAGCCATGGAACGATAACATGATAACGGCAGGCTTTGCTGCTTATCAAAATAGATATGAAAACGATCTGCTAAAAGTGCAGTAAGAATAGATTTTCTTGAAATTTCTTTGAGAAAGGCGAAAAAGCTATGTTCAAAAAGGTTTTAATAGCGAACCGCGGCGAAATTGCGGTTCGTGTGATACGAGCTTGCAGGGAGCTGGGAATACATACGGTAGCAGTATATTCCACGGCAGATAAAAACGCTCTACATGCAAAAATTGCCGACGAAGCGGTTTGCATAGGTCCTGCGGCAAGTAAGGACAGCTACTTAAACGTAAGAGCGATAATTTCCGCCTGTGAGATAACGGGTGCGGACGCAGTTCATCCCGGCTTCGGATTCCTGTCTGAAAATCCGTCATTTGCTAAAACCTGTGAGAAATGCGGGATAACTTTTATCGGTCCCCGGGCTCACAGTATTGAAATGCTGGGCGATAAGGCTCAGGCTAAGGAAACGATGAAGGAAGCGGGAGTTCCTGTAATTATGGGCTCAGACGGTGCGATCTCCAATATTCACGCAGCTCATACTCTTGCCGCCGAGCTTGGTTATCCGGTAATGGTAAAGGCTTCAGCAGGCGGCGGAGGAAGAGGAATAAGGATCGTGCGTTCAGACGAGGAGCTTGAAGCACAGATGACCGCTGCAAAACAGGAGGCGCTTGCCTGCTTCGGCAACGACGAGATATACATAGAAAAATTTATAGAAAATCCCAAGCATATTGAGATCCAGATACTTGCGGATAATTACGGCGATGTAATATATCTGGGAGAGCGTGACTGCTCTATGCAGAGAAGAAACCAGAAGGTGCTTGAAGAAGCTCCGTCGCCTATAATGACCGAGGAACTGCGAAGTAAAATGGGCGAAGCGGCGGTCAGGGCGGCAAAGGTATGCGGCTACAGAAATGCAGGAACGATAGAATTTCTTGTAGATAAAAACGGCAGCTTCTATTTCATGGAAATGAACACCAGAATTCAGGTTGAGCATCCTATTACTGAGGCTGTAACAGGGGTCGATCTTGTTAAGCAGCAGCTGCTTATTGCGTCCGGAGAGAGGCTTTCTATAAAGCAGGAGGATATAAAATACAGCGGTCATGCTATAGAATGCAGAATAAATGCGGAAAATCCTGCGCTGGGCTTCCGTCCGTCACCCGGGGTTATCAATTCCCTGCATATTCCGGGAGGACCGGGAATACGAGTTGACAGCGCAGTATATCAGGGTTATGAGATATCTCCATATTATGATAGTATGATAGGAAAGCTTATCGTTCACGGAGCGAACCGTGAAGAAGCTATAGCAAAAATGACCTGGGCGCTGTCTGAATTTATAGTGGACGGAGTAGCGACCAATATAGATTTTCAGCTGAAGCTTATCCGTACCGACGCCTTTTTAAAGGGAGATTACGACAACGGCTTTCTTAACCGTACGGAAATTATATAGAAGGGGGAAAGTTTAAATGCTGGAGGATTTGTTTTCAGTCGTAAGAACCCGCTTTAACGGCGAGGGAAAGGCTGACGAGGTAAAAAAAAGCAAAACTGATATTCCAAAGGGACTGTTGTTCAAATGTCCCAGATGTTCCGGCGTTACCTTTATCGAAGATTTTCAGAATAACGGAAAGGTCTGCCCTAGTTGTAATTATCATGCCCGTCTTTCCGCAAGGGAACGGCTTGATATAACTATTGACAAGGACAGTCTTGAGGAATTTGATAAGGATATGATCTCTAAAAATCCGATAGATTTTCCCGACTATGAAGAAAAGCAGAAGTCTCTTAGGGAAAAAACCGGTTTAAGCGATGCTGCTATAACCGGACGGGCCAAGATACGAGGAGAAGATATTGTAATTATCGTAATGGATTCAAATTTTATGATGGCTTCAATGGGCAGTGTCGTTGGTGAAAAAATTACAAGAGCGTTTGAGTTTGCGGCAGAGAACCGACTGCCTGTAATTGCCTTTACCGCTTCGGGAGGAGCAAGAATGCAGGAGGGAATAGTTTCTCTTATGCAGATGGCAAAGACCAGCGGCGCTGTGGCTCGTCACAGTCAGTTGGGACTGCTTTATATAACCGTAATGACCGACCCTACTACGGGAGGGGTAACGGCTTCCTTTGCTTCTCTCGGAGATATAATTATTGCCGAGCCTAAGGTGCTTATAGGCTTTGCGGGAAGAAGAGTGATCGAGGGTACGATAAAGCAAAAGCTTCCCGACGAGTTTCAATCGGCGGAATTTATGTTGGAAGCAGGCTTCGTAGATATGATAGTTGAGCGCAAGAAGATGAGAAGGACATTGGCTCATCTGCTGAAGCTACATAAAGCAAAGGAGGGCGTAATTGATGAATAATCTTACAGCCAGCCAAAGACTCGATATAATACGTCATAAGGGCAGACCTACGGTAAGAGATTATATCCCCCTTATATTTGACGATTTCTATGAAATGCACGGTGACCGTTATTACGGCGATGACGGAGCGATCATGGGAGGAGTATGCCGATTCAAGGGTATGCCGGTTACGGTTATCGCTCAGGTTAAGGGAAGAAACCTTGAAGAAAATAAAGAATGTAATTTCGGAATGCCTCATCCTGAGGGCTACAGAAAGGCTCTCAGGCTTGCCAGGCAGGCTGAAAAGTTTCGCCGTCCTGTAATATGCCTTGTAGATACTTCGGGCGCATTCTGCGGCGTTGAGGCTGAAAAGCGTGGACAGGGCGAGGCTATAGCAAAGAGCATTATGGATTTTATGACCCTCAGGACTCCGGTTATTTCAATTATACTTGGAGAGGGAGGCTCGGGAGGAGCTCTTGCGATGGGAGTCTGCGATGAGCTTGCTATGCTGGAAAATGCTATTTATTCGGTTATTTCTCCGAGAGGCTTTGCTTCTATTTTGTGGAAGGACGCTTCAAGGGAGAGGGAAGCCTGTGATATTATGAAGATCACTGCGGAGGATCTGCAGCGGCTTAAGGTTTGCGATCATATTATTCCTGAGCCTGTCGGCGGAGCTCATAACGACTGCGAGCAGACTGCTGAAAATATATCGGATTATATTTTTGAAGCGCTGCAAAGAAAATTGAAAAAAGGTCTTGACGAATTGCTAAATGAACGCTATAATAAGTTTAGAATAGTTGGCGATTTTGAAGAGAATAGCAGTTTGACTAAATAATGGTTGATAGAGCTGTTATTCGGCTCAACTATCATAAGGCATCATAGGCTTGCTGTGCTGCCGAATATTCTCATTAGAATGGAGGGTGCTTTTAGTGGTATTTGAAAAGGTTCGTGATATCGTCGTTGAGCAGCTTGACGCTGAAGAGAGCGATGTTACTATGGAATCATCGATCGTTGATGACCTCGGCGCTGATTCACTTGACGTTGTTGACCTTGTTATGTCGATTGAAGAGGAGTTTGATGTTGAAATTCCTGATGAAGAGGTTGAAAACATCAAGACTGTCGGAGATATTGTAAAGTATATCGAAACAGCTTCAAACGAGGAATAATTACGTAATTTCCTGAAAGCCTTTCCGTTTAGATCGGAGAGGCTTTCTTTTTTAACTGTAGAAGCGGTATTGCGGTGAAAACATTTACAAAATGTTCACAAGGATTCAGTGGGCAGGATTGTATTATAAATGAAAAGCTTTTCAGATAACAGACAAAGGTTTGTTAAAAAAGAAAGGGGGGAGCGGACTACGACGCATAAAGACGTTGAAAGAGCCTTTGAAATGTATTCCGATATGATCTATCGAATATGCTTTATGTATTTCAAAGGAAATCGGTACGATATAGAAGACGCCGTATCTGCTGTCTTCTTAAAGTACATGGAGCACGGAACTCTGTTTGAAAATCAGGAGCATGAAAAGGCATGGCTTATAGTTACCGCTCAGAACCAATGCAAGAACACCTTAAAGCATTGGTGGAGAAAAAAAGCAGCTGACGGAAAAGAGCGGGATAAGGCATTGGAGACAACTGCGGATTTTGAAATAAGCGAAACTATGGAATCGGTGCTGGAACTGCCGGAAAAGCAAAGAAACGCTGTATACCTTTTTTATTATGAGGGATATACTGCGGCGGAGATAGGCAGAATGTATTATGTAAGCGAAAGCACTGTACATAGCTGGCTGCATAAGGGCAGAAAAAGATTAAAGACAATGCTCAAATCAGACGGAAAAATTAAGTGTAAAACAAACGGATAACGGCAAAACGGAAAGCGAGGTCAGGTTAAATGATCGACAAGATTATAACAACGGAAGCTGATGATCCCGTTAAGGCTGAATTCGACAGGATCAGAATGCCTGATGAATCTAAGCGGCGTGTTCTGGAGCAGCTGCTGAAAGATAAAAAAGAAAGAGAAAATGCACCGAAAAACGCTGTAAGGACTGTTTCTTCGGGAAAAGCTAAAATAAGCGGCTCAAAACCGCTTGTATCAATTGCGGCTGCCGTATCAATGTGTATAGCAGGCGTATGGGCGCTTGTTTCGCTTGACGGCGGAATAAAGGACAGCGGCGATGAGGAACTCAGTGCTCCCGTAAAATCAGCGGTTTCGCAGGCTGATAGTTCGGATTACAGCTGGGGCGGTGCAAATTTAGATTCTGCGCTGGACTATTCTATTGAAATGGGTAAAACAGATAAGGTAACTCCTGTTGATCTTACAGGTTTGTTCCGTGTCGATTCGCAGATTCAGAGCAATCCCTTACAGATGAAGCTAGAAGCAAAAAACGGAAAAATCTATGCACTTAGAATCTCTGGGTATGATGAGGAAGAGGACACTCTCGGAAAGATAACTGCCGTCAGGGACGGAGATAAATGGAATTACAGCATGACTGAATCCGTCAGCCTTGCTCCGAACCGCAATAACTGTTTTATTCCCGGCGGTTTTTATTCTTCGGCAGTCTACAGCCAGCAAGCCGAAAATGAGGACAGAAGCTATGATACAGGCTTTGATCTGATATGCTACAATGATGATATGCAGAAAATAGGAGAGTGGAATTCAAAAAATCTGGATATATATAAGAACTTTTACGATCTGTACAATACTGGATTTCTTTTGTCAGAGGATATGCAGACCTTGTATGTTTATTCCTATCACCAGAATAAGCAGATGGACTATAGCTTTGATAATCTGGTTCTGTATAAATCAGAAGCCGGAACTGACGAATATACGGAAGTAAAGCTACCGGAAAATGATGACCCATCGGAACAGGTATCATTGTTGGCTGTAAATAATGGCAGGCTTTATTATGAAAGCTATCAGTATACAGTTACACAAGAAGGAAGAGATATAAGTAATTTTGAGATCGGTTATTATGATCTGAACGATGGTAATAAAAAGTATAGTTTGTTTAATAACTACGATCTGTTCGGAGATAAGAAGATACGTTATTTATACCAATACGATATAGACAGTATGGGTCGTTTATACTACAGCGCTTTCACCGAGGACGGGGAGTTCAAGGCGGTCAGGATCGATGGCAGTAAATATCAGGTAGTTTATCAAGATATTCTTGATGTAATAGATAAATATTATTATGAGGTACATATTTCCTACGACGGGGTATATATGTCCCTTTTAACAGAAGACAGCAAAGAACAAAATACGGAGGTCAGTATAATAGACCTTGACAGCGGAGAGACGGTCAATAATATTACGTCTGCTTCCAATATGCACTGTGCGGCGATCGATTCTGTAAACAAATGTATTTATTTGAATGACTATACAGGCACTAATATTTTTTACAGATATGACCTGTACTGAGCAGCGGTATACGGCTTGCTTATTATTGATGTTGACCATTCGGAGTATTTAAAAGAAGGCGAAATTAATGGTTACGGAGATATGAGAAAATATATTTATATCAATATGCTGACGGGGGAACTGTATTATCAGTTTGACATTGTTTTTCAGAGATGACCGCAGTATTATACCTAATAATGTAAAAAAGCGTTACTGAGCAATTATAGCTAAGTAACGCTTTTTGGTATGCCGTTAACCGGCAATGCATTTTATTAATATTCCAACTTGGTAACCGTATATCCGTCCTTTTCAAGCAGGTCTATTATACCGCCTTCCCCTGCAAAATGAGCGACGCCTACTACATAGAAAACATCCTTATCTCCTTTAAGCAGCTCTTCTACGGCGTTTTTCATAGTAATATTACGGTCAAACAGAAGCTGTTTATTGTAGTCGGTAAGAAGCTCTATCTGTTTGTCTGTAAGAGGCTCGCCGGCTTCCTCCGCCTGCTTTATCGAAACGTTTATATCGTTTGATTCTGCAAGGAAATCATAATCGCCTTTTGCCCATGCCTGATATGTGTCCTCCAGCAGCTTTATCATATCGTCCTTTGTTTCGGCGTTATAGGATGAAAGCATGGCTTCATAGATTTCGTCGGACATATTTATTAACATATCAAGCTGGAAGTCAACAGATTCAACTTCGTATATCTCCTTTTTATCGTCGTGAGCCTTGTTAAGGAGGTAAGCGTCTATTCCGTTATTGATCTTTAAATCGGACTGCTGAAGGGCAAGCGTTTCCATCTGGGAGCTGAGCGCCCACAGGCGGAAGGTCTCAAAGTTTTTAATATCAATCCCGCATGATTCAACATAGTCTGTTATTCCGTCGTAGACCTCAGGCGAAAGGTGATCCTTTATCGTTGTTCCGTCATCATAATACATATTCTCAAGCTGCTTCAGCTGGGCCGTAAAGTTTGTGGAAACTGTAGTTATATCGCATTCGACCGCAAGAATATCAGCGTTTTCATAAGCTTCTGTTATCTTATTTGGAAGAGGATAAGTCTCGTCCTTGAGCGCGTGCATAGAACCCATCATAGTTATTTTTGTTCCGTCGGACGAGGTCACTTCCCACATAAGCGGCGTTATATCCGAGCTTTTGGAGTCATCCGTCTGTGAGCTGGTGTCGCTTTCGGATTCATTGGACTGTGAATCGGACGGAAGCGTGACCGACGGAGCAGCCGTTGCGGCGGACGAGCTTTCTTCTGCAGATGAGCTATTGCCGGAGCCGCAGGCTGCCATTACAGCCGACGCCGCACAGAGCAGGCATATAAGTGCGGTTTTCAGATTTTTGTTTGATTTCATTATGCTGTTCTCCCTTTTATTTACTTTTTGGCAAATAATAATCTTTTTGAGGCCCTGTTCTTTTTCTGACCTATACTGAGAGTCATAGTAAATATTTTATCGCTTGTAAATACTCTGATAGCAAAGCTCATGCATATTGCCAGAACTATCAGCTGGTAGATCAGACCGCCCCAGTAAACTTCCATATTTCCGAACATAATATTTTCTGAAGCCATAAACGTATGAGTAAAAGGTATAGCGTAAATAATATATCTCAGTATCGGCGACAGCGTTTTAATATCGAGCATAAGCGAAAGCAGATACGGGATAATAGCTGCGATCATTATCGGCATTATAAGTGTCTGACCTGATTTTGCGTCTTTTGCCAGCGCACCAAGTATCAGTGAAATAGAAAGCGAGATAAGAATAGTAATAAACATCTGAATACCTACGAGGGTATATTGTCCTGCCGACATAGACAGTCCCAGGTCTTCGACTATTCCTGAATATTGTGAGGTATCTCCTACCATAAGTCCCGACATCATATTGTTCATACCGAACATAAATACTACGGCGTACAGCGCTGCGACTATTGCGGCGGACAGCATTTTGGCACTCAGCACCGACAGTCTTGAAACAGGAGCGGAAAGCAGCGTTTCAAGAGTTTTGTCTAGCTTTTCCGTTGAAACCGCATTAAGTATCATCTGAGATGAATACATAATGAGAAGATATACTATTATCGGAACGAACATACCCTGCATCTGACACATTGAATACAGTATCATTGAAGAGATCTCAGCGGATTTTCCGGCTACTACAGTTGTTTCGGAAATAGCTACAGGAGAATCGAGCTGCGTAACTTCCTGTTCGGTAAGCTGTCCTTTTGATACCTTGTCTGTATAAAGCGCTGATTTTACAGCGGCTTCTATTACTGATAGCGCAGTATCCGAGCCGGTTGAAACGTTTGACATTGTTGAAAGCGAGGTCATCTGGCTTATGTATTTTGTCTGTGCCTGCTCTCCCTTATCAACCTGCTCCGTAAAGCCTTTCGGGATAATTACTATATTTTTCCTATCAAGTCTTTTCAGCTCTTTTGCATAATCATCGCTTTCGAGCTCTACAAGAGTAACGTCGTTTTCTACCCCGTCGGCAGGATTTTTCATAAGCGCTATAACAGATTTGGTAAAGTCGGTATTATCCTGATCGCAGATTGTTATTTTTGAGCTTTCCTCCTGAGAGCTTTCCATAGCGCCAGTCATAGCGTTTCCCGCAACTGAGAGAATGATCACCATAATTACCAGCGTAAGAATAGTCTGGGGAGTGAGCATTTCCTTAAGTTCTTTTCTCAGCAGATTAATAAACTTCATTGCTCATCACCACCTTTTCAAATACTTCCTCCAGATTCTGCGTATTGTATTTTTCTTTCAGCTCAGCCGGAGTTCCGACCTCAAGCAGATGTCCCTTTGCTATTATTCCTACCCGGTCTGAAACATACTCTATTTCAAGCATATTGTGAGAGGACAGCAGAAAGCTCATACCCTGAGCAGACAGGTTTTTTATCATACGTCTGATTTCAAGGGCATTGATTATATCAAGTCCCGAGGTAGGCTCGTCAAAGATCGCAAGCGCAGGCTTTGACATTATCGCTCTTGCAAGCAGAAGCTTTCTTATCATACCTCTTGAATAGCTTCCTATTTTATCCTCCAGCCTTTCGCCTAGCTCGCATATCTCACAGCCAGTCTTAACAAATTCTGCCGCCTGAGCTTTGTTTCCGGCATAAATTCCCGCCATAAATTCAAGATAGCCTTTTCCGGTCATTGTTTTATATGCTCCGGCTTCGTCGGGAAGATATGTAATATTTTCCCTTACCTTTTCAGGTTCTGATAGAATACTGTGTCCTGCAACGACGGCGTCACCCTCAGTTGCCTTGAGCAGCGTAGAGATCATTCTTATTGTAGTTGTCTTTCCGGCGCCATTAGGCCCGATCAAAGCGAATATCTCTCCTTTTTTTACGTTAAAGCTTACGTCCTGAGAAGCATAAACTCCTTTTTTGTACTGCTTTGAAAGTCCCCTGACTTCCAGTACATTCTGGTCTGCAGTTTCCATAAAACTTCGTTCCTTTCTTTTAAACGATATTAGCAGGCAGCCGTAATGCTACTACCTATTATATAATAAATCCGCAGGTTTTACAAGTAGTCCTGCAGTATTTTTTCAGAGGGGAAAATACCTGACTATTATTGCGCATAAGTAAATATCATTTACTGTAATTATATTATACATCTTTGCATTTGTCAATAAGTTTTACTATGAGTTTTGAATATTTTTTTGATATAATGCTGATATTATATCACAACACTTTATAGTTGTCAATAACTAATTTAAGGTGTTTGTATAACAACATGGATTTGTTATAATAAATTAAGGGGTGTTGCAGTAATGGTAAAAAATCTGAAAAGGCTTCGCAGCAAAGCAGGCATTTCGCAGCGGGAGCTTGCTGAGATTGTTATGGTTTCCCAGCAGAGTATAAACAAATATGAAAACCATAATGTTGAGCCGGATATTGAAACGCTTATTAAGCTGGCCGATTATTTTAAGGTAAGCCTTGACTATCTTGTAGGCAGGGATTACTCCGGTACAGAGCTTTCAGATTTGTCTGTATCGGTAAGCAGGGAGGATCTTGACGAGCTGAAAAGTTATATAGACGGATTTACAGATAAGTATATCCGCTGAAGCCGGTACCGTTTAAGGCGGTATCGGTTTTTTTATATTGCGGTATTCCTGCGAATTATTACAATCCGGATATTCAGAGCTAATTTTAATTCATATATAATGAAAAATGTGTCAGATTTTTTGTACTGAAGCCTGACCGTAAATATTACAATCCAGTAACAGAAAAGAGTAAAAAAACGTACTTGTGTTGAAAGATTTAAAAGCTTTCAACTTTGTATTTCAGAATCATGCAGAGTTTTTAACAGTTTCAACAGTGTTTTCAACATTTTTGCGTAAGACAAGCAGAGGTTTTCAACTGTCCAAATAAATTCCCGTTACCGATTTGTAACCTATTAGTTGCTATTTGTAATATTATTTAAGGAATATTTCAGGGGTTCATTACAGCGTATGCGGCTGTCAAAAACCTCAGTTTATTTTTGTTTAAATAGCCGATATTTTATATTGAAGTTGATATTGAATACAAAATAATGTATAATAAAATATATACACAGCGAAAGGAACTGATCATAATGCGCGCAAGCGGAATTTTAATGCATATATCCTCGCTTCCCAACAGCTACGGAATAGGAAAGCTGGGGAAGGAAGCGTATGCCTTTGCGGACTTTCTCAAAAAAGCGGGACAGAGGTATTGGCAGATACTGCCTATATCTCCCACCAGCTACGGTGATTCTCCTTACCAGAGCTTTTCGGTTTATGCAGGAAATCCTTATTTTATTGATTTTGAAACGCTTGAAAAGGACGGACTGCTTGCAGCCGAGGACTACAGGAAAATTGACTGGGGCAAAAATCCATGCGAGGTCGATTACGGTCTGCTTTATGAAAAGGTTTTCGGGGTCCTGAAAAAGGCTTATGCACGGTTCAAGCCTGATTTTGACAAGGATTATAAGCAGTTTGCCGAAGATAATTCCGGCTGGATCGAAGACTATGGCTTGTTTATGGCGCTTAAATTTGCCCACGGCGGAAAGGCATGGTACGAATGGGAAGAACCGCTTAAAATGTTTGAAAAAGAAGCGGTCGCTGAGGCAAGAAAACGTTACTCTGATGAAGTAGGCTTCTGGCGCTTTTTGCAGTATGAATACGCGAAGCAGTGGAAAAGCTTTAAGAAATATGTCAATTCGCTTGGAATCGATATTATAGGGGATATTCCGATCTATGTTGCATATGACAGCGTTGAGGTGTGGACAAATCCGCAGTATTTTCTACTTGACGAAAGCAAAACTCCGATAGATGTTGCAGGCTGCCCCCCCGATATTTTTTCCGCTGAGGGTCAGTTGTGGGGAAATCCTGTTTACCGCTGGGACGTAATGGAGGCGGAGGATTTTAAGTGGTGGATCGACCGTATACGCTGCGCTGTAAATACATACGACGTAGTAAGGATAGACCATTTCAGGGGCTTTGAAAGCTATTATACTATCCCATACGGCAGAGAGAACGCTGTTATCGGCGAATGGCGTAAGGGCCCCGATATGAAGCTTTTCAAAGAGATAAAAAAACAGCTGGGAAAATGCAGGATAATCGCAGAGGATCTTGGCTTTATAACGCCAAGGGTAGCAAAGCTGCTTAAAGCCAGCGGCTTCCCCGGAATGAAGGTGCTGGAATTTGCTTTCGATCCGGAGGGCAAAAGCAATTATCTGCCGCATAATTTCAAAAACTCAGACAATGTGTGTTATACAGGTACTCACGATAACGAAACGCTTGCAGGCTGGGTAAGATCGCTTACAAGAAAGGAAGCGAAGTTCTGCCGTGATTATCTTAACGTTAAGCGGAACAAGGATATTCCGTGGGGAATGATACGGCTTGCGTGGTCGAGTATTTCGGATACGGCGATAGCTCAGATGCAGGATTTTCTGGAGCTTGATTCGTCGGCAAGAATGAATACGCCTTCAACACTTGGCGGCAACTGGCAGTGGAGAGCGGCAGAGGATATGTTTACAGACGAGCTTGCTGAGAAGATCTATTCGCTCACAAGGCTTTACGGCAGACTTGGTGTATAGTCTGCGGCTTATTGAAATATGCTGAAAGGATTATTATATATGGACAGGAATAACTTTATAGCTGAGCTTAAAAAGGATCTGAAAACAAAATACGGCAGGACAGTTGAAAACGCGTCAGCGGTACAGCTGCACGAAAGTATTTCAAGCACTGTAATGAACAGTATTTCCGACAGATGGACTGCAAGTACGGAAAAACATCTTTCCGGCAGACGGGCCTGCTATTTTTCAATGGAATTTCTTATGGGCAGGGCAGTTTATAACAATCTTTTCTGCCTTGGGATAAAGGACGAGGCTGACAGTATACTAAAAGAGCATAACCGCTCTCTTGCGGAACTGGAGGAGATCGAAGACGCTGCTTTGGGAAACGGAGGACTCGGCAGACTGGCAGCTTGCTTTCTTGACTCCGCAGCCGCTCATGATATTCCTCTTGACGGATACGGGATACGCTACAAATACGGCTTGTTCAGGCAGACTATTGAAAACGGCTTCCAGAGAGAATATGCCGACGATTGGCAGAGATACGGAGACCCTTGGTCAAAGAGATGTGAAGCCGATACGGTAGAGGTAGTATATTCGGACGAAACGGTAAAAGCAGTGCCTTATGATATGCCTATAATCGGCTTCGGAACGGAAAACATAGGGAATCTCAGACTGTGGCAGGCTGAGGCTGTTGACGAATTTGATTTTTCACAGTTTGATTGCGGCGATTATTCGGGAGCAGTGCAGGCCAAAACCTCTGCTGAAAATATTTCAAAGGTACTGTATCCCAACGATAACTGCACTGAGGGTAAGATCCTGCGCTTGAAGCAGGAATACTTCTTCTCTGCGGCATCGCTGGCTGATATTCTGAAAAAGCATCTGGAGCGTTTCGGCAGTCTTGACAAGCTTGCCGATATGGTAACGATTCAGCTTAACGACACTCATCCCGTTATTTCCATTCCCGAGCTTATGAGATTGCTCTGTGATGTGTACGGAATGGAGTTTGACAAGGCTTTTGAGATCACCCAAAAGACCTTCAACTATACAAATCATACTATTATGCAGGAGGCTCTTGAAAAGTGGGATTCCGCTCTTGTTGAAAAAATACTGCCTCGGGTTTATGATTATATTCTTATGATCAACGAGCGTTTTATGAAGGATATGTACGCACTCGGAAAGGACAGAAAGCTTATTGACAAGCTTGCTCCCATGGCTGACAAAACGGTAAGAATGGCAAATATGGCGGTTTATATGTCATCTTATACCAACGGTGTGGCAAAGATCCATACGGAGATCCTCAAGGCTGATACTCTCAAGGAATGGTATGAACTTTATCCTGAGAGATTTCAGAATAAGACCAACGGAATTACCCAGCGCAGGTGGCTTGCGCTCTGCAACGAGGAGCTTTCAGGGCTTATTACCGAGCTGCTGGGAAACGACAGCTGGATCAAAAAGCTCGATATGCTTGCTGAACTGAAAAAATATGCTGACGACGAGAAAGTGCTTAAAAGATTTATAGAAATAAAGCAGCTGAAAAAGCGTCAGCTTGCGGACTTTATTAAGGCGCACGATAATGCTGAAGTCGATCCTGATACGATTTTTGATATTCAGATCAAACGTCTGCATGAATACAAGCGTCAGCTGCTTAATGCGCTTTCAATTTTGTATATTTACTATGGTATCAAAGACGGTTCAATTAAGGACTTTACGCCCACGACTTACATTTTCGGAGCAAAATCCGCCCCAGGCTATCGACGTGCAAAGGCAATAATCAAGCTTATAGGCGAAATTGGAAAGCTTGTCAATTCTGATCCCGATACAAAGAATTTAATAAAGGTGGTTTTTGTGCAGAACTATAACGTTTCCTGCGCCGAAAAGCTTGTGGCTGCTGCGGATATTTCCGAGCAGATTTCAACAGCCGGAACTGAAGCTTCCGGAACGGGCAATATGAAGCTTATGCTGAACGGTGCGGTAACACTGGGTACTCTTGACGGGGCGAACGTTGAAATTGCCGAAGAAGCCGGAGAAGAGAACGAATATATTTTCGGAGCAAGAGTTGAGGAGCTTGAAAGGATAATGCCTGAATACGACCCAAGGAACATTATTTTCAAGGATGAAAAGATAAATCGTGTTCTCAATAAGCTTATTGACGGCTCGCTTGATGACGGAGGAGTTCCGTCCGATCAGGAGGGCAGCTTCAAGGAGCTTTACAAGGCATTGACCGACGGTGCAAGCTGGCATGTTCCCGATCATTATTATGTTGTCGGAGATCTGAGCAGCTGCGTTGAGGCAAAGCTTAAAGCAAACGCCGATTATAAGGACAGTCTTGCGTTTGCTAAGAAATGCTGGCTGAATATGTGTTCAGCGGGAAAGTTCTCGTCTGACAGAACAGTTATGGATTATGCGGAAAATATCTGGAAGCTTTAGGGCATAATAAAACGGCAGGACGGATAGGCGTTCTGCCGTTTCGCATAAAGTTAACGGAGGGATAACATTTGAAAAGACTTTATTATAACGCAGAGATAGTAACTATGAGGTCGCCGGAGGTCTACGACTATATTATTGCCGAAAACGGAATTATCAGGTGCGTCGGCAGGGGAGAAGCCCCTGCGGGAGACTTTGAAAAAACTGACCTTAAAGGAAGTACGGTGTTTCCTGCCTTTATCGACGCTCACAGTCATTTTGCCGCCGAAGCAAATTCTCAGCTTCAATGCAGTTTGAACGGCACGGCTTCATTTGACGATATAAAGAAAAGAATAGATAATTATATTAAGGAAAGGAATATAAAGCCGGGGCAGTGGATAAAGGCGGAGGGCTACGACCATAATCTGCTTAAAGAGGGAGTTCACCCGAACATAAATCTGCTTGACAGGATATGTCCGGATAATCCGCTTGCTGTTTCTCATAGGTCCGGTCATATGGGGGTCTTCAATTCAAAGGCTTTGGAAGCGCTGGACGTATCAGCTTCCTCTAAGCCGCCGAAGGGAGGAAGATTCGGCCATACCGACGGACAGCTTAACGGATATATGGAGGAAAACGCCTATATTGATTATATAAAGAAGATACCTATGAGCAGCACAGAAGAATTTATGAGCGCATTTGAAAGGGCACAGGATAAATATGCGTCCTATGGTATCTCCACGGTTCAGGAGGGTATGCTTGCAAAGGAGCTTTGTCCGTTGTACGCTGCTCTGCTAAGATCGGGAATATTAAAGCTTGATGTTATCGGATATGCCGATTACAGCCATGCGGACGAGATATACAGCCTGTTCAGCGGTGCTTATAAGCATTTCAGGCTGGGCGGGATAAAACTGTTTCTTGACGGCTCTCCACAGGGCAAGACCGCATATATGCTGGAGCCGTACAAGGGTGAAAAGGAATACCGTGGTTATCCGGCTATGAGCGACAGAGAGCTGACTGAAGCGATTGAATATGCAGCAGAGCGAAGGCTTCAGCTGCTTGCTCACTGCAACGGTGACGCAGCGGCAGAGCAGTTTTTAAGGTGCGCCGAAGCAGCGGCAGAAAGGTATCCCGTAATTAAAAGTCTTAGATTTGTTATGGTACACGCTCAGCTTATAAGACCATCTCAGCTGAACAGAGTAAAGCAGCTCGGCATAATCCCGTCGTTTTTTACCGCTCACAGCTATTACTGGGGGGATATCCATATAAAGAATTTCGGTTTTGAAAGGGCAAGGGGTATTTCTCCTGCCAATTCGGCTCTTGAAAGAGGTATTACGTTTACCTTTCATCAGGATTCTCCGGTCATTGAGCCTGATATGCTGGAAACTGTGCGCTGTGCCGCAGAGAGAATAACAAGGTCGGGAGTCCGCCTTGATCGTGAAGAAATACCGGTATTTGAGGCGTTCAGAGCGATTACTGCAAACGCCGCATATCAGTACGGCGAAGAAAGTACAAAGGGTACTCTTGAAGCAGGCAGAAGCGAAGACTTGGTTATTCTGGATAAAAATCCTCTGAAGCAGGATATAAGCAGGCTCGGCGATATAAATATCCTCAAAACCATAAGATCCGGAAGCACTGTATTTTCACGGGAATAAATTGTAATGAAAGCCGTTGTTTTGTAATAATAATGTAATTGACATTTTCAGGGGTTCAGATTATAATTAAGTATAAACTAACTGTATATATATCATGACAGAAAAATAATCGGACAAGGAGAACAAAACAAATGGCTAAGATAAGCGCAGTAACGATAGAAAGGCAGTATTGCAGCGGCGGAAGCGATATAGGAAAGCTTGTTGCCGATAATCTCGGAATAAAGTGCTACGACCATGAGCTTTTGCAGATGGCGGCGGAAAAGATAGGAATATCGGCAGACGAGGTCAGGAACTTTGAGGAGGCAACTCTTAGTCCTCTTAGATCACCTCTGTCGTTCAGGACGGGAATAGACCGTAAGCTTGATCTGGCGGAAAAGCTGTTTGCAGCTCAGGCGGAGCTTATTACGGAGATCGCAAAACAGGGTTCATGCGTTATTGTAGGAAGGTGCGCCGACTATATACTGAAAAATGTTGTTCCGACACTCAGCGTATATATTTATGCAAGTCATGAAAACAGGATAAATCATGCTATGGAAGCTCATGGGATAAAGTACGACGACGTTGAAAATACGCTGAAGCGCTATGACAAAAAGAGGGCGGATTTCTACAATATAAACACTACCCGAAACTGGTCGTCAATGCAGACCTACGATATATGTCTTAACAGCGGAAAGCTTGGGTATGAGGGCTGCGCTGATATAATTACGGGGATAGTTATAAACAGCAGATAAATTCAGAAGGTGCAAAAACGAGGGAGAACAGTTAAGTCCTCCCTCGTTTTCTTTATAAGGTTTAAAATGCACTGAGTTTAATTTTCATCTGTATCAGAATATGTCTGCTGCAGACAGATCCAAATTGCAGCCATCGCCCAGCTTGCTGTTGATCAGACTGACAACCGCTCTGGGAATCTTTGCGTTGATAAGATCAATATTAACTCCGTCTGCCTTTTTTTCGACGCTGTACATATTATCTATTCCTTCAGCTGTTACATTCACATTGCTTAAGCATACGTTGCAGCCGTCGCCTAGCTTGCATACAAGCATTGACAAGGCTCTGCTTGTAAGATTTGCGTTTGACAGATCAAAATAGCTTCCGTCTGACATAAAGCCTATGTCAAAATATTCTCCTTCTGCGGAATAGATAGTAACGTTCTTAAGCTGGACATTACAGCCGTCGCCTAAATTGCTTAATGTTTCGGCAAGCTCGTTTTCAGACATATTTGTATTATCCAAGTTCATATTTGATCCGTCTGAGCTGAATAAACTCTCTGAACAGCCGCCGTAAAGGTTTTGTGTGCGTTGAGCGCAATATTCGTCGTAGCTCAGATCTTCAAAATCCGCATAAGCCGAAAGCTCCTTTGCCGGAAAGATCTTTGCTGCCGCATGCATTGCTATAAATATAAACGTAAACTTTTCGCAGTCATATGTGTTGAAGGGAATCTCATAAATCCTAACAAAACCGCTGCCCCAACGCTTGCTGATAGCAGGCTTGTACTCTGCCTGTGCCAGTGAATAAGTATATCTGTCTTCCCAGGCGGCGCTGATGTCCTTGCCCTCCGCTACGGGACAAATCACAAACTGCGAGGTTTCGTCGTGGGTATCGCAGATACCGCCGGTCATAGCGAACCTGAAAATATAGTCGGTATTTCTTTCAAGCTGTTTTTCACAGATTATTTGTGTCCAGTCCCAACCCCAGTTTCCTATTTCAAAAACCTCAGTATCTTCTCCGAAGCAGTCAGTAATAAATAATCTTGAGCCGACGTTATTATCACATCTTTTATCGAACTTAAACTCTCTCGCATTAAAATTTATAACCTTACTCATAATTTTATCCTCCGTATCATTTGCGATCGGAGCATGAGTATTCAGTCTTATTTCACAGCCGCTGATATACTCAGCCCGACCGTTCTTTACTAACCCCTTTGCCCTTTTCGGGTAGGTAGTTCCGATTAAATTTCCCTGCTTATCGGTAACCTTAATGTTTTTTTCCATGGGTATCCTCCCCTTCGTTACCTTTAACTGTATTAAATTGCTTCTGTTTTTTATTATGGGTGCCGTCCCCTCGTATTGCCGTTATTCCACTGATAACGACCTTATCAGCGTTCGTTTTTTCCTATGGGTGTCTTCCCCTCCGACAGCTTAATTGTATCACATACAATTTACAAAGTCAATTAACATAAGCAATATTTATTATTACTGACAAAAAGCAGATCTAATTATACAGCATTATGCACAATGATCAGACTGATTTGGTTTAACACCTCGGATAAAATTGCGGTTTTTTTATTAAGTATGAAAAAACTCCGGTCAGAAAGTCAGACTGGAGTTTTGATTATTATGAAGAATAATGTTTCTAAACTTGCTGAGGAGGAACGGAGAAAGCATTTATATAAGGGTAAGTGCTTTTGATATGATATCTTCCCATTGTGCAGAAGTATAACAGCAGATTTTGAATTTGTGTAAAAAAATACGGTAGACAATGTAGAATAACTACAAAGTCTGCCGTGTTACATTGTTTAATCAAGTTTCTCGTTTATGATGTTATCCTAGAATATTGCATTATTTATCAAATTTGCAGAGAGTAAATCTAATGCGTCTGCATTGTAACATAACACTTCAAAAGAAAAGCCGTGAGTTGAATTTTGAGCTATGATTATGTTGAGTAACGTAAAAGGATTAAGATTTAATTTCGTATACTTTGTGAAGTCATTAGCCTACAAAACTATCAGGTGTGATATACAATCTCTGCAGCACTCCTTTATTATCAACTGAACATACGAGATTCTTATCAACAGTTATGAAAGAAGCATCTTTACCTATTGGAAAAAGATCAAGTTCAATTAAGCCCTTTTTTGCGTCATACTTAATCTGTACTTTATTATTATCACATTGGGTTGTTGCGACAACTGAAAAATAGTCACATATACCGCCCTGTTGTATTTTAGTATTATCAATGTTGGTTATTTGATATAGTCCTTCGGTAGATTTAGGAAGTTGAATGTCACATCGTTCTGCTTTTATTAATGGCAAAAATCCCTGAACGCCAATCAACACATTGGTATCATAATCAAATATTAATTCCAAGAAACTTATTGTTAATGAGTAACTTTTTGTACTGCATCTTTCCGCATAATTAAGACTATGAGTACTGTGCTCGTATATTAATTCCTTCATTTGGCATCACATTTCTAAGATATTCAATTATCCAACGAAGTTATAGTAACGTATCTTACCATTACTATATACAGTATTTATCTCCGCATGAATCGTTGCAAATATCGCAAAAGCTTGTAATTAGTTTTATAAATTCTGAATTTGATATTACTTGTATTTTATCATAAAAATAAATTTTTATGACAATTGCTTGCAGTTAATTCAGCCAACACCATCATTAAAAACGCTGGAGTCAGAAACACCGAACAACCAAATCTGAGCAACTATTTTCATATCGTTGCTCCATGATACCCATGAAGTTTCCATAAGCTTTTCAAAGCTTAGATTTTGCTTATATAGTTCTTCAAAATAATCGGTTATTAAATACTGATGAGATAGAATCTTGTTCCGGTTATTTACTCTTACTTTGAAGAATTTAAATTTTTTTCATGAGTTTTATAGAGTAACCTTAATTTCTTCGTAGTCTTCAGATTCCCCACTACATTTGATCTTTATTACCACTAAATCATTCTCACAAACTACTTGTAAATTTTTCGATTTTACCGGATCGTAATTGTTAGGCAATGCCATGGGATTGCCAACTTTCCTCATTATTAAGCTGTTTTTCTTTAGATACACATTACATCTGTTGCCGAATATAGATTCATTAATACATACAAATATTGAACAGTTATTATTAGTATATACCTGATATTCTGTGCATTTTAAAGACATATCTCTATTAATGGCTAATGTTAAACATATTATAATTGACAAACTGATTATTGAAATCAACTTTACAAATCTTTTCATTTTGGTTACTATTAAAACTGGAATTAATAATATTAATGCAAAACAAAAAGAATAGCAACATAAAGAAGTAATAGTGATTTTAGTTGTACACAGCTCAAAACAACTACTGCATAATATTAAAGCAATTAGTATTATTGTCATTATGACAATAATATTTTTTGTGATTTTTTGCATATTAAATTCCTGCCTATTTCATATACACATAAACTGGATTATAATACAGGTAACCACAATCCCACAATAACAGAGTAATCACCATCACAAATGATAATGTTATCAATGAAACTTTTTTCATGACTTCCACCATATAATCCATACTTTATTAGTCAATATATGCCGTTTCAAAATCTCGAACCGCTTTTTCTATCCAAAAGGCTACCATCTTTGATATCTACAATAAAATCCGTACCGTAAAAATCATTGACAATCAAACTGCCATTTTTATACGAAAGCCCAACATATGGAGTGTATTGCAGCTTTGGAAACCTCTTTTTTGCTGATTCTATCTGCCAAGTAATTTTACCATGAAAATCAACTGAGTAAACATTATCATTTTTATCAATGTCATATGGAATTTTTATTAGTACAATTACCTGCGAATCAAGAACAAGGACAGTATCAATCTCAAACTGAAATTTTACCAGCTCGTTATTAACATACAATGCATTTTTATGTATTTTTAAAATAGGCATAGTTAACCTCCGATATCATTATAATCGTTTGTTTGTAAAGGTGCAACAAAAATTTCTTTTCAGAAGCAATATACTTTATTAGCTTACTGATTAGTCATTTTTAATTCCATTAAAGTTATTATTCCTTTACAAAGTATACATTCCTTTTGTAATTATCTGGGTCAACATCAATGTTTACTTTTGGTATCTCGTAAATGCGGCATAAGTCATCTTTTTTATTCAATAGCTGAACCCTGGGAACATAGTAATCGAAACTATGAAAAATAGGTTGTGAAATCAGTGAGTATGACAATTCTACAATTTCGTATCCAAAAGTGATGATATAGCTATGGTTTTTAAAGTCGAAATCATAGTTTGGAAGATCATATGAACAGTTATAGATATCCTCTAAATCATTTTCTCTTACTATTGAATAGTATACATATTCACCATTGCTAGGAATCAGATGTCCGCTGGCTATTTCCTTGTGGTCTAAATCATGATTATAACAAACAAATAGACCAATCAAAGCGATAACAAATGCAGAAGTAATGATTATTATTTTTTTCTTCTTACAATTCCCAATCATCGCCAATTTCCTTTTCGTAATATATAAAGCTATCATTGATTTTTTCTGATGTTATCTCAATCCAAGTACCACCTGTTTTCGAGCGTCTTGGATACAAATTATAATTCTTCCAGCGAGAAACTTGAATTGATGTTTTAATTGGGGGTTGCCCAATGGTTTCGTAAATCATTATTAGTTTTTCAAGCGGTTAGGTAATTAGAAAAGAATATTAGCCGAAACAATAACCCATTGACCATTTACATATTCAAGATATAGTCTATGGGGAGTACCATCATATCCTATCCCAATATCTGTAGGCTGACCATTTTTACGATAGTAATCTGCCGTATAAGTGTACCCCCATAGAAATATAGCCTTATTGTTATGGCTAAGCACAGATGCTTCTTGAATATGAAACTCTTCATTGATAATATTATCTTTTAATTTCGCCAACGCATATCTCGGATTCATATATTTAAATATCTTGTCAGAAACTATTCCTTTATATTTTTGGGGAAGTTCTCCGTTATTTTCATAAGAACTGTTTATAAGAGAAATTCCGAGATTTTTCACCTCTTTATCTTTACTTGAATGTATTATTAATCTTACATCCCATACTCCAAGATATTCTGCATCAGTTTGCTTTGGCTTTTGATCCTCATAATATTTATTATGCCAGTACACCGTTCGTGTGCAACAGAAAACAATTATTAATATTACGACAATTATCAATGGGATAGTTAAAAATATTATACGCTTTCTAATCATAATGCATCACTCATTTTAATAATGTAAACATAATCATAAAGAAAATCATCATCTTCTTCTGTGGTCACTATTGCTTCAGATAACGGAAATTTATCTCTCGACCCTGAATGACCAGCATAAAATATTTCACAATCTTTAACTTCGCTTATTATTGTAGCATGAGTTACATCTTGATTTGGTTCATGTACATTGTGAAAATAGAGTAAATCTCCTGCCTCGATGTATGGATGATCTTCTACAAATTTAGAAATGGAATCACCGCCCATTTCTGTTTTTAACTGTATTATAGTATTCGTATCCTAATTGTATGTAGTATTCGTCTCTGGCATACCTTTGTATTTTTATAATTATACATTGTACGCATGATAATAACTGAAATTATCATTAAGATAAATATTTTTCTTATGCAACATTATAGTATTAGGCTTTATCATTAAATAAAGACTTCTTTCTTCGCTTTACAATGTTTTTAATTATAAGTGTGATAAATATAATTATAACAGCACATATAAAAGCTGTTAAGATTAAAACAATTATACCAAAGGTATGGTTAGGAGTATAGTAATCAATTTCTAACCTATTGCTGTCAATGTTATATATAATGCCTCCGGTCAAATAACCTTTAGCTTTTTTTATTGTTCCAGCATCAGAAACGCTTATCACTTCCTTATCCTCATTCAGTATGGCAACTTTGATTTTTGGGGAATATTGCATTAACAAATCAAAATTCTTATTGTAATTGGGATAGTCAAATGGAATAAATTCATTATCAGCACGAATGTTGTCTGAATAATCATTTTTGTATTTGTTTATCTTCATATCATTATCAGCATTAGTAAAATGCAATGAATAGCTAATGTAACCTTCATTTACATAGCCGACATAGCTATCGTTTTTATCAAAACCATTTCTCTCAGCATTTTCACTGTTAAATACAGTATATACTGCATCGGAATCTGTAATTTTTACAAGAAGATCAACATAATATGCCTCATCGGGAACTGATGTCAGATGAATTGTTATGGTCCTTGCTTTATCTTGTGCCGCATATACAGCGTTTTGTGAAGTGTAAAGCACAGAAACAATCAATGTAATTATAACAGCTGCTATGCTACTTTTTTTCACTACGATTCCTCCTGGTTATGATATGTATAAAATATTGCTGAACCCAGACAGTTTATACCCAATGTATTCTTCATATTCATCATAATCAATAAAATATTTTTCTCTGTAAGAACTTTGATGCAGAGCAAAACGCTTATTATAGTTATCAATATTTTTATTATACATCAGTTAAAAAATAAAATCAATGCTTTTTGGAGTGTTTTGGTAATTATAAACGGATTTTTTGAATTTTTAATAAAATTTAGTTGATTCTATTGCTTTATCTTATCTGGGTTTTAATTTTCTGCGTTGATCTCATCAAGAAAGATCTGCTGAACATTTTATAAAAAACAGCTCCTTGATACCGTCTGGTTATCAAGGAACTGTTCACATGATCTGCTGTATATTATTTTTAGCGATTGTTTAATGCTTTATAACTATTGCCTTAAACCGTTTCCAATATGCGTATATGACTACTTTGCCTTTACTGCAACAGTTGATGAATAATCGCTGTAAAGCTTCTTGCCGTTTACGGTCTTAAATGAGCGTATCTTGAAGTAATAGGTTTTTCCTTTGGTAAGTCCGCTTTTTTTATAGCTTGTAATTTTGTTGGGATTAGGATATTTGATCGCAGTGTATTTGCCGTTTTTTGAAGCAGACATTACTATCTGATAGCCCTCCGAATCCGTACATCTTGTCCAGCTTAAAGCGGCGCTTTTCGTTCCGGCAGTTCCCTTTAGAACAGGTGTAACGGTTTTTGTAGCCGTTATATATCTTCCGCAGGTTCCGACAACTCCGTTGGTCTTGGCTCTTACCTTGTAGTCGCAAAGCTGACCTGACTTCATACCGGTTTCCTTGTACTCCAGAGCCTTTACCTCTGCAAGCAGCTTGTATTCACCGTTTGACTGCTTCTTGTATACCTGATATTTATCCGCTCCCTTTACGGCATTCCATTTGATCCTTACGCTTTTTACAGAGCGGGAGCAGGTCAGTCCGGTAACTGTTGCCGGCTTGATCTTAAATTGAATCGTTTTGATCCCGCCGTAATTTCCCTTGCCGGTAATTCTAACCGTAGCCGTGCCGATCGCTGTATTGTTAGTATAGCTTACCGTATAGTCTGTTCCGGCTTTAAGAACAGTCGAGCCGTATTTTACGGTTATCGGCTGAGTGATCGCTTTTCCGGTATAGACCTTAGTTCCGATTCCGGAAACCGTGCAGGAGGGAATACTCTTTTTCCATTTTGCATAAAGGTAAATGGTTTTATTTGCTGACGAAGAAAGATTATTTACCGTTTGCTTATCGGCATAGCTTATATCAGCTGCGGACGATTTTGCCCAGCCTGTGAAAATATATCCGCTTCGTGTAAACCTGCACGCCGTTAAGGCCTGTGCCTTGCCGTATGTAAAGCTCTGCGTGTAGCTTGAACCTGTTCCTCCGTTGGGAGTAAACTTGACAGTGTATTTAATACCCGTATAAACTGCGTTTACTGTAATATCGGATCTGATATTTGTTAGCGGTTTATCCCAAGAAAGCGTATATCCGGTTCTTTCAAACAATCCGGACGGAGCGGAAGCTGTTCCGCCGTCCTGTACAAAGGAAGTGTAGGTCTTTGTTCCGTATTTGAACGTAACTGTATGGATATTGCTTTCGCCTTCCTTGTCAAATACGGCCTGTATATTCGTATTACCTGAAAGTGAAATGCTTATAGTTTTGCTCTGAGAGGAAATTCCTCCTGACCAGCCTTTGAAAATATATCCCTCTTTAGGCTCGGCGGTAAGGGTAATTTTATAATCAGTAAAATATTTTCCGCTGAATCCCTTTGAAAGATCGAGCTGTGACGTATTTAATTTAACTGTTCCGCCGTCTGAATTAACTGCGGTAACATTTACGCTGACTGCGCTGCCGAGTCCCAGAGAATTTTTCATCATAGTTGGAACATATGACGGGCGGTTTTTAAGGAATGTCACCATCCTGTTATAGCACGGCGTCGAAGCGTTGCCGACATTTGCCCATGACGGAAAACGGCTGAAGTATTTTGTCAGCTCTGGGAAATAAGCGTCGTAGAACGGCTTCATAAGCTCCTGACAGCGGCTCCAGTTATAGTTTACATTCATCTGATCCATCATTGATGTAACAAACTTTTCCTTAAAGCTGCTGTTTTTCATAAGTGAATTGAAGATAACGGGAAGAAAATCACTCTTATTATTCATTATTTTCTGAAGATTATTAATATTGTATTTGGTAGAGGAATTGCCGTAATGATCTACTCCCATTTCAGTATCGTAATACAGCATTCTCCATCTTCCGTCCGAGTAAGGGTTGCTTTCGTCGGTATTCCTTACTCTCCACATAGCGTAGTTGTTTCCAGGCCAGTCCTCGTTGATTATATAGATCTCGGTCGCCATATAGTCTATAAAGCTGTCTATATCGAGCATTTGGCTTATCTTTTCATAATTTGCGGCATTTGACATATTGTTGTTTTTTGCAAAATTATACAGTTCATCGGCATAAACGATATCTTCTTCAAAACCTTCGTCTATTTCTCCCTTTTTATAAACTATTACCTCGTCCTTATCGACGTCGTAGTTTTCTTCAAAGTAAGAATCGTCATAGTCCTCCTGAAGTGTGTAAAGTCCCCAGTATTCGCCGTCAATAAACAGAACGCAGGGCCGTCCTGCCTGAGTATCGAAGCTTCTGTCTGATACCAGCGACTGAAGATAGCTGTCCTTGAACTTGGTATAATCACAGTCGTTTCCGCCGTTTCTTATAACAAGCTTCTTAAACTTTTTTACAGCTTCTCCTGAACCGTTTTCCTTAGTCAGTCCTTTGAAAAATTCATATTTGAAATTTTTCTCTCCGTATTCGTCACGGGCGTAGAATCTAAAGGATTTCTGATATGAGGCACGGGAGTATGCACCCTGGGTTCTCATTCCACAGTCCTGAGATAGGGCAAGCGTTCCGTCAGGTTCAAAAAAGTCTATATGACATTCTCTTTCCCATTCACGTCCCCGCTGGTTGTAGTTTGCTTCGGGATTATCCCAGTCGACGTTTCCGCCCTTAATATAATCGTAATAGGTCTTTCCCTTGATATATATTCCCGTATCATAATCAAAAAGGTTAGCGGTATCCGTAGTAACGGAGATGATCGGCAGGTTATTGTGGTTTTTACTTGAAACTCCTACGAAATAAGACTTTGTTACTGTATCGCTGTATTTTCCGGCGCTGCTGAGAGTACAGGCTCTGATGACTGTACCCTTGTCCACTGCGCTGTTTGACGGAAAGCTGTTTGAATTGTTCCAAGGGGTTATTTCAGAAACCTTTACAAACGTTGCAAGTATCGCCTGTTCGGAAGAACGGTTTTTAACTGTTATTTCAGATGTGTATTCTTTTCGTGTCGAGCTTGTAGCCGGATCGCTTCCGTCCGTTGTATAATAGATGGTATTGCCTTCGTCGGTTGATAATGAAAGTCCGAACTGACTGCTGTACATTCCGCTTTCCGCACTGAACTCCGGTGCGTTGCAGGGAACGGCTGACTCAGCGTCATTGTTTGAAGCTCCCGGTGTAGGGTATACCACAGCAAGGTTATCAGTAGCGTCCGGCTGTCTTGCATAGCAGGTGTCCTTTGCCAGCGCAGGCACTTGCACGGTATCTATATCCTTCGATCCGTTGTTAAGCGCAAGAGTAACTCCGTCACCGGAAAGATTATACCCTGCATTCGGGTAGCTGCTGTCGCCGGCATACTTTTTGCAGCAGAAAACAATTTTATATTCTCCCGCCGCTACAGTTACATCTCCGAACGAATACTCGCTTGAATCGTCTTTAATAAGCTTCCAGCCGGAAAGGTTCACATCGCTGGCGGAGGGGTTGTAAAGCTCGATCCAATCGCAGTATTCGCCGCTTGTATCAGCAGCGTAGGTAATGTTTCCGTTTTCTCCGTTATTTCCCGTACAGACCTCGTTTATATAAAGAACGGAATCTTCTGCTGAAACAGAAGCCGATCCCCACGAGGCGGCAGTCGATACCGTTAAGGCTGCGGCCGCCGCAAAGGAAAGCAATCGTTTATATGATTTCATATTTTTATATCCTCCTGTCAATATACACTAGCCTGAATAACTTCGCTTATATTTAAATTATAGCACTTGGTTCAAGGAAGGTCAATAAAATAAGGGCGTTTTTAGATATATTCATCAGTCTGCATAATTGGCGGTGCTTATGTATGGTAAAAACGACGGCACGCAAACGTTTAATTTAATATTTTTATACCATTTTCGTTCCAGTTATTAAATTACAGCCGGACAATAAAAATCCGCAATACAAATAATATGATAAATGCGTATAAAAAATCCGACCTTGCGAACAAAGCCGGATTATGTGCATTTATTTGAAAATTATTCAGCTGCAGCTTCCTTGTCAAGACCGGAGATCTTAAAGGTTACTGAAAGCTCCTTCTCAAAGGAAAGTGCCATTGGGTCAATAGGAGGATCCTTAACGGTATCGCCGTAGGAGTTGTAGATCTCAATTCTGTAGCAGTTGTTGTTATCCTCGATATTTCCGTAAACTATCTTTGAAGGATCAAATTCAACTTCCTTGCCGTCAGCCTTTATAGAAGTTACTTCGCAGGTGATCTCCTGTCCGGTATAAGCTCCTGGAGCGTCCTTCTTTGTAAGAGGATCGCCTTCCTTGAGCTTATTCTTCTTGATAGCTTCGCCCTTGTAGTTTGTAGTACCGTCTACGATACCCATAATATCAACACAGAATACGGATACGCCGTTGCTTGCAAACAGTTCTCCGGTATCCTCATTAATAAGAGCGCCTTCATTAGGAGCGTCGTCTGTTCCTAGAATAGTATTCTTATTAATAGAAACGGTATATTCACCGTCACCTGTTACGTCAGCGTCAACACCATACGAAGGAGTCTCGGCATCTGCGTCGTTAGCCATATTCATATTGCGCCAGAACCATTCGCTGTCTGCAAACATAAGCATAGCATCGTGACCCTTGAATTCGGTTACGACTCCGGGATATTCTTCTTCGTCGGCTTCGCTTGAGTCTGCAGCAGCTGACTCAGCGGCGGACTCAGCTTCAGATTCGGCAGCCGAATCTGCTGTGCTCTCTGCTGCTGCAGCTGAAGAAGCATTATCAGCCTTTGAGCTAGAAGACGAAGACTCGTCCTTATCTCCGCAAGAAGCGAGCATTGCTGTGGTCATTGAAAGTGCGCATACTATTGCGGCAATCTTTTTAACACTCATTTTAATTTCCTCCCAGTAAGTAAGTTTGAAATTACGGCTTAAAGCCGTTTTGATTTTACCCATTTTACTCAGCAACAAATTATTTTTCTTTATTGCTAAATATAATGATACATAATTTTCGGAAACTTTTCAAGATACTATTTAACCAAATTATCATATGATAAATCGTTTACATTGCACAAAAATGTGTGCAGAATTCACAATTAAACGTTAAATAATTTGCAGAAATTAATATTATATGTCTATTTAACGAAAACAACACACAGCAGTTTTCGTTATCAAAGCGGTCCAAACAATATTATCCTGAAAATTTTGTGCAAAATGCCATAGGTTTGTGTTTGCATTTTTAATTTATATGTTGTATAATTATATAGTATAACTGTTCGCATGGAATAGTCTGCGGCGGTAAAACTGCGCAGGAAAAGGATTTTTTGCACAACTGAAAGGATTGATCAATTTTTATGCTGATAAATCTTATTGACGGCTCCGGTTTTTATAAGACTGCAATGCTTATAACGGTACTCGGCACTTTTTTTATAGCCTTATTTGCTCTTAAATATTTTATGCGCGTGCTTCCCAAGGATCAGGGCAGGCAGTTTGCGGTAAACGGCGCACTTTCAGAGGGAAAACCCAGAGGAGCGGGAGTTATTCTCATAACCGCATTTACTCTGTGTACGGCTCTTTTTGTACCTCTGAACACTGAGCTGCTTTTATATCTTGTACTTATTTATGCCGCAATGCTTACAGGCTTTCTGGATGACGCCGCCGAGAAGCCGTGGGGAGAGCTTAAAAAGGGTATTCTTGATTTCATGATCGCAGTCGGTATCTCAGCCGATTATATATACCATAACGGGACGGAAATAAGTATATTCGGGCACAGCTTCGAGCTTCCGGTAATTGTTTTCGGTATACTTGGAGTAATTCTCGTATGGGCAAGTATAAATGTAACCAACTGCTCTGACGGAGTAGACGGCTTATGCGGTTCTCTTTTCTGCGTTTCGCTTTATTCGTTTATGGCGGTATCTGTAGGTTCGGGCTTCAGGCTTGTCTGCGTAGTAATGCTTTCGGCTGCTTTTGCCTATCTCTGGTTCAACTGTTCGCCCAGCAAGTTGCTTATGGGCGATGCCGGCTCTAGGGCAATGGGCGTTTTTCTTGCTGTCTGCGCTTTAAAGACAGGCAGACCTCTGCTCTTTATCCCGTTATGTATCGTTCTGATAATTGACGGAGGGCTGGGACTTATGAAGCTTTCCTTCAGGCGTTTTCTAGGAATGAAAAGGTTTATGGAAAATATCAGGACTCCGCTCCACGATCACATGAGAAAAAACAAGGGCTGGTCCGATACCCAGGTAGTATTCAGATTTACTATCGTCCAGATAATTGTTTCACTTGCTGCGCTGTATTTTTTCTAAAGATTTATTTAAGATAAATATCTGATTTTTATTTTTATATTCAGTTTATAATTATGTGTGAAAAGCAAAGGAATAAGCCGCTGCGGCTGGTGCTGCACGGTTAACGAAACGGAGGTAAAAGGTTGAAGAAAACCCTGAGCTATGCTCTTAATATTCTATTTATCGCAGTTATAGGCTTTCTTACCTTCAGACTGCTGTTCGGCGATACCGACTTGAAAATAATACTTGCCGATCTTCACCGTGCGGATAAGAAGTGGCTTGCGGCGGGAGTACTGTGCGTATTCCTGTTTGTCAGCGGTGAATCGGTGATTTTCAAATATATGCTTACAATGTTCGGCGACAGAACTCCGTTTTACAGATGCCTGAAATACAGCTTTATAGGCTTTTTCTACAGCTGTATCACTCCGTCGTCATCGGGAGGGCAGCCGGCTCAGGTCTTTTACATGAAAAAGGACGGGATAAAGATTGGTTTTTCGTCGCTTATAATGCTTGTTGTTACGGTCGCATACAAGGCGGTTCTTGTTATATTCGGGGTATTGTTCTTTATTTTCAGGCACAGCTTTGTTGTGGAACATGTGGGAAGCTGGATGTGGCTTCTTATAATAGGCTTTATTCTGAATCTTGCGTATATCGGAGGATTGGTATTTATCTTTTTCAGACCGATGTGGGCAAGGTCGGCAGGTATAAAAATTATCAATTTCCTTTGCAGGATACATTTTCTCAAACAGAAAAACAATGAGAAGTATTTGAACAAAATAGACCGTGTCTGTGATAACTATATTAAGGGCGCAGAATATATCAAGAATAACGTAAGGGCGATAGTCAATATATTTCTAATAACTGCGGTGCAGAGACTTTTTCTGCTGACAGTAACGTATGTTGTTTATAGATCCTACGGCTTATCGGGAACGGGTTTTATAGGAATAATAGCCATACAGACAATGATCTCGATCACTGTTGAAATGCTGCCTCTTCCGGGAGCTGCCGGTATAACGGAGGCTTGCTTTATCGTAATGTTCAGCGGGATCTTTTCCGACGGATATGTGCGCTCGGGAATGCTGCTGAGCAGAGGTCTTAGCTTTTACTGCCTGCTAATTATGAGTGCGGCAGTTACGTTTGCGGCTCATATTCTATGTATGCGAAAGAGCGCCGCAGAGGAACATGAAAAGGACGGGAACAGGTAAAAGGATACGGCATTTATGCCTGAAAAAATAAGGAGTTTTAAAAATGATTGGTTTCTATAATTATTCCGTAATTCTGACGTATATAGGACTTGCGTCGTCGGTTTTCGGTATAACGCAGGTTTTTGAGGGACATGAATCCATAGCGTTTCTATGTCTGCTGCTGTCAGGTATATGCGACCTGTTCGACGGAAAGATAGCACGGTCAATGAAAAACAGAACAGATCATGAAAAGGTATTCGGGATCCAGATAGATTCGCTCTGCGATCTTGTATGCTTCGGAGTTTTTCCGGCAGTGATAGGCTATCATTACGGCTTTAACAACGGACTCGGACTTCTGTCGGCAGTTATGATCGTTCTGGGCGCTGTAATCAGACTTGGCTACTTCAATGTAATGGAGGAGGAGCGTCAGCGTCAGACAAGCGAGCTTAGAAAGCAGTACCAGGGGCTTCCGGTAACGACCGTAGCTATAATTCTTCCGCTGCTTTATCTGGGCAGGCAGAATATTCCCCACAGATATTTTCCGTACGTTTTTCAGGGCTTCATGATACTTATATCTATACTTTTTGTACTTAATATAAACGTTAAAAAGCTGTCCCTTAAGGGTATACTTATTTTGTTTACAATGGGAGCTATAATTCTTATCGGGTATCTGAAATTCAACCATATAATATAGCCTGAGGAGGTCAAAGCTGTGAAATACCGCGACAGACACGGAAACGAGTATGAAAAAACAACGAAGCAGGACAAGTTTCTTGCAGACGCTTATTCGTCGGCTTTAGGCAGGGCGCTTATGAAGTTTCTGGCGCTTCCGATATTCTCAAAATGTTCAAGGGTTATACTTTCAAGCAGGCTTTCGGCAGGTGCGGCGATTACCTTTGCCGAGAAAAACAATATTGATATGGCTGAATACGAGGAGAGGATGTATTCGTCGTTCAATGACTTTTTTACAAGGAAGCTGAAGCCGGGGAAGCGTTGGATAACTCTTGACGATAACGTTCTTATTTCGCCCTGTGACGGAAAAGTCTCAGCCTATGAGATAACCAATTCAAGTATGTTTGTTGTAAAAAATTCGGTTTATACGGCAGCCTCGCTGCTGCGGGACAGCAGGCTGGCGGAAAGGTATAACGGAGGAACTGCGCTTATAATACGGCTTTCCGTTGACGACTATCACCGTTACAGCTACTGCGCTGACGGAATCAAAAGTCATAACAGGCATATAGAAGGAATGCTTTATACGGTAAATCCCGTTGTCAATCGGTATATTCCGGTATACAAGGAAAACTCCAGAGAATACTGTATGATAAGGACAGAGCGCTTCGGCGATATTATCCAGATGGAGGTCGGGGCAACAATGGTAGGAAAGATCACCAACTCTCACCCTGAAACCAAAACAGTTTCAAGGGGGGAGGAAAAGGGCTTTTTTGAATTCGGCGGCTCAACTGTAATACTTCTTCTGGAAAAAGGTAAGGTAAGCGTATGCGGAGATCTTATAAAGAATACAAAAGAGGGCTTTGAAACGAAGGTGAGGCTGGGTGAAGCCTTGGGAGTATCGGCTGAATAATTTAAATATATAAACAAGGGGCATGGCAGATGTACAATATAACAGATTACCGGCAGTTTGACAGGGATAACGCATATGACGGAGATGATCTTGGAGTTGTATTCCAAGACGGAAAGACCCAGTTCAGAACTTGGTCTCCTTTGGCTACGGCGGTATACCTTAATCTTTATACTGACGGGGACGGCGATAATCTGATAGAAACTCTGCCTATGGAACGCCATTGGCACGGAGTATGGTTCGTAGAGCTGCTCAGGATCGCCGAGGGCGTTTTTTATACCTACACATATGAATTTGACAACAGGGATAAATACGAAACTATAGATATATATGCCAAGGCCTGCGGCATTAACGGCAAGCGCGGCTGTATTCTTGATATGCATAAGACCGACCCTTACGGCTGGGACAGGGTTTCAAGGCCCCGCTGTGAAAGCATATGCGATGCGGTTATTTACGAATGTCATGTCAGGGATTTTTCAATTGACGAAACAAGCGGTATAGAATGGCAGGAGAGAGGAAAGTTTACTGCGTTTACACGCACAGGAACGAAGTACAAGGAGGCTTCTACCTGTCTTGATCATCTGAAGGAGCTTGGAATAACTCACGTTCAGCTGCTGCCGGTTTTTGATTATGCTACTGTCGATGAAAGCAAGCCGTATAAGGCACAGTATAACTGGGGTTACGATCCCCTGAATTATAACTGCCTGGAGGGATCTTATTCTTCCGATCCTGAGAATCCGGCAAAGCGAATAAGCGAGTTCAAGCAGCTTGTAATGGCTCTTCATAAAAACGGGATAGGCGTAATTATGGACGTTGTTTACAATCACACCTATTTTACCGAAAAATCTTCATTTCATAAAAGCTTTCCGTATTATTATCACCGTCTGAATAATAAGGGCGGATTTTCAAACGGCTCCGGCTGCGGCAACGAAACTGCGTCGGATCATATTATGTACAGAAAATTTATGATAAATTCGCTTAAATTTCTGGCGTCGGAATATAAGCTTGACGGCTTCCGCTTTGATCTTATGGGGCTGCACGATATTGAAACGGTCAATATGATCAGAGAGGAGCTTAATAAATTCGACCCTGCCCTGCTTATGTACGGGGAGGGCTGGACAGGAGGGGAATCTCCCATTTCGGCAGATAAGCTCGCTTACAAATGGAATTCCTATAAATTCGGAAGCGTCGGACTTTTCAATGACAATATACGGGACGCAGTTAAGGGAGGAACATTTAATCCTTATGACAAGGGCTTTGTAAACGGCAATGTAAACGCTGTATATACTCTTAAAAGAGGAATTGCCGGCTCTGTTCCTCATTGGCAGATAAATAACCTATCGCCTGAGGCATGCTGGGCGTTTGAGCCGTCGCAGGCGATAAATTACTGCGAGGCTCATGATAATCATACGCTATGGGATAAGCTTGCGATCTCGGCTAAGCACAATTCCAGAGACGATAGGATAAAAATGGATAAGCTTGCGGCGGCAGTAATAATTCTGGCGCAGGGAGTTCCGTTTTTACAGCTCGGTCAGGATTTTCTGCGCTCAAAGCCGAGGCTTCTTTCGGAGGGGGAACAGCCAGACGAAGTTAACATATACAGCCATGACAGCTATAATGCCCCCGATCATACAAATTCGGTAAAATGGAACGAAAAGCTGGAAAATATAGATGTATTCAATTATTATAAGGCGCTTATACGAGTAAGAAAAAACAATCCGCTTTTCAGGCTCAGGACAAAGGACGAGATAGGTAAATATCTTAAATTTCTCGATACCGGCGACGATAACTTTGTTGTTTTTAAGCTTGAAAATGATGAAACGTGTCTTATAGCGGCGTTTAATCCGTATCATGATAAAAGAAATCTTGTTCTGCCTGAGGGCAGATTCTATACCAGGCTGAACGAGCAGGGAAAAATGAATAAGTTCCCTATAAGGGGAAACGTAAATATTCCGCCGATATCGGCAATGGTATTTAAGGGAATAAAGGACTGAGGAGGCGGTTAAATTAAACAGCGGTAACGGTATAAATATTGCGGAGATATGCCATAAGGCGGTAAAGGTCGCTGCATCAGGGGGCTGGACGCTTGACTATACTCCCGACAGCATACTTTCCCTCGAACAGCTGCTTGACGGACAAAGCAGATATGCGGCGAGCGGGGAAGCAAGCGATAAATATATATGGAACGCAGCGGTAATTTTCGGCGTTTATCTGGGACAGGTACTGCTGCGGTGCAGGCTTGAAGAGTGCGGATATAGCTGGGCAGCCGAAGAGGATGGCGTCCCTTATCTGAAAAAAGACGAAAAAAATGCAGTGTATCCGATCAATAAGGTATTGAGGCGTATCAGAAACGGGCCTGAGGATAATGTCATATCCTTTTACGACGTTTCAATAGAGATAGCCGAGGACAGATTAAAGCCAGGAAGTAAATAATATCAGTATCATAGGCGGCTTGACCGCCTTTATTTATAAAAGCAGGAGTTTGTGTAAAATTTACAAAAAATAAAATTATATTTTGTGTATTATTGCCCAATAAATATGACAGGGGCAGATCGTATATAAAATATCGAAGGGTGTGAAGCTATGACCGATAAGGAATTCGATTTCAGAATGGAGCTGATTCTGAAAGGCGATACTGACGGACTCAGGGCTGTATATGAGGATTACGGAAAGTACATATACAAAACGTTCGTTAATATTGTCAGAAGTCCTCAGGACGCTGAGGATCTTACATCAGATTTCTTTTTGCGGCTTTGGCAGAAGGCTGAATACTACCGTATGGGAAACGGGCACAAGCGCTGGCTTGTAACTATCGCTCACAATATGGCGGCGGATTTCCTGAAAAAGAGAAACAGAACGGTTTTTGCGCTGGACGAAGAGGAAAACGGACTGAAAGAAAGTATTCCGGATAAGAAGCGCACTGACGAAACAGCTGAAAGTGTTATGTCCTTCGGTGAAGCAATGGATCTGCTTTCGGAACCGGAACGTGAGATAGTAAACCTTCATATAGGGCTTGAGCTTACGTTCAGAGAAATTTCAGAGATAATGCATAAGCCGTTAGGCTCCGTCACATGGAAATACAGCAGGGCGATACACAAGCTGAGAAAATTTGTGAAGGAGGGAGCGGCATTATGAACGAAAAAAACCTGAAACAACTTTACGATGAATATGTGGAGAATACTGCTCCCGATATGGAAAAATTATGGGGCAGGATAAAGGAAAGTACGGACAAGGAAACGGCGGAAAAAAGATATGATCCGCCAAAGGATATTAGATCGGATAAAAAGAGCGTCATAGAAACAGCGTCTCGCAGCAGGAGGAAAAAGCCGCTGAAATGGCTCTATGCGGCGGCTTGTATAGCTGTAATTGTTTTTGGGGTTAAAATATTCACAAACCCTGCCGCCGATATAAACATTCCATATAATTCCGGAGGAGAACAAAAGAAAATAGCAAAAACAAGCTTTCAGTCATTAAGCCTTGCATACAGCGGAGAAAAGAGCTATAAGGACTATGATTACAGCGGCGGCGATTACTTTGTTGAAAAAAGGGTTCTTGAGGAAACGGAGTTCTTTATTGACTGTACAGTTACCGAAGCAGATAAAAGGAGCGATTACTGCGAGTATACTTTAGCTGTCGGCAATGTGATCTGTCGGGGGAACAGCGAAAAACGGATAGCAAAGAAAATAAAGATAACGTCAAAGACCCCGTATCTGATGAATAAGGGCGGCAGCTATCTGCTGCCTATGAAGCAGGAGGGCAGTGAATACAGGATAGTATTTGAGAACGCTCCTCAGATAGAATTTACCGAGAACGGCGAGATCGTATTTCATAACGGCTGGTCGTCGCTTTCAGAGGATTCTGCGGAATGTATTTATCCTAAGGAAGGTATAGACGATTTTTACTACGACCGTATGAGAATTGCCTATACCGACAGTATCGGAGCTCTGATCGAGGAGTGGGAGAGTGTTTGAGGCGAATTACAGAAAAGGAGGACGACATTACGAAAAAGACAAACAGTATGCTTTTAAAGGCAGTGAGCTTATCTATTACAATTATCAATTCGGTAACGCTGACCTCGTGCGGTGATGTAAGTGACAGTTCTCGATCTGATGTTTCATTGCCGTTAGCAGATAGTTCATCTGTGAGCAATGTAAGTGCTCGTGAGTATTTTAAGCTGTCGGATAGAAATCCCGAGGATTATGAATTCTCCGGAACGGTAATGGTTTACGACAAACAAACTCACTCAGATATTCGCTATTCCGGCGAGATTTCAGATAATGGGACAATTGAAGACTTGTGGAATTTTATAACTGTAATTGAGAACCAGCAGCCCTGTGAATTTGACGGGAATAATTCGGTCGGAGGCGGCATTACAAATGCGGTCCTCACGCTGACGGATAAGCAGACGGGGGAGCAATATACGATTCGGGACGGTATATTTTATGAAAATCCAGCGGTGGATGGAGGCCCTGAGGTACTTATAATAAACGGAATATCTTACGGCGGCAATAATTATATTTGCTACAACAGAGTTTACGGAAACGACAATGAAAGCTTTGAAGACGATTTTACAGGGAATACGCTTTATACCATAATATGCGAGGGGATCGTTAAGGACGAAAAAATTATCAGTCAGGACGGTTAACGAACCTGAGCAGGTAAAAGCGCAGCGCTGTATATGTACTCGCTTCGGATCGTACGCTTTTTAAGATATACTCTCAGGGGGATAGGTTGAGAAAAATACTGACGAGTATGCGAAAAAATAATATATACAAAGCTTTATCATAATGACAATAAAGGGAGGACGGCACTATGAAAAACACAAAGAAAAATCTAATAAAGGCGTTAAGCATGACAACTGCGGTTTTTATGTCTGCGGGAATAATGACTTCATGCGGTGCAAAGGATTCGGCAAGCATGAACGGCGGAAATTACAGACCCTCAAACGATAATACCATTGATGGTCAAAGCGATAATTATTCAGAAGAATATTTGAATGAGCAGCCTAACGCTGAGGAATATGCAAAATATACGGAAAACGGATATAAGCTTGTTGCAGATTATCCGCTTTCAACCTTTTCAACTGACGTCGATACCGCTTCTTATGCAAATATCAGACGAATGCTGCTAAACGGAGAAACGGTAAACCCGGACGCAGTCAGGACAGAAGAGTTCATAAATTACTTCAATTACGATTATCCTCAGCCCTCGGGAGAAGATCCGGTTTCGATAACGACGGAGCTTTCCGACTGTCCGTGGAACAGTGAATCGAAGCTTATGCTTGTCGGATTAAAGGCGGAGGATATTGAGGTTACCGAAAGACCTCCTATGAATCTTGTATTTCTTATTGACGTAAGCGGCTCTATGATGGATCAAAACAAGCTGCCGCTGGTTCAGCAGGCGTTTGCAATGCTTGCGGAAAATCTTGATAAAAACGACCGAATTTCTATAGTTACTTACGCGGGTGAGGATAAGGTCGTTCTTGAGGGAGAAACAGGTGACAATTATACAAAGATAACCGACGCCTTGGGTTCGCTGGAGGCGGGTGGCTCTACCGCAGGCGAGGCGGGAATAAACAGAGCCTACAATATCGCTGAGGAGTATTTCATAGAAGGCGGAAACAACAGAGTTATTCTTGCAACGGACGGGGACCTTAACGTAGGAGTATCTTCTGCGGAGGAGCTTACGGCGCTGGTGGAGAAAAAGCGTGAAGGCGGAGTTTACCTGTCGGTCCTCGGCTTCGGAACCGGCAATCTTAAAGACGATAGGCTTGAAGCGCTTGCCGATAACGGAAACGGAAACTACTCGTATATAGATTCCCTCAGCGAGGCGGAAAAGGTGCTTGTGGCTGAAATGAGCGGAACGCTTTATACCGTTGCCAAGGACGTTAAGATACAGGTCGAATTCAATCCTCTTAACGTTGCGGCATACAGGCTTGTAGGCTATGAGAACCGCCTGCTTGAAGACGAGGATTTTACCGATGATAAAAAGGACGCCGGGGATATGGGAGCGGGTCACAGCGTTACCGCTCTTTATGAGATAATACCTGTTAAAGGAGTTCTTGGTTCGTCAGGTTCATCGGGAATAGAGCTTAAATATCAGAAAAACACTTCCTCAGCAGAGGTAAAGGATACAAAAGAAAGCGGCGCTGAAATTAATCAGAGCGGTGAGCTTCAGAAGGAGCTGCTTACGGTAAAACTAAGGTATAAGAGTCCCGAGAAAAATGATAGCCGTGAGATACAAAATGCAGTTAGGGTTGATTCCTATACCGAAGAAATGCCGTCGAATCTTGCGTTTGCAGCCTGTGCTGCCGAATTTGCAATGTATTTAAAGGGAAGCGAATATTCTGATATTAAACCTAATGAAATTCTGGATACACTTAATAAGTATGATCTTATTACAGATAAATACAGAGAGGAATTTGCAGATCTTGCAGCAAGGGCATAATTTATAATAACTGCCGGCAGCGCCGCATATCATGATAAGATATGCGGCGCTGCTTTGTTAATATAAAGAGAAATTTATTATTGAAGGTTAAAATCGCCGGACAGTCTGTCGATCATAATATCGGCGTTAGCTCCGACATAATAAGATGAGGTCTGTCCCATAAACCTGAATTGGATATATCCCGAGCGGCTCATTGAGATCGTACATTGCTGAGAATATGAATACGGATAGGACATTTCAAAATACAGCCCGTAGCTGCCTGAATTGTGTATATTTTCATATGCTGTATCGTTGTCGCACTTCTGAGCCGAGCCTGCAATACTCTCCAGATATCCGAGCATTGTAACTGCCTGCCGGTTCTTTTCGCAGTCAAATTCGGTATTAATCTCAGAGGAATATGACTGCGTCAGATCACCCATAGCCTGAATGCAGGATAAATTTTTTAGGCAAAGTGAACTTATATACCGGGAAAGAGTATCCTTGGGGAAGCCGCTGTTAAAATATGCATAGTAATCTGATGTACGGGTTTTCAGCCAGATAAGAGTATCGGAAGGAAGCGTAACGTCACTGTAAATATCAGCAGTCACAGATATATTTTCCGCCATTGCTGTTCCGGAACCGAGCTTTGTAATTCCGGTTTCTTCGGATGAAGAAATTAAAATATAATTATAAGTAGATCCGTTATAGTCTATTGCTGTGCATTGAGCAAGCTTATTTGCTTCGTCCTGATCAGCGTCAGAACTGCTGTAGTTTGCCGCACCTGAAACGTCGTCGGTCTTTGAAGATTCCTCTGTATCAGTCTTGCTGTCAGCTGCATTGACGGAGCTGCTGTCTGACGGAGCTTTGCTTTCTTCGGACTTCTTGTTATCGGTTTTGGAGTTTTCGCCGTTCGTTTCAGAGGTATTATCCTTAGAAGGCGCACCGGATGAACTGCTGCTCTGAGGATTCAGGCTGTTATTATTATCAATAACGAATCCTGCGGCAATACTGTCGGCGGAAGCTGCCGGATTTTTGACTATGCAGCCTGAATTACTGCCGCAGTCGGAAGCGGTGCTGCTTTCATAAACTTTTATTTTTCCGTCGGAACTCGCTCCGGGAATAAAAGTAACCGCTAAGATAAGTACCGCCGCTGCTGCCGCAGCATATGTAATATTAAGCCATACTCTGCTTTTTACCCGCGGCGCGCTGTTTATTTTTTCAAGAAGCTCATTTAAAACCTTATCGGAGGGCTTTAGTTGTTCTTTCATATTCTTAAAAAAGCTTTTATTCATAAAAATAATCTCCTTTCAGTTTAGTTTTCAGTATATTCCTTGCACGAGTCAGCTGCATTCTTACCGTTCCTTCGCGGATATGCAGAATCGAGCTTATTTCTTTTACGGATATATCTTCAAAATAATACAGGACTATTATTGTTCGGTATTTTTTAGGCAGATCTGATACGGCGTTGTATACGTCGTTTTCCTCCTTGGTATAGAACTGATATGAGCGGTCTGAAACTTCTTCCAACGGTGAGGTTTTTCTTCGCCAGGTACTCATTGTTATTCTTTTACAGTAATTAAGAGTGGTTTTTATTATCCATGCTTTACGGTGCTCTTCGCTTTCAAACGACGGGCGTTTTCTGCACATAGTTAAAAAAACCTCCTGAAAAACATCATCAGCGTCAGATCTGCTTTTTAATCTGGTCATAGCGATGCTGTAAACAGTGGATGAGTATTTATTTATAGTCTGCTCTATGTCTTCGTCCGTACGCAACGTCAACACTTCCAAGAGGTATCAGCCTCCTTTCATAATTAATACAAAGCAGGAGCCGAAAAAGCCACAGTTTATCAAAAAACAGTCGGGATATAATTTTGTAGAATCAGCATATCAGATTCCGTATGCTCTTTTTGTGCATTTTACTCAAACAAAATTATACTATATAATATAGTCAGTTCAAATTATAAAATAGCGTAACAGATCGGATATTTGCAGCAAGCATAAAAATACCTGTCATCGCAAAGTGATGACAGGTATCTCGATGTACTAAACAGTATTAAAATGGGTGAAAACTTTAGATCTCACTTAGCCGAGAGTACATTGTTATAGAAAAGGCATTTTTGATATAGTTCGATTCCCTTTATATTCTGTCAGAAAAAGTAAAAGAAGTCTATTTAATACAACAGACTTCTTTCGGCATTGGTTGCGGAGGCAGGATTTGAACCTACGACCTTCGGGTTATGAGCCCGACGAGCTACCGAACTGCTCCACTCCGCGATATTTTTATGTTCTCTGATTGAGTACTTATCTATTATATCATTATTATTGCCTGTTGTCAATACTTTTTTTCAAGTTTTCTTGAATTATTTAATGGAAATATATTCTGTTTTTATAGAAAATTATATTTGAAACCCTTAGAATATCTTGTATATGATAAAAAAGTGTGATATAATAACTTTAATCTTTGCATACGGAGGCTCAAGCTCCTGCGGTGCGGCAGAGCAAGCTCCCTTGCTTAAAATTATGAAATGAGGTAGAGGAAGATGATAAGGTTTAAAAACGGAAGAGTAATGGATATACAGGACGGTATCAGTATAGAGAATAAGGAGGTATGGGTCGAGGGAGATAAGATCGCTTTTGCCGGAGCTCCGTCAGACGAGCTGCTCAAAAACACCTTGTTTGAAAAGGAATACGATCTTGAAGGCAGCCTGCTTATGCCGTCCTTTAAAAATGCCCATACGCATTCGGCTATGACCTTTCTCCGTTCCTATGCGGACGACCTTCCGCTGCATGACTGGCTTTTCAAGCAGGTATTTCCCATGGAGGCAAAGCTGACCGATAAGGATGTTTACTGGTTTTCAAAGCTTGCGATTCTTGAATATCTTACCTCGGGAATAACCGCGTCCTTTGATATGTATTTTGAACCGGACGCTTATTTTAAGGCGAATACCGAATGCGGCTTCAGAACGGTTATGTGCGGAGCAATAAGCGGGGATAGGTCAAATGTGAAGCGTCTGGAGGAAAACTATAAGCGTTTTAACGGCGTAGATCCGCTTGTTTCATACCGTCTTGGCTTTCATGCCGAGTATACGGCGGAATATGAAATGCTTGAGGGGGTTGCCGAGCTTGCCGAAAAGTACAAGGCTCCCGTTTCGGTTCATAATTCGGAAACCGAAAAAGAGGTTGTTGAATGTATTCAGAAATATGAGAAAACTCCTACTGAGCTGTTTGACAGTCTGGGAATTTATAATTACGGCGGAGCGGGCTTTCACTGCGTTCATTTCAGTGATAACGATATGGCGATATTCAAGGAGCATGGAGTCTGGGCGGTTACCTGTCCCGGCTCAAATTCCAAGCTTGCCAGCGGAATAGCCCCGATATGCAGAATGCAGGATAAGGGTATAAATATAGCAATCGGAACAGACGGAGCGGCAAGTAACAACTGCCTTGATATGTTCAGGGAAATGTTCCTTATGACGGCTCTTCAGAAGATAGACAGAGCGGACGCTTCGGCTTGTCCGGCAGATACTGTGCTGAATGCGGCGGTAAAAGGTTCGGCTCTTGCAATGGGGCTTAACGACTGTACCGGACTTAACGTCGGAAATCAGGCGGATCTGATAGTTATAGATATGTCCCGGCCTAATATGCAGCCGGAAAACAATATTGTGAAAAATTTGGTTTACAGCGGTTCAAAGCAGAACGTTAAGCTTACAATGTGCGCAGGAAAAGTACTTTATGAAAACGGACGCTTCAGCGTAGGCGAAGATCCTAAGCGTATATATGCTCGGTGCAGAGAGCTTATGGAGGATATTAAGTCATGAACACTCTGTGTGAAATAATCAAACAGCAGGTAATTCCTAATTTTATTAACCTTGAAACTGTAATTAAAACCTACGACCGCAATGCGCTTATCTGCGAAAGTCCTGCGTGGCGGTATGTATATCATACAATACATTCAGCAGACAAGTGGTTTTTTGATCCTTTTAATTATAAAGAACCGTTTTTCCACGAAAACGGTATGGATAATCCTGATTATCCCTGCGATATAGTTTTATCAGATAATGAGCTTTTAAACTATTTGGAACAGGTTCGTCAGAAAACTATTACCTATATTGATTCCCTTAGCGATAAAATGCTGTGCGAAAAGCCGAAAAATTGTAAATACACCAGATTTGAGTTGGCGCTTGGTCAGTTCAGGCACATATCATTTCATACGGGTATGCTTAATGGTCTGACAATTGAAAAGACAGGAAGGTTTCCTGTATATGTAGGATTGGAAAGATCCACATATGAAAGATTGAAAAACGGTTTGTTTGAATAATAAGTCAATTAGCGTGAACTTAAAAAATGATCCCGTCAAGTTTAAGGCTTGGCGGGATCTTTATTTGAAATTATAACTGAGGCTTTTTCTAAGACAGTTACGGATATGCTGACTGGCTGCTTTATCATAATCTGAATATGCCGTTTTCGGTAATTATCGCAGTTATAAGACTGTGATCTGTAACGTCAAAGGCAGGATTGAAGCACTTTATTCCGTCGGGAGCAATCTGCCTGCTGAAATAAAGCTTTGTTATTTCTTCTGCGGGGCGTTCTTCAATCACTATGTCCTTTCCGGTCCTGCAGTTTTTGTCGATCGTTGATGAAGGACAAAAAATATAAAACGGAATTTTATAGTAATTTGCCAGAACTGCGGCAGACGCTGTTCCGATCTTATTGGCGCAGTCGCCGTTCATTGCCGCCCGGTCGCAGCCGGCAAAGCAGGCCTGTATTTTTCCTTGACTCATAAGCAGCCCTGCCGCATTGTCGCAGATCAGAGTACAGTCGATCCCGGCGTTCATAAGCTCAAACGCAGTAAGTCTTGCGCCCTGCATAAGCGGACGTGTTTCGTCAATAAATGCGTGGAATCTGTATCCCTGTTCTGCGCCGTAAAGAAGAGGTCCTAAGCCTGTTCCGTATCGTGAGGTCGCAAGCGCACCTGCGTTGCAGTGTGTAAGTATCCCGTCGCCGTCATTTATAAGGGAAAGCCCGTATTCCGCTATTTTCCTGCATACGGCTGTATCCTCTTCATGAATTTCTGCGGCTTCGGTTTTCATAGCGTTAAGGATCTCACTTCTTTTTAGGTTGCGGCAGTTTAACGCGGCTTTCTTTACTCTGTTAAGCGCCCATGAAAGATTGACTGCCGTAGGACGGGAGGAGTTAAGATAGTCCGACAGCTCTTCAAGCCTCGCAAAGAAATCCTCGGTTTCGCTAATCTGTCGGGCAAGCACATATAAGGCGTAGCCTGCGAAAATTCCAATTGCAGGTGCGCCCCTTACTCTTAAATGGTATATTGCGTCAAAAATCTCTTCGGCGGCGGAAAGTGAAATAAATCTTTTTTCGGCAGGCAGCAGCGTCTGATCTATTATCACAACGGAGCTTCCGTCTTGGGAAAGCCTTACACTGTCGTTTTCATTGTATATCATTTCTGATCCACCTCAGCTTCAGTTGACAGTATTGAGGTAATCAGATATATTTTCAATACTTTCCGAAATAAGCCTTTTGAATTTAGGGGCTGCCTTATCGGCACATTCCTGAACCTCGGCATGAGTAAGAGGATTGTCTGTCATTCCGCAGGCAAGATTTGAAACGCAGGATATTCCGCAGACGAGCATACCTGCGTGATTTGCGGCAATAGCTTCTACAGCCGTAGACATTCCTACTGCGTCTGCACCGAAGGTTCTGAGCATTTTGATCTCCGCGGGTGACTCGAAGGAAGGCCCTGTAAGCTGTAGATAAACTCCCTCCTGAAGCTTTATTTCGAGATCGGAGGCAGTATCCTTAATTATACGTCTAAGTTCAGGAGAATATATCCTGCTCATATCGGGAAAACGAGTACCAAGCTCGTCTATATTCCTGCCGATAAGCGGATTGGGTACAAAGCAGGAGATATGATCCTTTATCAGCATAAAGTCACCTGCGGAAAAATCGGCGTTGATACCCCCGGAAGCGTTGGTAAGAAAAAGAACCTTTGCTCCCAGCATTGACATAAGTCTTGCAGGAAGCACAACGTCGGTCATGGGATAGCCTTCGTAATAATGAACTCTGCCCTGCATAATTACACAGGGAACTCCGTTTACATATCCGAACACAAAGCGTCCCTTATGTCCTTCGACGGTAGAACGTGGAAAGCCCTCGATCTCAGAATAGTCAAGAGCGGCATATACATCCACAGCCGTATCTGCAAAATCACCCAATCCCGAACCGAGAACCAGTGCGATCTCAGGCTTGAAATTTATCATTGATTTTACGCATTCAAAGCATTTAAGCAGTTTTTCATATTGTGTCATAAGCTTTTGCCGTTACCTCCGAAAGGTCTGATAACAGCGTCCTCCTTTAGTTAAGTTATTATATTTATAGTGTAACCCAAATTTGCCGAATAGTCAAGAACAGCATTTATCAGTATTGACATTGTTTATTTCAAGTATCCCGGCTCTGAGCAGTACATGCTTGTCTGTATAAGAATTTTAAACTGCACGGAGATTACAGCAGGGAGGCTCAAAATATTATGCTTGCGAGGCGGTATATAAGGGGTTCGCCGTGTATAATTCTTACCTACAGCGGCGTCGGATAATGAGTTATATACCTAATTTAATTCTACCCGATTCCCTGCGGTTTTCCACATTTAAAAATGCTATGACCTAACCGATTTATTATATTAAACGCCCCTGAACTGATCGCAGACACTTCAGGGGCGTTAGGTATTTATAAGGAACTATTTGCAGAAAAGCATTTATAATTAATAGGAGTTTATTATATATCTCCGAAACCAAGCTGACTGTCAATAAGAGATTTGACTTTTCTGTCAGTGATCTTATCTTCTTCCCTGATACTGCTGCAAAGCAGCGGAGAATCAATATCATATTTCTTATAATTTGAAAGTACGGTATTTCTGCTGTAATTTGCATAGCAGTATTTACATTCATGCAGGCAGGTGTTATACAAGCCGATATCAATGCTTTCAACACAGCCGCATTCATCACGCTGATTTTTGTCCTTCGGTATTATAAGCTTGCTGCCCGTAAGCTTTTCGATCAGTGTATCGTCAATACACCTTCCGTGTTCAATGCCGAACTCGCTCAAGTCAATTTCCTCTGCACAGGTATTTATAGTAAAATTATTTCTTTCTGCAATTTCTGAAAAAGCATTTGCAATTTGTCTTATGCTTTTAATAGAAAGCTCTGATATATTATTGTTTCTGAAGTTTGCTGCGTTCTTTTTGTAGTAATCAACAAAGCTGATAACGCATTTTCCGAACTTTCCGTCAAGCATATGCGCAAGCCTTTCAAAATATTTTATATGATATTCGGCGGTGTATTTTTGATTGATAATTATGGGGTCGTATCTCCAGATAACTCTTTCCTTGCCGATTTTATCCGAAAGTAATTTAAAGGTCGGAATTATTTCTTTGTCCTTTGACGGAACATTCGGCTCAATATCCTTTGCATAGGAATTCAGGGTAAACTGGAAATAGTAGCTGTAATCTTTCAGTTCGTCAAGCCGTTCAAGCATTGGCTTAGGATTTTTTGTCCAAAATACAATGCAGTCAACAACGTCAGGAGTAAGCTTTACCCTGCTGACCTGATGGATATTCATGGGATTTCTCACAAGAACATATCCGGCTTTTATTCTTTTGAAAAACCATTCCGAATAGAAAGCAGGTATATCCGTCCGGCGGCTTGCGCTGATTATCATTTTATCACTCCTTTATTAATATGATACACCTATATTTGTCATTCGTCAATAGAGTTTTAATACCTTTCAAATTTAAGCCAGTTGAAATGTATATTGCTGAGTGTTAATATAGGTTTCCTTGTAATTATATCATTACAAGATATACAGTCGTTATCATCTTCATCAAATAGTATACATTTATTTCCCAGCTGTTCAATATAGCTTATTGCTTCATCTGGATAAACATAATCATAATATATTTTTCTTATTCCTGTACCTTTATGTTCAAATGAATATGAATATTCAGGAACGCCGATTGATATTTGAAACTTCTCTTTATTTAAATAATTACTAAGTAATATCATTTTGTTCACGTCTAGATTTAATGCAGCTTCAACATTCCTATACGAAGCCATAATATATATTTCATCTGTTTTTGATGAAATATATTTCGCAATATACTGCAAATCAGATGATGAAATTTCACATATTGATTTTGGAAAGATCAGTATATCGATTCTATCTAACGCTGGCATTATTTCAACTAATTCTGATACGTCGGTTTGGAAGTATTGCACATTATCATTACCTCTGCCTGTAATTTTATTGCTCCAATCAATACCTATAATAAATAATGACGATACAACACGATAGCCAATTATTCATTGATTTATTTCCTTCGCTTGTAAAAAACGTATCTTTACAGGCGAAGGATCATATTTCGGTTAATGTACATCATGTTATTCATTAAATCTTTTCTCTTTCTATTTTTAAAAAAATCAATTGAAAGAATAATTTCCGTCCGGGTCTTCTTCAAAAGGACGATATCTTGAATATACTTCAATGTCATTGCCTTCGGAATCTTTAAATTCAAGAACCCAATTGTTGCCTAAATGAGTAAGGGGATATACTATTTCCGCTTGCAATTCTTCTAATTTTTCCACTAAAGCTTTAATATCACTTACTTCAAAACTTGGCAAACAATTGTGTCCAAAAACAACTCTGTTATCGTTAGCAGCTTGATAATCAAACAACCAAAATCTTATGCCGTTGATAACAAACAATGAGCCATCACCTTCTACTTTTTGGTTCAAAATTTGCTCATAAAAATTAACCGCTCTTTTTAAATCTTGAACACACAGATAGAATGAGTTTAATTTAATTTTGTAATCCATATTAGCCTCCTAGTTTTTATAATATTTTGTGTAAACTACAGAACTCACAATTATTTTGTTATATCACCACCTGTTATATTTTTTAGGTTTTTAATGTCCGAATCCATTACATCAATTACCAACCCCTTCTATTCCATTATAAAACAGTTGCTATGATTATCATAATCTAAAACATCCTCCGAAAGATTTACTCCACCGTTTATTACCTCCAGCATCTTATCAAAGACAATTTTGAAACCTACCTTTTCTATACATCTATCCTTTGACCATATACTAATATTCTTTCTGAGGGGTCTATAACTTATCTTGTTATGTTTAAGGTTTTCCTGCTTAATGCCAATATTATAAAAATATTCCGGCGTCTGTTTTCCCCAAACTGTAATCGAAGGCACTTTATAACATGCTGCAATATGCCCCCCTGAGCTGTCTATTCCAACTAATAGCTTTAATTTTGATATTGCATATATAAAACCTAAAACTGAAACATTCTTCAACCGCTCAACTTGAATATCCGTGTAAGGGTGATTACTAAACGTAAGTAGTTTTATCTGAGCATCATTACATAAATTTACGAACTCACGCACGTTATCGTTATCCCAATTACGTTCACGATCTGTAATCCATTTTTCTTCGGCTTCATCATATGTTCCTGTGAAAAATTGAAATCCAATGAATCTATACCATAATAATTTATTTTTATATCTTTATTCTCCCGGCTAATTGCACTTTGTAAAGCCCACAAATCAATTCCGTTTCCACAGCCTATTGACACTACGGTAATTTCATCTTTGTCTGACATTTCATTCAAAACCTTATGATACATATATTCATATTCGCAGGCATAACCAAAATGGTATTTTAAACAATACAATAATTGCACAGTTTTATTTTTGTAATCCGGTATGTTCCCTGAATGATAATTAACATCTTTTAATAAACACAGGCCAAGCATACCCTCAACTTGCTCTTTAAGCTGTTCATAAATGTCTTCTAAATATTCTTCTATCAACATATTATTTTCCCCTACATTATCCCGCTGAGTTCCTGATACAGTCTTTTTGCATAGCTGTCTGTCATTCCGCAGATAAAGTCTGTAACCAATAACAAACGCAGATATAATTTTTCATTATCGTTTTTATCCTCAGAATATGACCTGTATGCTTTGATATAATTTTCAGAAATCAAAGCGATAAGACGCTGGCTCATCGGTGAAAGCTTCTTATCCGTATCATAGTAAAGAACGGCATTTACAAGCTTGTCCAACAAAAAGTTTAAAATTGTTCCTGCCGAGATCTCAAGCTTATAAATGGGTTTTGATTTAAAAACATATCTGAGCGCAAGATCACCGAGAGCAGAAGCAAGAGCGTTTGCGTGAGAAACGGACAGTATTTCATCTTTAAAACTGCCGTTCATAATTTCATGATAATTCTTTGTAAATCCGAATGCCGCGCATTTAAGCAATACGCCCTGAACATAAATTATCCAGCGCTGAACTGCGTTCTGTTCGGGAGAAGAGGTTTCATTTTCCAATGCTGTTTTGTAATAATATTCAAGCCTGTCTATTGCCTTTTGGTATTCATTAAGCTCTTGCTCATCTGCACATTTGCCGCTATATTTTTCGCTTTTAAGATCCCTGATAAGCTGTGAATATGTAATAAAGCCTTTTTTTACAGCGTCCTCTATATCTGCGGTTTTATAAGCAATGTCATCTGCTGCTTCAAGAATATATGCTAGGGGGTGGCGGCAATCAACTGCGCCTGTGGCTGAGGTTATCTCTTCAAACAATTCCTTTTCTGCTAAGTAATAGCCCATTTTATGCTCTTTGATATTTTTACTTTCCTTATTTATTTCAATTGATGAAACAGGATACTTTATTATTGTGTTCAGCAGCGTAAAATTAAGATTCATTCCATGCTCGTCAACAAGGAAATGCAGCTTCGTCAGAAGCCTGAGAGCCTGAGCGTTGCCCTCAAAGTGATACAGATCATTAAGCATTTGCTCGGATAGAATATTTGTAATTTCCTTACCGTTGTATTTTATATTAGGCAGATTGTTTTTAAACCACGCACGAATTGTTTCTTCACCGAAATGACCGAAGGGCGGATTACCTATGTCGTGAATAAGTCCTGCACATTCCAGAACGCTGCATATCTTATCTTTGATCTCTTCCGTAATTTCGGAATCCTGCTTGAATTTTATGATATTCTGAAAGATCATTTGTCCCAGGGATTTTGCAAATGATGACACTTCCAGCGAATGAGTGAGCCTTGTTCTTACAAAATCACTTTTATCGAGCGGAAAGACCTGAGTTTTGTCCTGTAAACGCCGAAATGATGCGCTTTGGATAATTCTGTGATAATCTCTTTGAAACTCATTTCTTGAGTCGCCTTTTCCAGATATAGAAGGCCTTTGACGTTGTTCGCATAATAACGCTGACCATTTCATTTTCTATACTCCTTTATGATAAATATTATTACAAAAAGTATACCACAAAATCTGACATAATTCAAGTAAAAGCTATTGTATTCCGTTCGACAAATTTCTGCAAAAAGCGCAGACCTATTTATAAAATCAGTCTGCGCTGGAATTTATCGTCCTAAAACTCGTGTTTAGAAACAGTAAAGCCTTCTGAGGTGTTTTGTACCGCAGAAGGCTTTTTTTAATAAGTTATTTTTTCAGCGCCGCGATCGACTGCTCGATTTTCGCCATTTTTTCCTTTGCCTTTTCAAGCTTAGCCTTTTCAGCTTCAATAAGCTTTTCGGGAGCTTTTGCAAGGAAGCCCTGATTGCTGAGCTTTCCGTTAAGGAAGTCAAGGTCTTTCTGGACCGCTTTTTTCTCCTTTGTAAGACGAGCTGTTTCCTTTTCAATGTCAACAATATCAGAGAGTGGGATAAAGATTCTAGCTGAATCTGTAACGACCGTTACGCTGTCGGGAATTTCCCATTTGTCTGCAATTTCAACCTCTGAAGCTGACGCAAGACGCTCAAAGAAAAGCTTTCCTGCTTCAAAAGTTTCGGTATGAGCAGTTTCGATATAAACCTTGGCCTTAACTGACGGCGGAACGTTCATATCGCTGCGTGTCGCACGGATTCCCTTAATAGCGGTGATGATCTTTTCAAACCTGGCTTCGTCCTCAGCAAAAGAGAGAGCCTCGTCATAAACAGGGAACTCGCTTACAATAATTGCAGTGTTGTCATTAACAAGCGCCTGCCATATCTCCTCGGTAATATAAGGCATAAACGGATGGAGCAGTTTGAGCATACCCTTCATTACCCAAACGAGAACAGTCTGAGCAGTCAGTGCGGTTTCGCCGCCTGCCGTAATTCTCGGCTTTGTCAGCTCAATATACCAGTCGCAGTATATGTCCCAAATAAAATCGTAAAGCTTCTGAACAGCAACGCCCAACTCAAATGCTTCAAGATTCTGATTAACCTCCTTGGCGAGAGTGTTGAATCGGGAAATTATCCACTTGTCTTCAACATTCAGCTTTTCAGGAAGCTTGTCCGCTTTGAAATCGTCGGGCAGATTCATCATGATAAACCTTGCGGCGTTCCATACCTTGTTTGCAAAGTTTCTGCTTGCCTTGACCTTTTCTTCAATAAATCGCATATCGTTTCCGGGGGAATTTCCTGTAGCAAGCATAAATCTCAGGGCGTCTGCGCCATACTGGTCGATTATCAGCAGCGGGTCAATTCCGTTGCCCAGTGATTTTGACATCTTTCTGCCCTGTGAATCTCTGACCAGACCGTGAATAAGAACGGTATCAAACGGAACTCTTCCCGTGCATTCAATTCCCGAGAACATCATTCTCATGACCCAGAACGGAATAATATCATATCCTGTAACAAGAGTGTTTGTAGGGTAGAAATATCTGAAATCCTCAGCGTTTTCATCAGGCCAGCCAAGAGTTGAAAACGGCCACAGCGCTGACGAGAACCATGTATCGAGAGTATCAGGATCCTGACGCATAGGCTTTCCGCACTTAGAGCAAACAGCCGAGCTTTCCTTGGTCACGGTCATTTCGCCGCAGTCGTCGCAGTAGAATGCGGGGATCTGATGCCCCCACCAGATCTGACGTGAAATGCACCAGTCACGGATATTTTCAAGCCAGTGGAAATAGATCTTCTCAAAACGTTCGGGAACGAATTTCGTTTCACCGCTCTTAACAGCGTCGATAGCAGGCTGAGCAAGCGGCTTCATTTTTACGAACCACTGAGTTGAAACTTTAGGCTCAACGGTTGTGCCGCAGCGGTAGCAGGTGCCGACATTGTGGTCGTGATCTTCAGTCTTAACCAAGAAGCCTGCCTTATCAAGATCTTCAACGATCTTCTTTCTTGCCTCATAGCGGTCCATGCCTGCATATTCGGGATAATCGTCAACGATCTTGGCATCGTCGGTCATAACGTTGATAACAGCAAGATCATGACGTTTTCCAACCTCAAAGTCGTTAGGGTCGTGAGCGGGAGTGATCTTTACAACGCCCGTACCAAATTCAATATCAACATAATCGTCGGCAACAACAGGAATTTCTCTGCCGACCAGCGGAAGTATCAAGGTCTTGCCGACAATATCCTTATATCTGTCATCGTTAGGGTTAACAGCGACAGCGGTATCTCCCAGCAGAGTTTCGGGACGGGTAGTTGCAAGCTGAACATAACCCGAGCCGTCCTTGAGCGGATAGCGAAGATGCCAGAAATGTCCCGGCTGATCCTCATAGGTGACCTCGGCGTCTGAAAGCGTTGTTTTGCAGTGAGGACACCAGTTTACCATTCTTTCTCCACGGTATATCAAGCCTTTTTCGTAATACTTAACGAAAACCTCCTTGACAGCCTGAGAACAGCCCTCGTCCATAGTGAAACGCTCACGCTCCCAGTCGCATGAAGAACCAAGTTTTTTAAGCTGTTCGACAATTCTTCCGCCGTACTGCTTTTTCCACTCCCACGCACGTTCCATAAAGCCGTCACGTCCGAGATCTTCTTTTGTAATACCCTCCTTGCGCATAGCTTCAACGATCTTTGCTTCGGTAGCAATAGCGGCGTGGTCTGTACCGGGCAGCCAGAGTGCCGAATAACCGCTCATTCTCTTCCAGCGGATAAGAATATCCTGCAATGTTTCGTCCAGAGCATGCCCCATATGGAGCTGCCCCGTTACGTTCGGAGGCGGAATTACAATAGTATACGGTTTTTTCTGCGAATCTCTCTCGGCATGGAAATAGTTGTTGTCATGCCAGAATTTGTAGATCTTATCCTCGACCTGCGAGGGTTCGTAAAGCTTTGAAAGCTCCTTTTCCATATCATCATATCCTTTCATTTTTCCTGACTCGGTTTTATACAGCGAAAATATCGGTTCAGACTCGGACGTCAAGAAGAATATCAAAAGGATCAATATAAAGACCTGCGATGATCGTCATAAAACATTTCCTTTCCTTTGAAATCATTATTATTTTTATTATCGCATATTTTGAAGCTAAAGTCAATATTTAAGCAAGTATTTGCAGGAAATCAATTTTGCTTTTTATTTGAAATTCAGTTTCTCTTTCGGCGAAGAGATAAACTTAAATTACCTTTTCCTAACTGTACGTCAGGAAAGGACACCGGGAGTATATAGTTGTGTCAGAGATATTGTTTACCGTAAATTATCTGCGGATAATCATTAATCTTGACAAAACCGCAGTTTGCATATATAATATTAATAGGTATAATCGCAGCGGTAAATGCTGAAAAGGGAATGATTACGGATAATGGATAATGGCAGTAAAAACGGCGGCAGAGGCGGCGGGTTTCAATCTGGAAACCTTATGGGAGTTGCCGCAGTAATTGTAGTAGGGATTTTTGTAATATGCGTTATTATAGTTCTGGCAAAGGGACTGTTTAAAAGTAATTCTTCGTCTGTTCCTGACGGAGTTTATACGGGAACTATTGCCCCTGAAACGTCTATAGCTCAGGATGTGACATCAGAAGATAAAAAGGAAAGCGGCGCTGATCCGAGCAGCACTGACAGCGCGGATTCAAAGTCCGATTCTGAGGCTTCTTCTCAGGCAGCTGAGGATTCAAAGGCTGAGGACAGCGGCAGTGAAGCCGAGGTTGAGGGTGATAAGGCGTATGTTACCGAATATGCATATCTGCGTACCGAGCCGGACCAGAATGCACAGCAGATAGTATGTATGTCGCCGAATATTGAGGTTACTGTGCTTGAGCGCGGTATAGACGGTTACTGCAAGGTTACCTTTATGAATGTAGACGGACAGCTGACGGGATATGTTTATGAGGGTTATCTTTCGGATACTCCGATTTATTGATGTGATTTATTTATAGGGAAACCGGGCGGAGAGATCCGCCCGTTGTTTTTTAGACTGGGCTGGTGAAAGGGTATGGGTACTGTAAGGGAAAAAACGGTTATTCTTGAAAACGGACAGGTGATATCTTATATTTTGGACTGCAAGAGTCGGAAAAATATGTATATCTGTATCAGAGAAGGCAGGGTGGTTCTGAAGATACCGCCTGAGTTTTCTGTCGCTCAGGGGGAGGAGTTTCTGCGTCAGAAAACCGATTGGATCATTAAAAACCTTGACTGCAGTCGACGCGTGAAAAGAGGCTTTACAAGCTATAAGGACGGAGACGGGATTTATTTAGCAGGAACGCTGTACCGTATTTCGCTTATTTACAGCGAAAGATATTTCAAGCCTTGCTTTGAAGACGGCGCGCTGAAGATCTCGGTAAACAAGAATTATACCGAAGGCTATGTTATTGCTCAGGCGGAAAGCGCCGTACAGGAAAAGGCGGTAAAAATTATTACTGACAGAGTGAATTTCCTGACTTCGCTTACCGGGCTTTTTCCTGAAAGCGTAACGGTAAAACAGCTTAAAAGCAGCTGGGGCAGGTGTTCCTCAGAGCGCAGGATATCCATTAATTTAGACGTTGTTTATTTTGATATGGAATGTATCGATTATGTAATTATTCACGAGCTTTGTCATTTAGTTTATATGGATCACAGCGGAGATTTCTGGAGGCTTGTTGAAAAATACTGTCCCGAATGGAAAAGGATACGCAGAAGCATGAGGGAATAAATTTTAATATCTGAATATTACTGCTTCGGATTGTCAATTATTTCATCAGCGGATTAAATATCATATAGAGATAAAGGTTACAAAATGTAACAAAACTTCATTTGAGGCGTTGGGCCTAAATGGAATTTTAAGCTCCTGATAATGGGGAATTGTTTGTGCGAAATAGCTAAAACTTTATGTGCAAAACAGAGAAGTGAAACATATTCTGTTGCCATTTTGTAACCTTTGTGATATTATTAAGTTAGTTTCCGCTGTTATGATTCAAACAGCTAACGCTGATGAAAGGATGACCTGATATGATGACGCCATTGAAAAGACTTTCCGCAATGATATGTACGATATGTATGCTCTTTACCTTGTGTGCTGATATTGCATTGACTGAGGCTGCTGCGGCAAGTAATGAGCAGATAATAGAAATAACCAGAAACGGTCAGATAGTAGATACCTTTCAGGGAATAGATGCGGAGTATGTAACATATCAGAGCAATACGGGATATTACTGCTGCGCGGGCTATGTATCAAGGTTTTATTCACAGATATTCGGCGTTACGGTTTATAATATAAATATGGTTGACGATAAGCCCTCGGTTTCAATGTACGGACATAACGCTGAGCTGAAAACGGTAAAGAACCCTCTTCCCGGAGATATTATGCAGACAAGAGAATATGATCATGTCGCTATAGTCAAGGAGGTAAACGGCAGCGAGGTCACGCTTATAGAGCAGAACTACAAATGGAACGATTATAAAACAGATAAGCTTGTTACAATGATAAACAGGAAAAGCACGGCTTCGGAGAACTATTACTACAGGCTTTATATTGACGGCATGGAGCAGAAGCTGGATCGGACAGCTCCCGTAATTTCCGGAGCAAAGGCTTCAAAAATCTCCGGCAGCGGCTATACCGTTTCGGCGAACATTACCGATAATACCGAGGTTTCATATGTAAAGTTCGGAACTTATCCAAAGTCAAAGGGTAAAAGCGCCGCAAAATGGAGTACGGTATACAGTCCGGCTGAATATGTATCAGGTACTGTAAGAACTTCTGATTTCGGACGTATAGACGATACCTATGTTACGATAATTCAGGCGTACGATAAATATGGAAATATGTCCTCTAAAACACTCAGCACCTATATCGATACGACCGCGCCTAAAATATCAAATGTAAAGATATCGGGAATAACGGCAAAGGGATATACCGTAACCTGTACGGTTGCGGACAATTCGGCAATAGAAAGCGTTAAATTCCCTACATGGACCACAAAAAATTCCACTGACGATCTGGATAAAAACTGGGCTTCCGGTACGTTATCCGACGGAGCGGTAAGCGGATCGGCGGCTTCATTCTATGTAAGCACAGCCGATCACAATAAGGAAACGGGCGAATATAATACTTATATATACGCCTATGATACATACGGAAACAGCTCGGAAAGGGGAGTAACGGTAACAATATCTCCCGCCGCCGGAATTTCACTTAATGCCTCAAGCGTTACGCTGGAAAAGGGGCAGAGCACAAAGCTTCAGCATACTCTGAAAGGCTCGAATATTACTGACGAGGTAACGTGGTCATCGAGCAACAGCGGTGCGGCCTCCGTTTCAAACGGAAAGGTTGTAGGAAAAAATGCAGGAACGGCAACTGTTACCGCTAAGACCTCTGCCGGAAAAACCGCCAAATGCAGCGTTACCGTTACAGAAAATATTTCGGATATGACTTTTGACAGCATTGCAGATCAGTATTATACAGGAAGTGCATTAAAGCCTGAGGTCAAAGTCAGAAATGGAAGCAAAACGCTTTTAAAGGGAACGGATTATACCGTTGCATATTCCTCAAATATAAATATGGGAACGGCTCAGATCACCGTTAAGGGAAAAGGACTTTATAAAGGAGTAAAAAAGCTATCCTTTAAAATCTGTCCTTCTGTACTTAAAAATTCAAAGGTTTCCAAGATAGGCGGAAATTATATAAGCCTTAGCTGGAGCAAATACAGCGGAGCAAGCGGGTATTATGTTTACAGATACAATCCCTCAACTAAAAGGTGGGTAAGGAAAGCCGATGTAAAAACAAATTCCTACAAGGATATCCCGCTGGCGTCATGCACAGGTTATAAGTATAAGGTAAAAGCCTACTATATTAAAAACGGAGTTACTTATTTCGGAAAGGCTACCGAAGCTATAAGCGCAGTTACAAATCCGCTTAAAACAAAGGCCTCGGCGGTAAAGTCAGGAAGCAATATCAAAGTCAGCTGGAATCAGCAGAAGAATGCGTCCGGGTATCAGATATATACATCAAAGACCGGAAAAACTGATTCCTTTAAACTTACGGCAGTAGTCGGCACTTCGTCCAAGACAAGCCAGTCTGTTAAAGCAGGAAAGGGATATAATTATATCAAGGTAAGAGCCTATAAGACTGTAAACGGCAGGAAGCAGTACGGTATCTGCTCTGATATTATAAAAATAAAGCTGTAGAGCTTAATACAGGTATTGATATGAGTATTTTCGAAAGATTCAAGGAGCTTCCCGTTCCGGAGGAATGCAAAGGCTTTGAAGTCCGAACTGAAAAAAGCATATGCACGGGTGAAAAAACCATTGGCTTTTACGATCCTAAAACCGGCAGGCTTATGTATACGGAGCTTGTGAAAGGTGATGAGGATATTAAGGCATTTTACCGGAAGTACGGAATTAAATAATAAGCATATAAAAATACAGAGGGCAAAAATAAATGCTCTCTGTATTGTTTTTTTATAAGCCGTTCTGACTGCTGTTTTGTTCTTCCTCCATTATCTGCTCCTTTGTCTGAGCGGGAAGATAGCTCAGCGGCTTTTTATCATGGCTGTGCTTATCGCCTTTCCTCAGCGGAGCAAGCTTCGCTTCAAACCAGAAAGTAGAGCCTTTTCCCTCTTCAGACTGAACTCCAAATGCAAAGCCGTGCTTTTTAAGGATCTCCTTGCATATTGAAAGTCCCAGTCCGGTGCCTATTACGTCGCGCTTGTATTTTGCATCACGGTAATAGCGGTCGAATATAAGCGGAAGCAGTTCCTTTGATATACCCTTTCCGTTGTCGATTATCTCGATTCTTACACATGAAGCCTTGTTTATCTGCTTGATCCTTATACGTTTATCGTTTCCGCAGTAGTTGACAGCATTGTTTATAAAATTGTAAAGAACCTGATCCAGCTTTTCAATATCGGCTCTTATGATCCTGTCCTCGTCCTCTATAAACTGAATATCGTAGCCGTCATTTTCTATCAGCAGAGTATAGCGGGTAAGAACATCGTGAATTTTCTCATGTACAGAAAAATCCGACAGCTCAAGCTCTATATTTCCGCTTTCAAGCTTTGAAAGCTCAAGGATATTGTTTACAAGATTGGAAAGCCTGTCAGCCTCGTCTATTATTATCTGAACATGAGCATTTCTCTTTTCGGGAATGTCCCCGGACAGATCTCTTATCATTTCGGCATATGCCTTTACCATTGTAAGCGGAGTTCTCAGGTCGTGGGAAATATTTGCTATAAGGTCGTTGCGCAGATCGGAGACCTTCTGAATCTCATTTTTTGCGTTGTCAAGTACGGTTGAAAGCTCTTCTATTTCACGGTATCCCCCCGCTTTGAATTCAACGGAATAATCCCCCGCTCCGAATTTTTTTGCGGTTTTCGTAATTTCAACGATAGGCCTTGACAGCCTTTTTGATATATACATCGTTACTATAAATGCAAGCTCGAAAAGTATTATGGTAATATAAATAAGCTGTTCCCTGATTATATTAACTGTGGAGTCGATAGGCGCAACGGAGCTTTCTATAAATAAATACAGAGGTTTGTCCGAATCTGAGCTGTTGATCCCGGTACAGAAGAAAATTTCCTTGCTTTTGAAATGCTCGTTCTGATGGATCTTGGTGATATATTTTTCATCTGAGCTGTTGAACTCATTTTTCAGCTTAAACAGGAAGATACCGAAATTATTTTCAAGGTCGTCATAAAAGTATGAATAGCTTCCGATATTGTTTTCAACAAGCTTGATATTTCCCATTTCGTCAAGAACTACAATGCAAAGACTGTTATCAAAGGCAAGCTGTCTTGAAATATTCTGTATATCGTCCTTATCATAATTGCGGACTATCTTGGAAGCTGCTTTCTGTACGTCGCGTATTTTAGCAGACTCATAGTAGCTGTCAAGAAAATAATACTGGAAAAGCCAGATAAGCACCAGTATGAATACGGTAAAGAATATAAAATACATCCATACATACGAGCGCAGGGAACGTTTCCCCTCTATTTCCAGCTTTTTTGCTTTTACGCGGCTTTTGAACTCACTGAATTTTTTCAAATTTATAGCCCATTCCTCTCAGCGTAACTATAAGATTTCGGTACGGCCCCAGGCTGTTCCTGAGCATTTTAATATGAGTATCGACCGTTCTGTCGTCGCCGTAAAAATCAAAGCCCCAGACCTCTTCAAGCAGCTTTTCCCTTGAAAGCGCTATATTCATATTCTTGACCAGATAGAAAAGGAGATCGTATTCCTTAGGAGTCATTGAGACCCGTTCTCCGTCTATCGTGACCTCTCTGGCAGTAAAGTTTATGCAGAGCCCTTTGTAGGTGATAACATCTTCGGTTTTCTGAGCTGACTTGATTCTGTTCATAACTGCACGGACTCTGGCCATAAGCTCTTTGGGGGAAAATGGCTTGACTACATAATCGTCAACGCCTATCTCAAAGCCGAAAAGCTTGTCGTATTCCTCGCCTCTTGCCGAAAGCATTATAACCGGTATTTCCTTAAGCTTTCTGATCTCCTTGCAGGCGGAATAGCCGTCCAGCTTAGGCATCATTATATCCATGATGATAATATCAAAATCTTCTTTTTTTATCTTTTCAACAGCGTCCATTCCGTCCTCAGCCTGAACTACCTCAAAGCCGTTGAATTCAGCATATTCCCTTATAATTTCACGGATCCTCGGTTCATCGTCCACCACCAGCATTTTTGGCATAAAAAGACCTCCTCATAATATTTCATATTCATTTTCTATATAATAACTTTATTATGTGTAGATAATGTGAAAATTTGCGGAATTTTCAAAGCTAAATGCTTTTTATTTCACTCGCGGAATAATTATTTTGCTTCATTTTTTTATAATATAAGCTGCTTAAACTGCGACATATGTCAAAAAAATCTCTTGACATATGTCCTGAAAAATGGTACTATATCTAAAAGAAAAACAGTGAAATGAAAGGAAGACGTTTATGAGCAGCAATGAGGAAAAGGAGCATATGAAACAGGATATAACCAAAAGATATACCTTAGGGGAGGAGATTTTCAACTCGGTTTCTCACGGAACGGGAGGACTTCTTGCAATAGCCGGAACTGCCGTGCTTATAGTTTTAGCGGCAATATACTCTGACGCATGGGGCGTTGTAAGCTCAGCGATCTACGGTGCAAGTATGATAATCCTTTATACTATGTCTACTCTTTATCACGCTATTACCAATCCGAAGGCAAAGAAGTTTTTTAGGATTATGGATCATAATACTATATTCCTGCTGATAGCCGGTACCTATACGCCGATAACTCTGGTTCCGCTGAGAGGAGCAACGGGTTGGGTAATGTTTGGTATAGTATGGGGGGCGGCGGTCCTCGGTATCGTACTTAATTCGATAGACCTTGAAAAATTCAGCAAGCCGTCGCTTATCTGCTATATTGCAATGGGCTGGGTAATTGTTTTTGCTGTAAAGCCTATGCTTGAAGCTGTTACAAAAACTTCTCTTATATTCCTATTGGTCGGCGGGATTTTCTATATGGTCGGGGTCATATTCTATGTTATAAAGAAAATTAAATATTTTCACTCTATATGGCATCTGTTTACGATCGCCGGAACAGTTTTTCATTATTTTGCGATACTGCTTATGATAATAGACAGCAGGTCTTAAGCAAATAACCGGATAGCTCATAATTTCATGAGGTATCCGGTTTTATTATGCTTATTTTTTTCTTCTCGGCTTTTTTCCCGTATTATGCGGTGCTTTGGCCGTATGCTGTGAAATGTTCATATTGTCCGAAACGGTCTGCTGATGGCTTACTATCCTTACGCCGGCGCCTTGAACAGCAGCTTGGTTTTCCGTTTGCCGTTCGGTAGCTGTGAATGAAGCTTCAGGCTGAGCGTTTTCGGTAGGCTCGTCAAGTCCTTTTTTTGAATTGAAATAGGTTACAGCCTCACGAAGCAGACAATAAAGTACAGAGCATATAGGAACGCTTATAAACATTCCAAGTATTCCTCCTGTTGCGCCGCCGACGGTTACTGCAAAAAGCACCCACAGAGACGGAAGTCCGACAGACTGACCTACTACCTTAGGATATATGAGATTGCCTTCGATCTGCTGAAGTACCAGCATGAATACAACAAACCAGACAGCCTGCTTAAAGTCTGTCACCATAATTAGAAACGCTCCTACCGCTACTCCGATAAATGCTCCGACTATAGGGATAAAGGCGGTTACAGCTACAAGTATACCTATTGTTACTGCGTTGGGGAATCTCAGCACAGACATCCCTATACAGCAAAGCGAGCCTAAAATAAACGCTTCGGTGCATTGTCCTGAAAGAAATCTGGAAAATGTGCTTTTGGACATATTGCATACATGGCATAAGAGTCCGGCGGGCTTTTGCGGAAGAAACGCCGTAGTGATCCTGTAAAGCTGATCCTTTAGCTTTTCCTTCTGCAGCAGCATATATACCGCAAAGAAAATTCCGATGAAGAAATTTACAAGGGTCGTGATCATTGACGAGGCTACGCTGACAGTTGAATTGACTGTTTTAAGTATTAGAACTCCGTCCTTGAATACTTCCTGTATTTTGTTTATTACAGCGTCCTTGCTGATATTCATTTCATCAAGCCAGCGGTTTATCTGCTTTGAATTCTGAAGCTTCTGGCTCATATTTTTGATAAAGTCCGGAATATCGTCTGAAAGTCTTGTAAACGTTGTAATAAGCTCTGGAATTATCAGATACAGCACCAGTACGATAACGCCGAAGAATATAATAAACGTAAGTATCAGAGATACCGGACGTTTTATCTTTTTGGTTATTTTTCGGTAGCTGTTGTCTTTTCCAGGTCGGAACATTGTGCGTTCTATTGCGCTCATAGGAACATTCAGAATAAGCGCCAGAACAGCGCCGATAATAAACGGTGAAAGAATTTTCATTCCTGCGCCAAGCAGATTAAATATCTTTTCATAGTTAAAAAGCGCCCAGAACAGCCCAACCCCTATAACGACCAGAAGAACGTGTTCCTTGAATTTATCTGTTCTTTTCACGGTATTCCTCCCTTCGTCTGAAAAAGGCGACATAACGCCGCCTTGAAAATTTATTCAGACAGATCGATCTCCATTATCGGTTCGAGTACGTCGGCTCCTGCCGGAACCATAGGGAGAACGTTTATATCCTTATTAATACGGCAGTCGACAAGACAAGGCCTGCCGCAGGAAAGCGCTTTTTTAAGCATTGGCTCAATATCCGATTTCTTTTCTATCAGAACTCCTTCGATACCGAATGCGTCCGCAAGCTTCATAAGATCGGTTCCGCGGTCAATATCCGTCTGCGAAAATCTCTTTCCGTAGAAAAGCCGCTGCCACTGACGTACCATTCCCAGCACATTGTTTTCAAAGACAAGCTCAATTACAGGAATATTGTGCTTTGCAAGAGAGGAAAGCTCATTGCAGTTCATGAAAAAGCTTCCGTCGCCGGCAATATTTATAACAGGTGTGTCGGGATTTCCGCACTTTGAGCCGATAGCTGCGCCAAGACCGTAGCCCATAGTTCCGAGTCCGCCGCTTGAAGCAAATGAACGCGGTTTTCTGAAATTATAATACTGAGCCGCCCACATCTGATGCTGACCTACCTCGGTTGTTATTATCGCTTCTCCGCTTGTAAGCTTGTCAAGCGTTTCTATAACATCCTGAGGAAGAACCTCGTCCTCGCTTTCAACAGGAACCATTTTGAGCGCGTATTTATTTTTCCATTCTGCAATTTTTTCCATCCATTCGGAGTGCTTCAGATCAGGCAGGATTTCGTTCAGCTTTGCCAGAACATATTTTAGGTCGCCGACAACATAAGCGTCAACGTTTATGTTTTTTCCTATTTCCGCCGGGTCGATCTCAATATGTACTATCTTGGTGTCCTTCGCAAAGGTTCCTGCGTTGCAGAGAACTCTGTCTGAAAATCTTGAGCCGAGAACTATAAGCAGGTCGCATTCTCCAAGAGCCATTGCCGAGGTTTTTGTTCCGTGCATTCCAAGCATACCTGTATAAGCAGGCTTGGTGTTGTCAAAGGCGCATTGCCCCATTAAAGAAAGTGAAACGGGAGCGTCGCATTTTTCAGCAAATATGGCCATTTCGCCGGCGGCGTCGCAGGAAACGACTCCTCCTCCTGCATATATCATAGGTCTTTCGGCAGCCTTAATAAGCTTAGCCGCCGCCTCGATCTGTGAATTTATATCTTCTGGATTGTGATTTACGATTTTTTCAGGCTCGGTTCTTATAAATTCGCACTTTGCTGCGGTAACGTCCTTGGGAACGTCGATAAGAACAGGACCTTTTCTGCCCTCGTTAGCGATATAGAAAGCTTCTCTTATGGTATCGGCAAGCTTGTTTATATCCTTTACAATATAATTATGCTTCGTTACAGGCATAGTTATACCGCATATATCAACTTCCTGAAAGCTGTCAAGACCGAGGAGCGGAGTAGCTACGTTTCCGGTAATAGCTACCATAGGAATAGAATCCATATACGCCGTTGCGATTCCTGTGACCAGATTCGTAGCGCCCGGTCCTGAGGTCGCGATCACAACACCGGTTTTGCCTGTAGTTCTGGAAAAACCGTCAGCGGCGTGACAGGCAGCCTGCTCGTGAGCTGTAATGACGTGCCTGATCTTATCCGAATACATATAAAGCGAGTCGTAAATATTCAGAACTGATCCCCCCGGATAGCCGAATACGGTATTTACACCCTGTTCAAGCAGACATTCAACAATAATATCAGCACCTGTTAATAACATAATATGCCCCCATTTATAAATTAAAGATTAAATTTTATTATACAATATCCTGCTTGATTTGTCAACATGGGGCGTTTTGCATTTGACGAAAGTCAGTTCGGGCGGTTAAATATTTACATAAGTAAAAGTACGGTTACTGTTTATCATTTAATTGATGCGGATTATCTGTTATCGGTCATAGTCGGCAACTGCATGATAATTTATTTAGCTGGAGTTTCAATTTATTTTCGTGCTTTGCGTTCCGCATTTTTAAGCGGATAATTAAATGTAGTCTGTTCATTTTCGGGATCAAAGTAAATACACTTTTCTCAACTGACTGAATATATAAAAGCCGTATTTTGCGCTGTAAAATAAGATACCGCAGAATCAGAATTCTGCGGTATTACTGTTACTGTGTGCGTAAGGCTCAGACAATTATACTTTTCCTTACGTTGTCAAGCTCTTCAAGAAATGTTTTGTCAATATTTGAAAGCCTGTAGTTGTTCTGGTAAATAAGCACGTCCTTATTTGTTTTGCTTACTCCGGGGCATTGCCTTTGTACAAGACCGTATCTTTTAAGTACAGCTTTAGGCAGGGGAGATACCCACATAAACGCTTCCGGTACTGAGCTTAGTATATCGAACTGACTTCCTCTTTCGTATACATAAATATGCCGCTTGCTGCTTTGTATCTGAGTATTCTTTTTCTGGTATGCCGCAGAAATATTCGGAACGATATTGTCGCCGTGCAGTATCTCAATATAGCTGTCAAGCAGTTCTTCTGTTATTCCGGGTGCATTTGCCAGCGGACTTCTTTCGCTCATAAGAATAACGTAGTCGTACGTCCAGACCTCCTGAGCCCTTAGGTTTTTCTCTTCTATTATAGACATAAAAAAAGCTTCGTAGTTTATCGGATAGCGGATTATACCCATATTATATTCGCATTCGACAACTGCATTTATAGCGTCCATTGAGTTGGTTTCCTTGAATTTTATATCCATACGTTCCGTTCTGTCGACCTTGTTAAGAAACTCCGTAAACGCATAGGTTATATAGCTTGCTCTGGGAAGCAGCAGCTGAAAATCCACATAGCTTTCGGGATCTTCTTTGTAAAGCGATTCCATTTTGTCCATCTGAACAAGAATAGCCTTTGCGTACTGGAGAAATTCCTTGCCCTTTTCGGTTGCGACAACGCCCTTAGCGGAACGCTTAAATATAGGTATTCCTACCTCCCTCTCCATTTCCTTGATAGCCTTGGATAGATTAGGCTGTCCCATATAAAGCGCAGCGGCGGCTTTTGTAATAGAGCCGAGCCGTTCAACCTCCACCATATAACGAAGATGTGTCAGATTCATTGTCAACGCCCTCTTTTTTAGTCATGAAAGTTTATACATATGCAAGTATGCATGGTTATGATTATATTATACATGGAGAAGACAAGATTGTCAATAAATTAACAAAGAATTCTGAAAGTTTGACAAATTGAACAATTTTATGACAGTGCAATTGTGGGAATTATGAAAAGTTACAGAAGAAGGTACCCCAGAGCTAGCAGCAGCTTAACATCCGAGCCCTGTTTATACAATATGTAGATAAGAAGGCCGATCATTGCCTTTTCCTCGTCTATTTTTATTCCTCCTATATTAAAAAGCTCACCCTTTCGGGAAACTGTGCCTTTGCTTCCCAGAAGCCCTCCCAGAAGTCCCTGAATAGGATCGGTACGCTCCTTGGGAGCAGGATCGGCATTTTCCTGAGGCGGATGGGGAACAGCGGGCGGAGGCTCTTTTTTTTCGGGACTGCGTTTATTTCCGTTAACGATACTTCGGGAACGCTGCTGCATTTCACGGACGCGTTTTACTGCCTCCTCCTGCATAGTGGAGAAGTCCTTCGAGCTATAATAATCCAAATAAATCTCCCCCTAAAAGACCGCTTTCCTTTAATGCGGGATAAACGGCAAAAAGCTTGAATATTTTTATAAGACGGTCTATCTTTTGCTGGTTTTCTTCCTTTAGCAATGGTCTTAAAGCGAGCAGAAGCTCTACGTTTTTGTCTGATTTATTTGCCTGAGCCAATATTCCCTGAAGCTGCAAAAGCTTTCCCATATCAAAGCTCGGCTGAGCCGGAGCGTTCTGGGAACCGCTCTGTCCGGAGTTTACTCCAAGACCGGAAAGCAGACCCGACAGATCAAATGAACCGGTCTGATTCTGACCCGAAGCGGGCTGACCGGGGGAAACGGAAGGAACATTGTTCTTTACCGTTTCATTCCCTCCGGAAAACATTCCGCCCAGCTTTGACAGCAGCTGAGACAGATCAGGCCCTCCTGAGTCCTGCTGATTGCTTGAAGAAGAGCCTGACGCCGGCACAGGGGAGGCTGGCGGCTGACTCTGACTTTCCTGCATTTCGCTTGAAAGCATACCTGCAAGCTCCTGTATCTGCTTCATGCTTTCTTCGTCGTTAAGTACATTCTGTAGCTTGCTCATCAGATCGTCCACGTTAACACCTCCTCCGGGCTTTTATTGTCAGCCCTCGTTCAGTTTTTTGTATATTGCTTTAGCCTGCGGCGTTGACAGTATCTTTTCCGCTGTCTTAGGATCAGAAAGCGCCTTTTTCAGCATTGCGGCTTCATTTCCGGGCATTGTATTCAGCGCCTTTTCAAAAGTCCCGTCCTGAAGCTGACGCTGCAGAGTATCAGGTGTAGTGCCGAGTTTTTTTGACGCTATGTTGAGAAGAGCCTGTAATCCTTTGGGGTTTGGCTGATTAAAATTGCTCATAAAAAATTCTCCTTTTTTTTATTGTATTTATAAATAATTATGATATAATATAAAATAATATTCTATAGCCATATATGCACAATTCAGACAATTTTTCTTCTGACGTATATGGCTTTTCTTGACCGAGGGGGGAGAAAAACGTGCGCCTTATCGTGTTTTCAGATACGCATGGAAATGTCCGTAATATGCGTGAGATCTTCAGACGCTGCGAGGAAAGCGCTGATATCTTTATTTTTTTGGGCGACGGAGAACGGGATCTCGACAGAATAAGGGTATGCTATCCCGATAAAACTATAGTCAGCGCCGCCGGAAACTGCGATTATGCTTCGACAGCTCCCGACAATGATATTTTTATCGCCCGAACGACTAAGATATTTTTTACTCACGGTCACAACTGGGGAGTAAAGCGGTCGGCGGACAGGCTGTTTTTCAAGGCCCGCGAGATAGGAGCGGACGTAGTTCTGTTCGGTCATACACACTGCAGATATTACGGATATGGTGATGGAGTTCATATCCTGAACCCGGGAAGCGCCGGCTGCCCTCGGGACGGGAAACCTCCGTCTTATGCTTATATAGATATAACAGATTCCGGAATATTCTGCAGTCATGTCGATTTGTAAGCCGCTTTATGTATTTATTCTATGCTCAGAGGCGGCTTAATGTGAACGCAGATTTTATGTAATCGGAGGTGGTTTTTTGACTAAAAGGGAAAAGGCGGCTATAATATGCGGGCGACTTGAAGAAAAATACCCGGACGCATTATGCTCGCTTACATATACCAGACCTCATGAGCTTATGATAGCCGGCAGACTGTCGGCTCAGTGTACCGACGCAAGAGTTAATATAGTTACGAAGGAGCTGTTCAGCAGATACCGTTCGATAAGCGATTTTGCTAAAGCTGATATAAAGGATATAGAAGAGATTATCAAGCCCTGCGGTCTTTACAAGACCAAGGCCAGATCTATAGTTGAAATGTGCCGCAGGATAATGGACGTTTACGGAGGGGAAATACCTTCTGAAATAGACGAGCTTATTACGCTTCCGGGGATCGGAAGAAAAACTGCAAATCTGATAATGGGCGACGTATTTCATAAGCCTGCGGTAGTTACCGATACTCATTGCATAAGGATCTGCGGCAGGCTAGGTCTGGTAAAGAGCAGCGAGCCTGTCAAGGTTGAGGAGGAGCTGAGAAAAATACTCCCTCCTGAGAAGTCGTCGGATTTCTGTCATCGTCTGGTGCTTTTCGGACGGGAGATATGCAAGGCGAGAGGTGCAAAATGCGAAGAATGTCCGCTGACGGACGTTTGTGTGGAATATAAAAGAAAAGTAAAATGAGCGGTTGCGGATAGTCGGGAAAGGCGGTTATTATGAGGATATTCAATACATATGACAGTCCGGCAGGCAGAATGGTCATGTGCTGCGAAAACGGCTGTATAACCGACCTTTGTTTTGAAAAGGATTTTCATATCATAGGACTTAAAAAAGAAGAATCGGAGGTATTTGGGTTTTGCAGGAGTCAGCTGGACCGCTATTTCAATGGTTCTCTGAAAGAATTTTCTGTTCCGCTGAGCTTAAAGGGAACGGAATTTCAGCGCAGGGTATGGGAGCAGCTGATGAAAATACCCTACGGAGAAACGGCGTCTTATCGTGATATTGCTGTAAAAATAGGAAACCCTAAAGCGTTTCGTGCGGTCGGAAGCGCAAATAAAGCGAATCCCGTTTTGATAATCGTGCCGTGTCACAGAGTAATAGGCTTAAACGGAAATATTAAAGGATATTCTGGCGGTTCGGAACTCAAGGAGTATCTTCTCGGACTTGAACGGAAAAATATAGAATAAAGGCTTATTTGCGGCTTAATTAAAAAAGGCTTGCTTCCGGAATTGTCCGGCAGCAAGCCTTTATATTTTTATTTAATTTTTAGAATTCTGGATTCTTGCAAGCAGTCTGAGAACCTTGAGATAAAGCAGGATCACGCTTAGCATAAGACTGTAGGAGCAGAACCATTCATATTTTTTTGACAGCCCGTTTTCAACAGTCTGACCGATCGTTTCAAAATCTGTAAGCAGCAGCGCCGATGCCAGAAGAACTCCGAGTACTGCAAAAACTATTCCCAGAGGTCCGTTTTGTAAACTGATTATTGAAGAAACGATAGCGCTGTTGGGAGCCAGCCAGAACATAAGGGAGAATATCAGACCGCCTATAACCGATACCGTAAGACAGGTATAAACTACCGTTCTAAAGCCGTATCCTACTTTAACGATCCCCGATGTATAAAGGAACGCCATGACCCCGATTATAAGTACCGTAAGCAGCAGCGCTTCAACGATTATACCGCTGTAAGCCGCAGCATAGGTATAGGAGATAAATGTTACCGCATAACCCATTCCTGCACAGTAGATCGTACCCGTTAACGGTATAGTGCCTGTTGCAAACGAAGCGACAAGACCGCTTATAAGCGTTACTATCATAGCTCCGAATAAGATCGCGGATTCGTTTGCGTAAACAAAGTAACCGTCAGCGATCTCGACCCCTGTGTAGCCTTGGGACGCAAAGTAATTGTGCATATAAAAAAATGCGCCTATACCTACCAGTATTACCGCTATAAAATAAAGCGTTTTAATCAGTATACCCTTGTAGCTGGCGGTTTCTGCCCCTGAAAAAGCATCGTCAAAGCTGTTCAGCTTTGATATTGCCGGATTAGTATATACTTTTCTCTGTGAATTAACTGCCATTTTTAAAGCCTCCTGTAAAAATTTATTTTTTGTATTTATATTATAGCCTTTATAAGGACGTTTGTCAAGCCTGTATTTTTGCCTCGGCTTCTGTATTTAATATTTGCTCAGACGGCGGATATATGCAAAGGTTTTTTTCTCTCCTTTATCCCTTAGCATTATAAGGAGCTTTTCAAGAAAATCAGAGGTTTCTTTATGAATAAGCCGTTTTCCTTTAGCCTTGAGAAAATATTCGAGAGGATGAGCGTCGGTGTAATTGCTGCCCTGATATATTTTACTTGCGGCGACCCGGTCGCAGAACATTTCCTTTACATAGTTAAGCGGCATTTTTACGGGAGTAAGAAGCTTTGTATCAATATCATAATCGGTCCAATATTCAAAGTGGTGTCTGTTTCTGCCCTTATGGTGCATCCATGCCCTTGAATATCCGTAGGCTTCTCGCTCTCCCTCGTTTGGGGAGCGGTTTCCCTGATAGTATTTTACGCCAGGTATAAATTCGGACGGAGTATATTTAGACAGATCGTGCTTCAGTCCCTGAATAAAGATCCCGGCATACCGGCAGTGCTTTATAACCATATGTCTGTGCCTCGTTATCGTTATAAAATGAGCCAAAGCCTTGTTCATTCAAATCCGCCTTTCACAGGTAAATATTATACCGTAGAAATTTATTGACAATACCTGCCGTTAAATTTAATTTTATATCATCATTGAACTGCAATAAACGCATCGGAGCTGCCCCGATGCGTTGAGCTTTATTTTTTTGTCAGAGTCGTTTTTCTGTTTCCCTCTGTTAATATTATATTATCTCCGTCTGATTCAAGCGTATACGAAGACGAATTTCCGTTGATAGTAAGACGAAGTGATACCGAATCATTCTCTCCGTCATTGTCAGAATCGGCTTCCGTAATCGTGTATGAGCCTTTTTTTTCAGCCTGAGAGCCGTCCTTTTCATATTGCTGAGTTATCTTTCCGTCTGAAAAAATATATGTGGTGTCGTTGCTTCCGGCAAAGGTGCCGTTTAGCTTTTCCTGAAAATACTCGACTGTATTCGTATTTTCACTTTCGGAGGAACTCTGCTCCTCCTTGTTACCGCAGCCCGTAAAAACGGTAACTGCCGTCATTATCATCATAATTCCGATCAGAAGTCTTTTCATCGGAACGCCGACCCCTTTCATAATATATTTACCTGTAAACTCAGAAAAGTTTACATTAATCATACCTTATTATAGCTTATTTCAGCGCCTTTGTCAACTGAGTTTTTGAGGAACTTTCTGTATAAAAAAGCTTCCCGGAACATAACGCCGGGAAGCCTCTTTTATTTAATTGTCTGCTGTATCAGTACGCTACACCCTGCCATTTCATGGCGTCGGCTACCTTGAGGAAGCCTGCGATGTTAGCGCCGGCAACAAGGTTGCCCTCAACTCCGAATTCCTTTGAAGCGTTATATGAGTTGTGGAAAATATTGATCATAATATTTTTCAGCTTAGCGTCTACCTCTTCAAATGTCCAGGAAAGTCTTTCGCTGTTCTGGGACATTTCAAGTGCTGAGGTTGCTACGCCGCCTGCGTTTGCAGCCTTTGCAGGTCCGAAGAGTATTCCGGCAGCCTGGAACTTTTCAATAGCTTCGGGAGTAGATGGCATATTAGCACCCTCTGCAACTGCGAAAACGCCGTTATTGATAAGAATATCAGCCGACTCGCCGTCAAGCTCGTTCTGAGTAGCGCAGGGAAGAGCGATATCGCATTTGATAGTCCAGATCCCCTTGCAGCCTTCGTGATATTCTGCGCCGTCTACACGGTTAACGTATTCCTTGATCCTTCCTCTTTCAACTTCCTTGATCTGCTTAACAACATCAAGATTGATACCGTTGGGATCGTAGATATAACCGTTTGAATCGGAAAGCGCAACGACTTTGCCTCCAAGCTCTGTAGCTTTCTGCGTAGCGTAGATAGCAACGTTTCCGGAGCCTGAAACAACAACAGTCTTACCCTTGAAGCTGTCATTTTTCATGCATTTAAGCATTTCGTCTGTGTAATAGCAAAGACCGAAACCGGTAGCCTCTTTTCTTGCAAGCGAGCCGCCGTAGGAAAGGCTTTTTCCTGTAAGAACGCCTGTAAATTCGTTGCGGAGTCTTTTATACTGCCCGAACATATATCCGATCTCTCTTGCTCCTACTCCGATATCGCCTGCGGGAACATCGGTGTCTGCTCCGATATGCTTGCAAAGCTCTGTCATAAAGCTCTGGCAGAATCTCATGATCTCTCCGTCAGACTTGCCCTTAGGGTCAAAATCTGCGCCGCCCTTGCCTCCGCCGATAGGAAGGCCGGTTAGGCTGTTCTTGAAGATCTGCTCAAATCCCAGGAATTTGATTACGGAAGCGCATACCGACGGATGAAGTCTGAGGCCGCCCTTGTAAGGTCCGATCGCCGAGTTGAACTGTACTCTGAAGCCGCGGTTTACCTGTACCTTGCCGTTATCGTCTACCCAGGAAACTCTGAACTGGATAAATCTTTCAGGCTCTACGATCCTTTCGATTATACCTGCGTCTACGATGTCAGGTCTTTTTTCAACTACAGGCTCGAAGCTTTCGAGAACTTCCTTTACGGCCTGGAGAAATTCCTTTTCTCCGGGATTGCGTTTTTCTACCTGAGCGTAAACGCCGGCAAGATATGCATTCTTGATTTCCATAAAACTAACTCCTTATTATTTTAGATTTGCTGTGGATCCCGAATAATTCCGCCGCCTGGTTTAAAATTTAAGCAGCGGGATCCCATCTCGGTATCCGACACCTTTATTAGTATATCATATATGCTTTTATTTTGCAAGACCCGAGGGCAAAAAATTCAAAAAAATATTAAAATATGATAAAAAGAACGGTTTATTCTTAGAAAATGATTTAATTTTATGTGTAGGTTGCATATATTTGTAAGTTAATTGAAGCTGCCGGATACTGCGGCATTAATTATGATAAAATACTCGGCGGTTTTGAAGATTATTGACTTTTGTCATGTATAATGCTATAATGCTATTAGTGAAAGGTCCTCTTCCGCTTGAAAGGTCAGTGATAATAAATGTATGACTACGGCTTTCTGCAATGGCTGATGTTTTTTTACATATACTGTTTTGTAGGCTGGTGCATTGAATCGGCTATAGTTTCCTTCAGCCAGAGAAAATTTGTTAACAGAGGCTTTCTGCGAAGTCCTATGCTGCCTATCTACGGCTTCGGAGCGCTTATTATCCTGCTTGTCTGTCTTCCTGTACGGGACGTTCCGATTCTGGTATTTATATTCGGAGCAGCCGGGACTACGGTTCTTGAATACATGACCGGCTGGCTGATGGAGAGCCTGCTGAAAATGAAGTACTGGGACTACAGCGGCAAAAGGTTTAATATAAAAGGATATATTTGCCTTAGATCTTCGCTTTTCTGGGGATTATTATCGCTGCTGCTTATGTATGTGATACATAAGCCGATAGAAAAAGCGGTAGTTACAATGTCCGGATCGTTAACGCTGATAATTACGGCAGTTATTTCCGCATTATTCATTTCCGATCTTGTATATGCTGTTCGCACCGCTCTTGACCTCAATAAACTGCTGGCGAAGATCACCGAGATCAGATCCGAGCTTGCGAAGGCGAAGGAGGAGCTGGAGCTTAAGCTCGAGAGTTCGGAAAGAGCTTCCGCCGCTGCGGCAAGAATAGAGGCGCTGAGGGCTGACAAGGCGAAGCTTACCGAGCGGATAGGCTTTTTCAAGAAGGACTTTATCCTTGCTCACCCTACCGCCAGATCTCAAAAGTTCAATGAAGCGCTTTCTGAGCTCAGGGAAAGGCTTCAGAAGAAAAAATAGCTCATATAAGAAAATAAAGCTGTACGGTATATTATTCGTACAGCTTTTTAAATTATGTGTATTTGCAACAAATCATAATACTTTTATATATGCAAAACGCAGAAGTTTAAAATTCAAGACAAATTTCGTTGAAATATTATCCTTGAAATGATATAATTAAAATAAAGAATAAAAGAGGGAGTCGGCCATTATGAAAATAAAAAATATTATAATGTTTTTATGCTCCGCTTCTGTTGCCTGTACTTTGTATATACATACGGACAGGCTTGATGTTAAAACATATGCTCAGGAGCATTCACATGACTACTGTAAGACCGTAATAAGCGAGCCGGATTGTGTAAACGGCGGAGAATATTATTTTGAATGTGCCTGCGGTGACAGCTATTTCGAGTATCCGGAGGCTCTTGGTCACGCTCCGAGCGAATGGATAACTGATAAAGAGCCCACCGACGAATGGGGTCATAAACACAAGGAATGCATAGTCTGCGGGTATATTCTTGAGGAAGAGGATATACCTCCTGTTCTTCAAAATATTTCTCAGTGCAGTGTGAATTATATTTCTGCATATGTGTATACGTCAAAGGAAATAACTCCCGCTGTAAATGTAACGCTCAACGGTGTAAAGCTGACGGAAAATACCGATTATACCGTTGAATACAGGAACAATAAGGAGATAGGTACTGCCTCAATTATTGTCAAAGGGATGGGAGGTTTTACAGGGACAGTCAGCAGGACATTCGTTATAACCGGACCTACTGTCAAAGCGCCTGCGGGCTTTGCAAATACCAATTCTTCGCCGACGGTAGTTAGGCTTGACTGGAAAAAGGTCAGCGGAGTTACCGGCTACAGAATGCAGAAATGGAATTCACAGAAGCGTGTCTGGGAAAGCTATAAGACGTTTTCGGCGGATACAGTTAGACATAATCAGGGAAATCTGAAAGAGGGTACGACGCTTAAGTACCGTATACAGAGCTATAAGACGATAGGAAACAGAACCTTCTACAGTATCTGGTCTGAAATTTATGCTTCTACCGATCCGGGAAAAGTAACCGGACTGAAAGCCGTTTCACTAACCGAAAACGGGTATACTATAAAGTGGTCGCCTGTAAGAAATGCTGATAAATACATAGTTTACCGTTACGACGCAGCGTCTGATTCCTATAAAAAGCTTACGGCGACAGCAGGAACATCGATTAAGGTTACAGGCAGAACAGCCGGACAGAGAAATGCCTATAAAATTCAGGCGGTAAAGGTAAGAAGCTGGAAAACTTATGAGGGTCAGCTTGTAAAGATAAAGTTTTCCTCAAAGCCCTCTCAGGTAAAAAATCTTAAGACCGAGGTTGACAGAAGAACCATGAAGGTCAGCTGGAATAAGGTCCCGAATGCCACCGGCTATCAGGTATACTATAATTCCGCCAAAACGGGCAATTCTGTTCTGCTGAAGGAAATAACCTCGGGCAGTACCACAAGCTTGACTACAAAAGCTCTTCCGGTGGGAAGAAATTATTATGTAAAGGTCAGAGCGGTTTCCAAAACTCCTGACGTAAAGGTCACGGGAGTATGCTCGTCATGGAAGAAAACCAGAGTGTTCAACGATAAAAGCTATGATTCCATTATAAACGGCTACAGCAATTCATATTCGGTAAAGCTTACCAACGGTCAGGGCTATGCAATTTCTAACAGTGCAAAGAACAGACTGTATAATTCGCTGACAGGTCTTGGGGGAACGGCAAGCTTTATGCTGCTTGACCTCGACAGCGGCGCAATGGTCGGCTATAATGCAAAATCCTATCTCGGAACGGCAAGTACCGTAAAAATGCCTTATATGCTGTACTGCCTAAAGGAAATGGAGGACGGCTCGCCTTCAATGAACACTAAGCTTACCTACCGCGGCAGCGATTACTCAGGCGGCTCGGGAATAATAAAGAATTACAGCTTCGGCACACAGTTTACAATAAAGCAGTGTATGCAGTATATATTTGATTACAGCGATAACTGCGCTTATTATATGCTTCAGGATTACTTCGGATATTTCGGTTATAATAAATACATAGCGTCGCTGGGGTGCAGAACGACAATGAGCGCATATCAGCGCTGGGGATACGTTTCTGCGGCTGATTCCGCAAAGGAATGGATACAGATGTATAAGTACATTTACAGCGGAAAATATAAAGATTTTATAAGAAAAGGACTTGCAGGCTCAACGGCAAGCAATTTCAGGATAGGTCTTAACGGAAAATATACCGTATATTCCAAGTGCGGGTGGACAGATGAGCTTCACCATGATACAGCCGTAGTTGAGGCTGAACATCCGTATGTTCTTATCTGCTTTACAAACCGCGTCAGTCCCTACAGGCTTCAGGAGGTTGCTAGAGCGGCTGATGCGATCCACAATGAAATGTGGGCATACTACGGAAGGTAAAGCTTCTCTTTACAGAGCGGCGCATTTATTGATAAAAGCCGAAGAGGCGAACGCAGTTCAGTCTACGCAAACGACGTAAGCGCAGAAGAGAATTGCGTTCGCCCTTTCCTTTTGGAAAATGACGCCCTTTTTTATTCAACGCTTTTAGTTCATATGAGCTTTTAAAGTGAGCAAAGCTTTTTTTTCTATCCTTGAAACATATGACCGTGAAATATTCAGCTTCTGGGCTACCTCTCGCTGAGTCAGGGGAGATTGATTATAAAGTCCGTAGCGCAGGATAATTATTTCAGATTCCCGTTTGTCAAGATATTTGTCTACCAGTCTGTAAAGCCGTTCGGAGGAAAGCAGAAGCTCAATACTGTCTGCTACGCTGCTGCCGTCGGAGATTATATCTATTAATGTAAGCTGATTGCCGTTTTTATCGGTTTCTATAGGTTCGTCGAAATGAAGCTCTCCGGCTGATTTCTTCAAAGAGCGGAAATGCATAAGTATTTCATTTTCGACGCACCTTGACGCATAAGTCGCAAACCGGCAGCCTTTGGTATAATCAAAGGTAGAAACGGCTTTAATTAGTCCGATAGTTCCTATAGATATCAGATCGTCCTGATCCTTTGACGCAGAATAGTATTTTTTTATTATGTGTGCGACAAGCCTCAGGTTATGTTCTATAAGCTTATCCTTAGCGGCCTTGTCGCCCTGTGCGATCCTCTCAAAGCATTCCCTTTCCTCCTTTGCGGACAAAGGCTTCGGAAAGACGTTTTTGCTGTCGAAATGCAGGGCAAAGAAAAGAAAATGACTGCTGAGGAACTGTATGATCAGTGCGAACATAAGGTTACCGCCTCTCTGAATTGTTTTTGTTTGTTTGTATATCCTATGTTGAAACGGGGATTGTCTATTCCTTAGGGAGCGGCGGCGATTGTTAAGGTGCATAAAAGTATTGAACTTTTTTGTGAATACATACAAAATTACATCTCAGTCTTATTTGACTTTATGTGATTCTTGACAAAAAAAGCGGAATAGTCTATAATTTATTATGTGATTTTAAATATATTCTGCCGATAAGGTTTATTGTGTGGAAACCGGAGCAGATCAAAAGAGAAACAAAACGTACGGCTGGAGGAAAGTTTAAGCAATGAAAGGGAGCAAAGCAAAGGCGGCAGTTTATCTGATCGCCGCGGCGCTGATGATACAGATGTTTTCTCTGTGCGGCGCTGCATATGATATTTCAAAAATAAAAGGTGCAGTCAAAACGACGGGAGCTGAGCTGCCGGAATATTCCGAAGGCTGTGAGCAGATAAACGCAGCTGAGCTGGGTGCGGACGGAAGCGGTGAAAAGGATTCGGCCAAGGCTATCCAGAAGGCGTTGGATTACGCAAGGGACAACGCTTCCGATCAGCTTCAGGTAAAGGTTTTTATTCCGGCAGGCGAATACCGTATCTCGAAAACTCTGAGAATATACAGCAATACATGGCTGTATATGGATGATGGCGCTGTAATAAAGAAGTGCTTTGACGGCGGCTGTATGCTGAAAAATACCAAGCAGTATTATTCCGGCGGCTACGACGCAGACAGGAATATAATTATCGAAGGCGGAACATGGGACGGAAACACCTCCGAATATTACAAAACGGCGTATTTCTCCAACATAAGAATAGGTCATGCGAGAAATATTATTTTCAGGAATTCAAAAATATGCAATAACAAAAACGGACATCATCTTGAGCTGGGAGGAATAGAGGGGCTTACAATTGAAAACTGCCGTTTCAGCGGCTATACAGGATCGCTTCAGAAGGAGGCTATTCAGCTTGACGTTCTGAATAATCCCGGTCTGTTTGTCGAATACGAGCCTTTTGACGATACTGCTACAAACAATGTGGTTATAAAAAACAACGAGTTTGACAGTCTTTGCAGGGGGATAGGCTCTCATTCGGCGGTGCTTGGAAAATATTATACCAATACTGTAATAAAGGATAATACTTTTAAAAATATCAGCGGCGTCTGCATTATAATGTATAATCATAAGAACTGTACTATCGAGAACAACGTAATGTCCGAAGTCGGTATGGGAATTGATTTTATGTATATGAGCGGCGACGGCTCAACGGACTATTTCAGACCGATCGGCAGCACCTATGAAGCTGCGCTGAGCAATATAAACGACGACGCTCAGACTGTTATCAAGGGCAATGAAATAGAAACAAGAATCACCTCGGCGGCGTCTCAGCCATACGGGATCAGGATATACGGTAAAAATGTGAAAGGTACCAAGCTTCCGGATCATAATTACAGGGTGCAGGGCGTAAAGATAAGCAGGAACAAGATAAAATCGGCAGCGCAGGCGGTGATCCTCGACGACGCTGTTGACTGCGATATTTCAGGCAATAAACTGAGCTGTACAAAGGACGGCTTTGTCAAAGGCTCGGCTCTTATAGATATTGTAAGAAGCAAGTATATCACCGTTTCCGAAAATACCGTTTCCGGCAGTTCCGGGGACGGGATAAAAATAAGCGGAGGAAAGAAGTTTACCGTAAAGGCGAATACGGTAAAATCAGCTGGTGAGTCAGCGGTATGTCTTACTGGAAAGGTCAGCGAGTCGAAAGTCTACGAAAATACGGTAAAAAAACCGTCCGCCTGCGGAATTTTGATAAAGGATTCATGCTCGGATATTTCAGTAGACCGAAATTCGGTTGAATACGCTGGAAGCTCCGCAATATGCTTTGCCGGAAAAACGACTGAAAATATAAGCTGTACCGATAATTCAACGGCTCAGTCTGCAAGGGGAATATGTCTTACGGGAGAAAGCAAAGCGTCAGTAAAGGGAAGCGTCTTCAGCAGCAATTCAAAAAATATCGCAGTAGGCGAAGGCTCATACTGTGTTACAGCTGCACCCGGTAATTTTACGGCGTCTGATATTACGGAAAATAATGCGGTTCTTACCTGGGATTATCAAAGTGAAGCCGCAGGTTATGAAATATACAGAAAACGCGGCTCGGACGGTGAATACGAGATAGTTTCCGACCAGACTGAAAACAGATTCGAGGAAAACGATTTAACCTCTAAAACACTGTATTTCTACAAAGCAGTTCCATATGTAATGCAGGGAGAAAATAAGCAGTACGGTAATGCCGTTAAGGATTTTTCCGTAAAAACAAAGACCTCTATTGAAAAAGCCTTCATTGATATACAGCCGGAAATGGCATTTACCGGACGGGCAAGAACTCAGGACATCACGATAAAAGCGGCCGGAGCAACGCTGATTCCCGATATAGACTATACGGTTGAATACTTTAATAACGTAAATATAGGCACAGCTCAGGTAAAGATCACCGCTCAGGGAGATTACTGCGGAGAGGTAGATGCTGAATTTGATATAGTTCCTATGAGTCAGGACGCAGTCAAAGTAGTTCCCAGAACCGAAAAACCTTCCTCCCTTGTGAGCAGAAAAACATCTGAAGGAGGATACAGCGTAAATTGCCTTATAAATGATTTTGTTTCCTTAGCCGACGGAAAGGAGCTGAAAACTCCTGTTCAGATCAGTCTGGAGTCATTTAAGGTAAGAAAGACCTATCTCGTAAGCGTTAGATCGTATAGTACGGTAGACGGTACCCGTATTTACGGAGCATGGTCAGAACCCAGATGAGTTCCAAGCAGTTCCGAAGCTATACGGAGCTGCTTTTTAATGCAAAAAAGAGACCGCACTAAAGCAGTCTCTTTTTTCAGTTTCAGAATGAAAGATCCGATTTGACTTTATTTATCAACGTCCTCAACAGGCTCTTCTACGCTGTCAAGGTCAGCTTCAACGTCCCCGGTAGTATCATCGGAAGGCGTATCCTCGGAGGCTTCTTCTGATTCCGCTTCTTCATCAGACTCACATTCGTCACAACCGCAGCAGCAGTCATCAAAATCATCGTCCAGCTCTTCGTAATCGTAATCCTGAAGCTCCTTACGTTTTTTTAATGCAAAAATTGCAGCAGCGCCGGCAGCGACAGCTCCGAGAGCGGCAAATATTTTTAATCCGTTACCCATGTTCAAACACTCCTTTAATTTCATTCCGATACGCAGCCTTACAGCCTCTTATATCGTATCAGCTTACAGATATTATACCACAGACTGTATTAATAATCAAGTATTTTTCAAAAAATAAAAAAATAAGTTTGTTTTTTTGTGCATAATTGACAAATAGCCACTGACTGTATTTAAATATTTCCTGTTATCGACATTATTATACTTATAGCAGCAAGAGGCGCGGTCTCACATCTTAATATGCGGTTTCCCAATGTTGCATGGGTTATTCCGCAGATCTCCGCCTTCTTTGCTTCGCTTTGTTCAAAGCCGCCTTCGCTTCCGATAAGAAGTCCTGCGCTTTTGCAGGAGCAGAAATCAACTGACCTGAGCGGAACGCCGCCTTTTTCATAGCACATAAGCGAAACGTCAAGCTCGGCAAGCCTTGTTATGCATTCGTCAAAGGTTATTATTTCCGCTATCTGCGGGATTATACCTCTGCCGCATTGCTTTGCCGCCTCCAAAGCGATCTTCTGCCACCGCTGGCGCTTCCTTTCCGAGCTTTTTCTGTCAGGGCGGGATACACATCTTTCCGTAAGAACGGGATAGATCCGATAAACCCCTAGCTCAACTGCTTTTTGTATGATAAGATCCATTTTATCGGATTTAGGCAGAGCCTGAAACAGGTGAAGCTGAATGTCAGGTTCGGCAAGCGACGGCTGTGCTTCGATAATATTACAGATCACAGCGCTGTCTGATATTTCCTTGATCACAGATATGTACTCTGTTCCGTTGCTGCACAGAATAAGCTGCTCCCCCGGCTTCATTCTCAGACTTCTTCCTATATGAATTGCATCGGCGCCGGTAATTACGGCCTCTGAGCCGTCGGGTTCACTGATAAAAAAACGCGGCATCTTATTATCCTCCGTATGAGTTCTGCCGATTTTCGGCGTATTTTCAGTATATCACATCTTAAAAAAAAGTTCAATAAATTTCATACTAAATACAATAAGTTTTCACACGCATATCACATTAGTTGGGTATTATATATACGTCGAAGGACAACGGTTCACATCAGCGGTTCCTTTGATTATCTGCCGAAAGACGGCGTTTATTCATGGTATGTTGGCTTTTACCCCAAGCCTTCATATATACAGTTCAGTAGGAAGAAATTTCTACTGGCTTCTCCCCTATAATTTTTTATTTTTTGGCTCCCGCTTTTTGGCGGGAGTTTTTTTGTCTGATTTTAAATGTAAGATTATGTAAAGCAATAGGACAGGCTGGGCTGTACGCATTTTTAAAAGCAAAAATTCAGTGAAAACAGGCAAAAAACATTGACAGCGGCGGCTAAATGTACTATAATTTACTTACAGCAAAGTTAAAGGGGAAAGATAAAAGGGGGAAGCGCTTAATGGCTGATACGGATAAGAAGCTGAAAAAGCTTGAGGCTGAGATAAAAGCCGGGCAGAAAACAGAAGAATATCACAGCTGCATACACAAGGGAAATTCAAAGGGTTCGTCCGACCGCGAGCTGCTTCAGTTTTTTATGGGTTTTCTTTTATTCGGCGGCGGAGTTTTCTGGATACTTAATTCATTTACTGTTTCAAGTACATGGGGCGGCGGCTACTGGAGTATGTTCGGTATGCGTCTGCCGACGGGAACTATGCTTATACCTCTTCTGGTAGGTATAGGTCTGCTCTTTTTTCTCGACAGAAAGATAATAGGCGGTATAGTCTGCTGTCTGGGACTTCTGGTTATTCTTATATCTTTGCTCACTTCGCTTGAGTTTCATGCCGTAAGAAGCTCTCTATACGTTTATATAATTATGTTTTCAATGACGGCGGCAGGTGCGGCCCTGCTGATAAAAACGCTTTTCAGAAAGAGGTAGACGCTGTATGATTCGGCGGCGGGAGCGGAAATTTTAATATGAACTTTTTTACATTAGGATATGCTTTTTTAGCGGTACAGCTTAATTTCGGCTGGGTCCTGAATTATATACTTAAGCTTGTTGGAATGCTTTTTATGCTGGGAGGAATATCGGAGATATCCGATTTTTCCAAAAATTTTGCGGTTATGAAAAAGCGGGCGTATATTCCGTTGGGAATATGTACTGCGTCCTGCCTGACGGCGGCGGTATTCAGGCTTTCCGCAACAGGAGGAGCGGTTTTCAGCGCGGTAAGCGTTACTGCGGGGGCTGCATCGGCTGTGGCGGTGTTTGTATTTACAGGGAGCTTGATAAAGCTTCTTATGAATAATAATTATCTGGTGAACGACGTATCGAATCTCTCAAGGCTTTATTCCAACTGGCAGAAGCTTGCCTTTTTTACAGGAGCCAATATATTGTTCGATATTCTCAACAGGGCGGTTCCTGTTTCTGCAATAGCCGATTTCTCGGGAGTAATGATGACTGTTACAAAGATAATAACATATATTTTCGCTGTGTCTGCTGTGTGGACATTCAATAAGGCGAGAATGGATTTCAATAATAAGCATTCCGGCGGTTCTGAACTGTCGGATAAATAAAAAATAATTAATTTTTAGGAGGACACTGCAATGGCAATTTTTCAGAGAATAGGAGATCTTATAAAGGCTAATATCAACGATCTGCTTGACAGAGCCGAGGATCCGGAGAAAATGGTAAAGCAGATAATAGCCGATATGGAGGAGGAGCTTGAAAAGAGCATAAACGCTTTGGGACAGGCTATGGCGTCGCAGAAGCAGATCAAGAAGAGTCTTGATAAGGCTTCCGCTGAGTCGGCTTCGTGGGAATCCAAGGCTAAGGCGGCGCTTCAGGCGGGAAATCAGGAGCTTGCCAAGCAGGCGCTTTCCAAAAAGGTGCTTGCAGATAAGCAGATAATGCAGTATACCGAAATGAATAATCAGGCTGAAACTCAGGTCAATACTATAAAGACTCAGGTAGAAGCGCTTAAATCAAAGCTTGAAGAGGCGAGAAGCCGTCAGTCTATGCTTATTGCCCGTTCAAAAATGGCTGACGCTCAGAGCAATATAGCTAAATCCATGGGCAATGTTGATTCATCAAGCGCATTCGGAAAGCTTGATAAGATGGAGCAGAAGATATCCGAAAAGGAAGCAAATGCTGAAGCGTTCAGCGAGCTTGCCGGAACCTCGGCTGCCGACGATCAGTTTGATAAACTTGAAACCAACGCCGCTGTAGACGCTGAGCTTGCAAGGCTTATGGCTGAAATGGGTCAGCAGTAAGAGTAATAGGATCATGATACATAAATTATAAGATGTAAGAGGACGTCATTTATGGCGTCCCTTGTGCTGTTTTAAACGGCGTATATAGTGTGAAAATAAAAAGGAGCTGGCAAAATTGCTGTCAATTGTAATTCCGAGCTATAACGAAGAGGGAAACGTGGAAAATACCGCCCGCGTCGTTTCCGGGATATTAGAAAAAAACGGGATAGAGTTCGAGCTTATCTTTGTTAACGACGGCTCGAGTGATAAGACCTGGGATAAAATATCCGCTATGGCAAAAAGCAGAGAGAATATAGTCGCCGTTAATTTTAGCAGGAATTTCGGTAAGGAAAGCGCTATATTTGCAGGTCTGGAGGTAGCCTCCGGCGACGCCTGCGTGCTTATGGACTGCGATCTTCAGCACCCTCCCGAGGTTATAGCAGATATGTACAGGATCTGGAAAAATAACGACGTTGATATAGTTGAGGGCAGAAAAAAGAGCCGCGGAAAAGAAAATCCTATATATAAGGGAATGAGCCTGTTTTTCTATAAAATAATCAATAGATCGTCCGGCCTTGATATGGAAGCGGCGTCTGATTTCAAACTGCTGGACAGAAAGGTAGTTGACGCTCTGAACAGAATGCCTGAGCGTCTGACGTTTTTCAGGGCCATGTCCAGCTGGGTGGGCTTCAAGACCGAAAAGGTCTATTTTGAGGTCGCTGAGAGGGCGGAGGGAGAGTCGAAGTGGTCGGCAAAATCGCTTATAAAGTATGCGGTAAATAATATAACCTCCTTTACCTCCGCTCCGCTGCAAATAGTTACGGTATGCGGAATAATTACGTTTATTATTTCAGTAATACTCGGGGTAAATACTCTGTACAATAAAATATGGGGAAACTCCGCAGCGGGATTTTCTACTGTTATAATCCTTCAGCTGCTTACCTCCAGCATAATAATGTTCAGTCTGGGAGTTATCGGCTTCTATCTGTCAAAAATATACGAGGAAATAAAAAGCAGACCCAGGTATATAATAAGGGATATAGTAAAAAAGAACGATAGTAAATAAATTCTGAAAAGGAGCAAGTCTGTGAAGAGTCGGAATACTGAAGTGATCAGAAGTCTGCTGAAAAGCAAGGGAATATACCTTCTGGTTTTCGCTGTGCCTGCGCTGATAATGTATATTGCCTATGCTCTGTTCGGGGTTCATCCTTACGGCGATAATTCCGTTCTGGTGCTTGATCTCAACGGTCAGTACGTTTATTACTACGAGGCGTTCAGAGATGCGTTCTGGGGCGACGGAAGCCTTGTTTACGATTGGTCAAGGAATCTTTCGGGAGAAATGTTCGGTATATTTGCGTATTATCTCGCAAGTCCGTTCATGCTTATAATCTGTCTGCTGCCGAGAACGGCTATGTGCGGAGCTATCGAGCTTATGCAGCTCGCCAAAATAGGTGCGGCGGCGGTAACTTTTGCGTTCTTTCTGCGAAAAACCGGAAAGCCTAAAAATACTTCTCTGATAGTTTTCTCGCTGTGCTATGCGCTTATGGCTTATATGACGGTTCAGCTTATGGACCCTATGTGGCTTGACGGACTTATTTACCTTCCGCTTATCTGCTGGGGAGTTCACAGGCTAGTGGACGAAGGCAGGATGCTTCCGCTTATAATTCCTCTTGCGCTTATGTTTATCGCTCATTTTTATATCGGGTATATGGTGGGCTTTTTCACATTCTGCTACTTTGTATATTACTGTCTTTCACACGAGGGGAGTATACTCCCGAAGCATATTGTCAAGAGAATAGTACAGTTCGGAGCCTGCGCTGTAACGGCGGTAATGGCGGCGTGTGTAGTTCTTGTTCCTGTGTATAATTCGCTGAAGCTGGGAAAGCTTGAATTTTCCACACCGGATTTTTCTCTTGCGACTCAGTTTGATTTTCTTACGTTTATAACAAAGCTTTTCCCAATGAGCTATGATACGGTTTATCCCGAAGGACTGCCGATGATCTTCTGCGGCTCTGCGGTTCTGCTGCTCGTTCCGCTTTTCTTTATGAATTCAAAGCTAGGAATAAAGGAAAAGGTTTCAAAGGGTCTGCTTTTGCTGGTACTCTTTGTAAGTATGTATATCGTTCCTATAGATACGGCATGGCACGGTTTTCAGGTGCCTAACTGGCTGCCGTACAGATATTCGTTCGCATTTTCGTTTATACTGCTCTTAATGGCGTACAGAGCCTTTGAAAATCTTGACGGAATAACCGCAAAGGAAATAGGCGGAGTTTTCTTCGGGCTTATGGTTTTCCTGTTCTGGTGTGAGAGGGAAAATTATGCTCATTTTCAGATATTTGAGGGAAGAACGGAAAACGGCGAAACAAAGGGAGTTATTCAGGGTATCTGGTTTTCGATCATAGCTCTGTCGGTATATTTCGCTATGCTTTATCTTTATAGGAAATATAAGACCTCCAGGGCGGTAAGTGTGATCCTCTGTATGCTTGTAGGACTTGAAATGCTTGCGAATACAATGGATACGCTGCATAAGATAGACGTTGACGTTGCCTACAGCAAGTATACCTCCTACGAGCCGTATATGAGCGATACAAGGGATGCTGTAAAGCATATCAGGACCTTTGACGGTTCGCCGTTTTACCGTATGGAGGCGGCGTTCCACAGAACTGTAAACGACCCTATTGGAACGGGCTATTACGGAATTTCACATTCCAGTTCTACGATGAATTCGCCTGCGCTTAAAATGCTGCAGAAGCTTGGTTACGCTTACGGCGGTCATTATACCAAATACGACGGATCTACCTATCTTACAGACGCGCTTTTCGGAATACGCTATCTTATGGATAAGGAGGATTACGACGGCGGCTCGGATTATTCGGATCAGAGGACAAAGGTTCCGGAGGACTATAAGCTTGCCACTCATATTGAGGAGCAGGAGGCTAAATACAAATTCTATAAGAATCCCTATGCGCTGGGACTTGGAGTCGTTTCATCTTCAAAAATCAGCGATGTTCAGCTTATAGAAAGCGATCCGTTTGAAAATCAGAACAACGTATTCAATGCGCTTCTTTCGCAGACCTCAGATACAAAGTTCTTTACAAGGCTTATGCCTCATAATTCGGAAACCGAAAATATGCTTACGTCAAGCCTTGCGGACGGACATACCAAGTATTATCCTGCCGATCAGAGTATAGCGGAGTGTCATATAGACTATGTAGTCAGAATGGACAAGGATTCAAACCTCTATATGTACCTGCCGACCAAGTACGAAAGAAACTGCAATATCTGGATACAGAAAGAGGAGGACTATCTTAAAGGTACCTCTGCAATGGAATACGCCGGACAGTTCTTTGTGGGCGATAACTATTCGATACTCAATCTTGGAAAGTTTTACCGCGACGAAGATATCCGTATCCGTATTACTGTTGCAAATGACGATAATGAGGCCTTCTGGTCGGACGCTCTGTTCTATTCCTTTGATATGGAAGCGTTTCAGGCCGCAGATACACAGCTTCAGAAAAAGGTATGGAACGTAACGAAGCATGAGGATACCTATGTTGAAGGCAGCTGTACAGCCGAAAACGACGGAGAGGTGCTGTTTACGACCGTACCTGACGAAAACGGCTGGATAGTAAAGGTAAACGGAAAAGAGGTAAAAACCGAGAAATCGCTTGATTCGCTTATTACGATACCTCTTGAAAAGGGCGAAAACGTTATAACTATGGAGTTCTCCCCTAACTATTTTACCGCCGCAGTAATAATATCCGTCTGCGGACTGCTGATAATAGTTCTCATATTCTTATTTGAATACAAGAACGGCAGACTTGTCAAAAGGTTCTTTGAAAAGCCGCAGTCAGGTACTGAGGCTGAAGCCGTACAGACAGACTCGGGAACGGCAAAGCCGCTGACAGGAGACAGCAAAACCGACAAAACCTCTTAAAAAGTTAGGTTTTACGCTGTTGACAAGCCTGCGGTAAATTGCTATGATTTAATCAGGCTTCGGCTTAGGAAAGGGAAGTGTTTTTATGACGGCTGTTAAGAATCACAGGAAAAAGCTGTGCGACGCAGGTACGGCGTCGTGTCTGTTTGCATTTATAGCGCTGCTTGCGTCTGGAGGAGGAACGGCTCTGGAATTTATCGGCAGGGAGATATACCGAAGGGAATTCGGCGGAGCGCAGATGCTTTTTTCAAAGGAATGGGACGAGTATTTTACCACCTATCGGGATTCGATCGTGCTTTTTGCCATATCGCTTACAGTGTTTTTTATCTGTCTTGCCAACCGCAGGAAAAAGAAGCTGGGCGCTGAGTTCGGCGCAGTCGTAACGGTTTTGTCTGCGGTAATGTCTGCCGCTCCGGCAATTTATATTTACAGGCTTATAAACGACACTGCTTTCAGGCTTGCTTCCGATAGTTCGGACGAAGCGAATTTTATGTATATAATGCAGGCGCTTCTGTTTGGACTTCCCCTTGCCGCGGGAATATTCCTGTTCCTCTGCGGGATAACTCTCTGGGGAAGAAATGCGACGGACGACTTTTCGGTCATGTGTCCATGCATGAAATATATGCCCGCTTCGGAAAACGTAAGCTTAGGTGATCCGGCAATCGAAAGAAAAGAAAAGCCGGAAGAAGTAACTCCCAGCTTTGAATTTAAGAACAGCAATTATATGGGTCCCGACGACAGCGCCGAGTCGGATCCTCTGGCGGTCATAAAGCAAGCCGCCAGGTGCCGAGGCTGCGGCGCAGAGCTTAAGGACGGAGCAAAATTCTGTCAGCGGTGCGGCGAAAAGATAATATAATACAATTCCGTAAGAGGACTTGTATGCTGGCAGCAAAAGGCTGGGCAGGCTTGGAGCGTAAAGGGAGATCCCTTGCTTTGTGGGCGTGCGGCAGCCTTTTTAAATTTCATATTCACAGTATATATTCCAGCTTACGTCCTCGGGGTTTATATCGTCGAGATATTCCGACGGTATCCTGACTGTCGTTTGCAGTTTTGCAACGCTGCTGTTTTTATCCTTGGGAATGTATTTTTTCAGATATATTTCAAGCTTATTATCGCCCTTAACAACATTCGATACGGAATAAACCACTGAATCCGAGCCTTCCATATCTGCACGAAGAAATATAACGTGGTCGTTGAAGCCGCCTTCATTATTATAAGCGATCATACTTTCTTTCATTTCACTGAGGTTAAGCTCGTCATCATAATTTTCATAGTATTTATCAAAATCTGAATACGAAGAGAAAGTACCTGTAAACGGAAACGATACATTTGCGCCGCTGTCTGCCCTAAAGACCTCATATTCAAAAGGAACGGCCCTGGAAGTCGTATTCTGCGACGGAAGCGAAAGTACAAGCATATCTCCGATATAGTAATCGGTCCCCTCGTCGGTAAGAAGAGCGGTTATCCTGCCGCAGGAATAAAGCGAACGGTCTTCGCAGAGAATATCTTCGTCCCGATACTTTCGTATTACTGAAAACATCATTTTACCTGAATCTGTATCTGAATAGTGATCGACATATGTAAAAGCGCCGTCGGAGTATAAAAGGACAGAAGCCGCTTTGCTTTTTTTTACATCTCGTAAAAAGCCGTTCCATAGCTCAGTATTTTCGGATTCTCCGTCCGAGCAGTAAACAATGCCCTTTTCCCTTGCGCTTTCAGCAGTTATCGCTTCGCCGTCCCAAAGCCCGTCAGTTAATGTCTGGGTCCTGCTTTCGCATACGCTTGTAACGGAGGAGGATCTTCCGTCCGAATCGCCTGTACCTGCGGCATTGCAGCCGGCAAGAGCGCAGACAGCGCCGATAATTAAAACTGTTCCTTTATGATTCCGCACTGTCACACCTCCAAACACAAGTCAAATAAATTATATCATATTATCCGTATGCTGTGAATATGTTTTTTAATCAAATTTTCTTACAGCTTTTTGGTTAATTTGTTGAATTAACCGCATAAAATACGGCTTTACAGTATATTTCTCTTTATACTCTCCGCTTCGGGCGTCATTTATTGTTGCAATTGCGTGAAAAAAGTGATACAATAAAAACAGCGAACAGAATTGCAGCTGAAAATATGCTTGAAACGGAGGAAGCCCTGAACGCTTAGGCTTACGGGCGGTGCTATGAAGGAATTTATGTCGGTAGTAACAATGAATCTGCTGGGCTTCGATATGATAATTTTTATTGTGGCGGTTTGCAACGCAGCCGTATATTATTTTACAAAAAAATCGGCTGACGAGCTGTACAGAAAAATGCATATTCCAGTATTTGTACCGGATCAGAGCGAATCGAAGGCCGAAGCGGAAAAGGAGCTTTCAAGGCTTAGGGAATCCGATGTAGTAAATATGAGAAACCGTACGGGAAAGCTTTATTCGGTTTTTGTAAACCTGACGGGAATATTCCCGCTGCTGGGAATTTTGGGAACGGTAGTTTCCCTGCTTTCTCTGGTTGAGGATATGGCGGACGTTCAGGGGAATTTCTACGGAGCGCTGACCTCTACCTTCTGGGGCTTGGTTTTTGCGATCGTATTTAAGCTGCTCGACGGAGTTGTAAGCGCAAAGATAGAGGACAACGAAAAAAACGTTCAGCTTTATCTGGAACGCAATTCAATAGCAGCTGGCGAGAAGAGGGCGGAAGCGTATGAATAGCTTCGGTAAGAACAAGGGGCTTATTATAGAGCTGACTTCACTGCTTGATGTAATTCTTATAATGCTTTTCTGGGTCATGATGAATTCCTCGGCAAAGGCGGAGCAGGCGCAGGAAAACGCAAGAACCGAAATAGAAAATGCAAACTCTCAGCTTGAACATATCAGGGAGGAAGCCGAGAGCGGCGAAGAGAAGCTAAAGTCGTATATTGAAGCCGCAGAGGGCTTTGAAAACGGCGGTATGCTTTCCGTATATATAAAAAGCAGCGGCGCTTCGGACGAGCTGTCTTTTGTAATGAACGGAGAAGAGATTAAATCAGCACAGCTGAACGGCGGCTCTTCGGATATCGAAGGGATAATAGGCTCGGTATTTGAGGAGGCTTCGCAGGGAGGAAAGAAAATTGTGCTTGCCGCCCTTATCTACGACGGCAATACGGTACTTTACCGCAGTGTAGCGTTAGTAAGAAGCGCTTTGGAAAGTGTTTCCGAGGATTATGAAAACATATATCTGGCTTACATAAATACAAGCCTGTAGACTGAAAGGAGAGCAAATTATGCAGAATAACAGAGAGTATATCCACCCTGCCGAGGAGCTTCAGGAAAAGCATGAGAAAAAGCGTCTGAAGAAAAAGAAGAAAAAAAGATTTATTTTTATGCTTATAATCCTGCTGCTGCTTATTGCGGTTCTGCTGTTTATGAATTATCTCGGACTTGGTCTGGGAGGAGGAAAGGGAGAGGGCGGCGAAAGCTCAGGAAAAACGTCCTCTGCGGTTCAGGAGAATATAAGCGCCGACGAGTCCTCGGAGGCTGAAAAGACGGTAATACAGCTCAGAATATCGGGAAGTACCTATATTTACGGCGATAAGGTCTATACGCTTGAGGAATTTAAGGATTTTGCGGCGGTTATGGATAAGGATACGGCGGTTATAGAACTGTGCGACGATAATGCGGTAGCAAACGCTGTGGAGAAGATGCATTCTATGCTGGACGAGCTTGGGATCCCTTATACCGATACGGTCTATACCGACTTATCTTCAAAAGCAGAAGCCGAACAAGTGTCCGAAGCGGCAGAGCGGTAAAAAAACGCCGCCGTATACGGCTGAGGAAGAAAGGAATGATACATAATGCTTGGTATAGTGTGCGAAGGCGGAGGAAGCCGTACTGTTTATTCATGCGGCGTTTTGGACGTTTTGCTTGAGGAGGGGATTACCGCCGACTACTTTATAGGCGTTTCGGCAGGTATAGCGTTCGGAGTTTCATATTGCTCGGGTCAGATCGGAAGAAATCTTATTCTTGCGTCGGAATATATGAACCGTCCTGAATATTCGGGAATGAAACATATGTTCAGAAAAGGAAACCGAAGCTTTTACAATATGGATTACGTTTACGGAAAAGTCCCCAATGAGGAGCTTCCCTTTGATTTCAGTGCATTTAAAGCATATCCCGGGGAAATAATAGCCGTAGTGACCAATGTAAAAACAGGGAAGGCGGAATACCTGCCCTGCGACAGAGATGACAGAAGCTTTATGCATCTTCGTGCAAGCTGTGCGCTACCGCTGCTGTTTCCGGAGATCGAAATAAACGGCGAAAAATATCTTGACGGCGGAGTAGCCGATTCAATTCCGTATAAGCAGGCGTTGAAAGCGGGCTGTGATAAGCTTATTATAATACTTACCCGCCCAAGGGATTATATAAAGAAGGACGAGCCTGCTATGAGACTTGCGGAAAGATATTACAGAAAAAATCCCGAGTTCGTAGAAGCAATGAGGACGAGAGCGGCGAGATACAACGAATCAGTAAGTGAAATAAAGCAGCTTCAGAGCGAGGGAAAGGTGTGCGTATTTACTCCGAAAACTACCTTTGGCGTCGGCAGGACGGAGGGCGATCCCCAAAAGCTCAGAAGACTTTACGATCACGGATATGACCATGCGAAATGGGCGTCGGGTCAGCTTCGTAAATATCTTCTGAGCCGCTGAGGTTATTTTCCCGTGACCTTGAATATACTTATACTGCGGGCTGATAATATAATGCCGCAGATCATATGAAAGAGGGCGCAGAATAAAAATATGAGCAAACTGAAAACTGCGGGGGCTGTATGCGCTGCCGCCGCTCTTTCGGCATACTGTTTTGTACAGAACAGACAGCTTGTCACCGACGAATATACCGTAAGCTGCAAAAAGCTTCCTAAAAGCTTTGAGGGCGTAAAGCTGCTTCATCTTTCCGACCTGCATAAAAAAAGATACGGGGACGGCTTCAATAATCTTATCAATTCCTGCGGCTTCTGCGATCCGGACTATATTTTCTTTACGGGAGATCTGTTCAGCAGAACTGAAGAAAATCTAACGCCTAAGCTTGTTCTGATGCAGAGACTGATGAAAATAGCTCCGGTTTATTACGTTATGGGAAATCATGAGACCGAAGCGGTGGTAAAATCAGAGGCGCTTAATTATAAGCTTGGGTCAGAGGGAGTTCATGTGCTGAGAAATTCTTCGGAAAGAATCTGCCGTAACGGAGAGTATATCGATGTATACGGTCTGGAGCTTTCGGCGGACTATTACAGAAGTTTTTCGGGAACAGGCTACAGAGGACTTAAAAAGGCTGATAAAAGCCTTCTGACAAAGCTTCTCGGAGTTCCGGATACCGATAAATGCAGCATTCTTCTGGCGCACAATCCGTTTCCGTTTAAGGAATACGCCGAATGGGGCGCTGATATAGTATTTTCGGGTCATTGCCATGGGGGGATCGTCAGGCTTCCGCTTGCAGGCGGACTGCTTTCACCTGAAAGAAAGCTGTTTCCCGAATATACAAAGGGAGTATATAATAAATTCGGCTCAAGCATGGTGGTTTCAGCTGGACTTGGAAAATTCCGTCTGCAAAATCCGTCGCAGATAATAAGCGTAACCTTGACAGGAAAATAAGCGTAAGGAGAGTTTTCAGTGTTTGAAAAGGAAATATCGGATTATTTTGATAAGAATATAGATGATGTATTAAGCTCAATGAATGAGATAATGTCCATAGACAGCAGCTTTTCCGAACCGCGTCCGGGTATGCCGTTCGGAGAGGGGTCGGCAAAGGCTCTGGAATGGGGATCACAGTTTGGCAAAAGACTTGGAATGACAGTAAAGAACTTCGGTAATTACGCCGTTTCAATGGATTTCGGACAGGGAGAGCCTGTGCTTGGAATACTGAGTCATCTTGACGTCGTTCCTGCGGGAGAAGGCTGGAGCTTTCCTCCTTTCGCCTGTACCGTTAAGGACGGTGTCGCTTACGGCAGGGGCGCAATAGACGATAAAGGCCCCAGTGTTGCGGTTTTGTATGCTGTAAAGTGCATAAAGGAGCTGGGAATACCTATAAAAAAGAGCTTCCGTATTATTTTCGGAGGAAACGAGGAAGGAGGCTGTCAGGATATTGAATACTATCAGACAAAGGAGCCTTTTCCGCCTATGGTTTTTACTCCCGACGGTTCTTTTCCCGTACTTAACTGTGAAAAGGGAATGCTTCATCTTACATTCAGCGGAAAGGGAATCCTTGACTGCGGTAAGATCAAAATCACCGTTATAGACGGAGGTACGGTCATAAACGCTGTTCCGGGGAAAACCGTATGTACTGCGGAGTACGGAAAGGACAGTATTCCCCAAGAGATCGGCGGCTGTACTGTACAGAAAACGGAAAACGGCTTTGAGATAACAGGGCAGTCTGCTCACGGCTCGCGTCCTGAACTTGGCAGGAATACCGTTACGGCGCTGCTTGAGTTTCTTGCCTGCGGCGGCTGTGAAGCTGCAAAAAGGCTTACGGCGCTTTTTCCTCACGGAGAAACAAACGGAAGCTCGGCGGGACTGGGCTTTTGCGACGGTATTTCGGGAGAAATGACCTGTGCTCTCACTCAGCTTAAATATGAAAACGGAACGATAAGCGGAGGTATAGATATTCGTTTTCCGATAGACCGTACCTATAGGGAAATAAAGGAGATTATCGGGAAAAGCCTTGAAAACGCCGGAATGAACGTTACATCCTGCGAGGGAATGGAGCCGCACTATGTTCCTGAGGACAGCGAGCTTGTTCAGGCGCTTCTGAAAACCTATGAAAAGGTAAAGGGCGAAAAGGGACGCTGTATTGCGGAGGGAGGAGTTACCTACGTTCACAATACAGAAGGCGGAGTTGCTTTCGGAGCGGAATTTCCCGAGGAAAACAACAATATGCACGGTCCTGACGAGCATATCAGTCTTGAAACGCTGAAATATAATCTCAATATGTACGCCAACGCTATCGTTGAGATATGCGGCTGAGATCAGAAGTCTTCCGGCTGTTGCGGAGGGCTTTTTTTGCAGGAAAACAGCTCCAGCGATATAAAAAATAAAAATGTTCCATGTGGAACATAAGTTTGAACTCTAACAGGGCGGATAAGATTTTGTAAACTAATAGGACCTCTGTTAATAAACAGCTTATAATTAATGAACACAGTGTTGCAGGAAGCATCGGAAACTTTTTTGCAATAAACGGAGAGGGCGTTTGTACTGAGCTTTTCAGACTGCCTGAAAACAGGGAAAACGTTTAAGTTTCATAAATTGAGATCAGTGAAAAAATTTATCCTAAAACTTTTTAAAACCCCCTTGTCAAGTATGTTAATGTATGCTAAAATGATATAGACGCAAGCAAAATTTGACGCGTAAGTCTGCTGGTACCTGCGGGGAAGAGTAGTCAAATATTATTATAAAGGAGCATAAAATATGCAGTACGGTTATTTTGACCTCAAAAACAAAGAGTATGTAATCACCAGACCCGATACGCCTGCACCATGGGCAAACTACCTCGGTTCGCCTGAGTACGGCGCTATCATTTCAAACAACGCGGGGGGCTACAGCTTCGTAAAGAGCGGAGCTAACGGCAGACACGTCCGTTACCGCTTCAACACAAATATTGCTGTTCCCGGAAGATATATCTATATCCGCGACAACGATACGGCTGATTACTGGTCGGCTTCCTGGCAGCCGGTAGGAAAGTCTCTTGACAAGTACAAGTCCGAATGTCACCACGGCACGGCTTATACTACAATGCTTGCCGATTATGCTGATATTCATTCCGAGGTAACGTATTACGTTCCTCTTAACAAGACCTATGAGGTATGGAGAACAAAGCTTACAAACAACGGCGATACCTACAGAAACCTTTCGCTTTTCGGCTTTGTTGAGTTTACAAACGAGAACAATTATGAGCAGGATCAGGTAAATCTTCAGTATACGCTGTTTATTACCAGAACAAGCTTCGAGGGCAACAAGATCGTTCAGCACATCAATGAAAACAGCGGCAAGGACGAGAACGGTTCAAACTGGAGGGAAAGATTCTTCGGAGTTGCGGGCGCTGATGTTTCCGCATATAACGGAAATCTTGACAGCTTTATCGGGCCGTACAGAACCTACGGAAATCCTATCGCAGTTGAAAGAGGCTTCTGTGACAATAAGTGCAATTATAACTCAAACGCCTGCGGCGCTTTGCAGTCTGAGGTAATGGTTGCACCAGGAGAGACAGTTGAGGTTATTTACATACTCGGACAGAAGAACCCTGCGGCGGCTGATGAGATCATCAATTCCTACAACGAGCCTGGCAGGTGTGACGCCGAGATAAAAGAGCTTGTTGATTACTGGCACGGAGAGCTGAACAACTTCCAGGTTGAAACACCTTCCGCCGAGTTCAATAATATGGTAAATGTATGGAACGCTTATCAGTGCTTTATTACGTTTATCTGGTCGAGAGCCGCTTCGTTTATTTACTGCGGACTGAGAAACGGCTACGGCTACAGAGATACCGTTCAGGATATTCAGGGTATTATACATATCAATCCTGAGCTTGCGGCTGATAAGATCAGGTTTATGATCTCCGCTCAGGTAGATAACGGAGGCGGTCTGCCGCTTGTTAAGTTCGACCACAACGCAGGCCATGAGAACTGCCCTGACGAAAACGATGAAAATTCTGTTTACGCCAAGGAGACCGGACATCCTTCCTACAGAGCTGACGATGCGCTCTGGCTGTTCCCGACTATAGTTAAGTATATCGGTGAAAGCGGAAACAAGGCGTTTCTTGACGAGGTTATCGTATACGCTAACGGCGGAGAGGACACAGTTTACGATCATCTGAAGAACGCTATAAGGTTCTCGATGGAAAGACTGGGTGCACACGCTATGCCTGCCGGACTTCACGCTGACTGGAACGACTGCCTGAGATTGGGCAAGAAGGGCGAGTCAACGTTTGTTGCGTTCCAGCTTTACTATGCAATGAGCGTAATAAAGGGCTACGCCGAGGAAAGGAAGGATACTGAATACGTTGAGTACATCAATAAGGTTCAGGCCGAGCTTGGCAGATCGCTTTCAGACTGCTGGGATGAGGACAGGTTTATCAGAGGTATCCGTGAGGACGGAGAGGTCGTAGGCGCAAAGAGCGACCCTGAGGCTTCAATGTGGCTCAATCCTCAGTCATGGTCTGTTATTTCCGGCTTTGCTTCAGAGGAGCAGGCTGACAAGGCAATGAACAGCGTTCATGATATACTTAATACGCCTTACGGTGTTAAGATAATGGATCCGCCTTATGTCGATCACTACTTTGACGGCGCGCTTATGCATATCTTCAATCCGGATACAAAGGAAAACGGCGGTATATTCTCTCAGACCCAGGGCTGGGCGATCCTTGCGGAATCCCTGCTGGGACACGGCGACAGGGCGTTTGAATACTTCCTTGAGTCGGCGCCTGCAAGCATGAACGACAAGGCTGAGATAAGAATTCTCGAGCCGTACGTTCACGGTCAGTTTACAGAATCGAAGCGTTCGCCGTTTGAGGGACGTTCACACGTTCACTGGCTCACCGGAACAGGCTCAACGGTAATGGTAGGCTGTGTAGAGGGTATTTGCGGTATGCGTCCGAACGCAGAGGGTCTTGTTATCAGTCCGTCTATTCCTCACGATTGGGACGGCTTTAAGATCGAGAAGAACTTCCGCGGAAAGCATCTTTCCATTGATATTCAGAATCCGGATCACGTTCAGAGCGGCGTTAAGTCGATCACAGTAAACGGCGAAGCAGTCGAGGGCAATTTTGTATGCGAGTGCAAGATGACAGAAAAGACTGAGATCGTGGTTGTTTTGGGATAAGTTTGAAGTTATAAATGATATGAAAAGGAGCGGTTCTGAAGAATCGCTCCTTTTGTGTTTTTAAAAAAGATACTTGAGATAATAATTCGCAAAGTTCTATAAGGCTTCTATAGATTATCTTGCCGGATTTTCCGGACGGAAGTAAACTCTCAGAACTGCGCTGCTATGATAATTAGTTTTTACAGCAGACGGGTCAGTAAAAAAATAAAACTGACTTCTATTGTTAAATGAAGTCAGTCTATAAATGTACTACCGGCAATAAAGTTTGTAAAGGCTCAAGCGGTTTAATCGGAGCTTTTGAATATACTGAGAACTATTTTGATAAAGTTGCGGTGTTCACGTTCTTTAGTTACGCTTATCTCAGCGTGAACTTCGCGGCTTTCGCCGGGTTTTTCAACTTTATCTTTATAAATATAATTTAAAGAATACATAGTTCCTCCTTTCTAGTTGACTACTGTAATATTTTGTGCTATAATATTAAAGTAGTAACTGTTAGAATTGGTTTTAGTTGTTGTTCTATTGAATGTAAATCATTTTTGTTACATGCTTGCGTACGGTTTTTTTATGTATGTCAAAGTTTACTGCAACGGAAATCGTCATGTATATAATAACTTAAAATGTATATATCCGTCAATAGTAAATTGCAACAAAATTCAATGTAAAATACTGTGAGATTTACACAAAAATCTTTAAATTGATATTTTTGATAGTTACTATTATAAATATGTCGCATTTTTGCGTGGGTTGAAATGTGCGGATTGAAAAATGTAAGTCTATTTTTATTATGGCCTTTGAACAAGCTCCGGCAAACGATTTTGCCGGAGCTTGTTCATATATTTAGTTTATATCCCAATATCATTTCTGTCACCGCCGTTTTACATTCCACTGTACAATTAAGATTAATAAATTTCTATCGTTACTAAATAAAAATCTTGCAAAATCCTCTCTGATGTTATATACTGAGAAAAAGGCAGGAGGTTTTGCTATGAATAAATTATATTTTATTACCGGAAGTCAGGATCTTTACGGCGAGGAAACTCTGGCAAAGGCAGCAGAGGACAGCCGTGAGATCGCAGAATTCCTTGACGAGAAGCTTGGATCTGACGCAGATGTAGTGTTCAAGCCTGTTGTAAGAGATCACGCTGAGGCTGAAAGAGTCTGCGCCGAAGCGTCGGACGACTGCGAATGTATCGGCGTTATTATGTGGATGCATACTTTTTCTCCAGCAAAAATGTGGATAAGGGCATTGCAGCGGCTCAGCAAGCCAATGCTTCATCTGCATACACAGTACAATGAAAAGCTTCCTTACAGTATGATAGACATGGATTTTATGAACCTGAACCAGTCTGCCCACGGCGACAGGGAGTTCGGCTTTATCTGTACAAGGCTCGGAATAAAGCGAGAGATCGCGGCCGGCTATTACCGTCATGATTCGGTCATAGAGAAAATACGCCGCTTTGCTCAGGCAGCAAAAGCAGTTGCGTTCGGAAAAACAATGAGAGTCGCAATGCTCGGAAACAATATGCGTGACGTTGCCGTTACCGACGGCGACAGGGTCGAAAGCGAGATAAAATACGGCTGGAACGTAAACTATTACGGTGTAGGGGATATTGCTGATATTATCTGCGATATTACGGAAAGTGAAATAGACCTTAAAATGTCCGAATATAAAAGCAGATATAAGATCTCTACCGATAATATTTCCGCTGTACGGGAGCAGGCGAAGTATCAGGCGGCGCTTGAAAAGTTTATTGAAAGAGAAAATATATCGGCGTTTACAGATACCTTTCAGGATCTGCACGGCTTAAATCAGCTGCCGGGACTTGCGGTTCAGGAGCTTATGGCTAAGGGCATAGGCTTCGGACCTGAGGGAGATTATAAAACCGGAGCTCTCTGTGCCGTACTCAGTAAAATGGCGGAGGGAAGAAACGGTGCAACAGGATTTATGGAGGATTATACCTACGATCTTACCGAGGGAAGAGAGCTTGAGCTTGCGGCTCATATGCTTGAGGTTTCACCGGTCTTTGCCGCAGAAAAACCTGAAATTCAGGTGCATCCTCTCGGTATTGGAGGAAAATCAGATCCTGCCCGTCTTGTGTTCGACGGAATAGAGGGTGAAGCAATAGCGGTTTCTATGGTAGATATGGGCGACCGCTTCAGATTGGTGTGCGCTGAAATAACGTTGGTAAAACAGCCTGAGCCTATGCCGAAGCTGCCTGTAGCCCGCCTTATGTGGAAGCTGAAGCCTGACTTTCCGACCGGTGCGGCGGCGTGGATATATGCAGGCGGCGCTCATCATGCGGTAGTTTCTACTGCGCTTACAGCAGAGGATATTCGTTTGTTTGCTAAAATGACCGATACAGAGCTTGTGGTAATAGATTCCGATACCAAACTAAGCAAATTTGAACAGCGGCTTGAAATGCTTGATATAACGGCAAGGCTGAAAAAAAACTGACTGGGGGATACAAATAAATGACGGTAAGGGAAAAGATCGAAGCAGGCAGGACATTTCTTGGTATCGAGCTTGGTTCTACAAGAATAAAGGCGGTTCTTACTGACGATTCCTACATTCCTATAGCATCGGGAAGCCATAGCTGGGAGAACCGCTTTGAGAACGGATACTGGACTTATTCACTTGACGATATACGCAGAGGACTTCAAAGCTGCTATGCTTCTCTTGCAGAGAACGTTTCGGAACAGTACGGTGCTGAACTGAAAACCTTCAGTGCAATGGGGGTTTCTGCTATGATGCACGGATATATGCCGTTTGATAAGGACGGCGGGCTGCTTGTTCCTTTCCGTACCTGGAGGAATACAACAACGGAAAAGGCAGCTGAAGAGCTGACCGAACTTTTCGGCTTTAATATCCCTCAGCGCTGGAGCATAGCACATTTCTATCAGGCGGTGCTTAACGGAGAGGAGCATTTGGGGAAGCTTTATAGGATCAATACGCTGGCGGGATATATTCATTTCCTGCTGACCGGAAGATTTGAGGTGGGAGCAGGAGAGGCGTCGGGAATATTCCCTCTTGACGGTATCGCCTATAACGGCAGGTTCATAGAGCTTATAAATAACAGCTTAAAGCGGAAGGGCTTTGATATTGACGTTAGGAATATCCTGCCGAAGGTTAGAAATGCAGGAGAAAAGGGCGCTTTTCTGACCGAAGCGGGAGCTCATTTCCTTGACCCCTTCGGAAGACTTGAAGCAGGTATTCCCGTATGTCCTCCGGAGGGCGACGCAGGTACGGGAATGACTGCGACAAACAGCGTTTCTCCAGGTACAGGAAATGTTTCGGCAGGCACATCTATATTTTCAATGCTGGTGCTTGACAAGCAGCTTAAAGGGGTATATCCCCAGATAGACTCAGTTACTACCCCCGACGGCCTGCCGGTGGCTATGGTTCACTGCAATAACTGCTGCTCTGAGCTGGACAGCTGGGTAAATATGTTTGCTGAATTCGCACGGCTTTGCTCGGCTGATATTGATATATCGAAGGTCTACAGCCTGCTTTATAACAATGCGCTTAAAGGAGAAAGCGGCTGTGGAGGGATAACGGTCTATAACTTTATTTCAGGCGAACCTGCGGCAGGACTTGAAAAGGGCTGTCCTATGTATATAAGAAGGCCCGAAGCAAGGCTTGACCTTGCCAACTTTTTTAAGGCTCAGCTTTATACTGCGGCGGCATCCTTAAAGCTTGGAATGGATATACTATATAACAGCGAGGGAGTCAAAGCAGAAAGGATCACAGGACACGGGGGACTTTTCAAGGTAGAGGGAGTTGCTCAGCAGTTTATTGCCGACGCTCTGAAAGCTCCGGTTTCGGTAATGAAAACTGCGGGCGAGGGCGGAGCGTGGGGAATGGCTCTGCTTTCCGCATTTATGAATTGCGGAGAGGGAAGAACTCTGGCGAAGTTTCTTGAGCAGGATGTTTTCGTGTCTATGGAGGAAAAGACTGTTTATCCTGATGTCGGAGGTTCGGAAAGCTTTGAAAAATACATGGCAGGCTTTAAAGCAGGACTTGAAGCCGAAAAAGCGGCGGCAGACGCCTTGATTTGAAAGGAGAGATAAAATGCTTGAAAAGCTGAAGCGGGAGGTACTGGAAGCAAATCTTATGCTTCCTCGGTATGATCTCGTTACTTTTACCTGGGGAAACGTTTCGGCAGTTGACAGGGAAAGCGGGATGATGGTCATAAAGCCCTCAGGAGTTGCGTATGACCGGCTTAAAGCGGAGGATATGACCGTAGTCAGCCTGTCCTCAGGAAAAGCCGTGGAGGGCGCGTACAGACCCTCCAGCGATACGCCTACTCATATTGCGCTGTACAGAGCCTTTGAGAGTCTGGGAGGTATCGTTCATACTCACAGCCGCTGGGCGACGTCGTTTGCTCAGGCAGGTATGGGAGTAATGCCTATGGGAACTACTCATGCAGATTATTTTTACGGAGAGGTACCATGTACAAGGGATATGACTGCTGAGGAAATAAAAGGTGAATATGAAAAAGAAACGGGAAATGTTATAATCGAAGCCTTCAGCGGGAAGGATCCCCTTGAGATCCCCGCAGTTCTGGTCAGAAATCACGGTCCTTTTGCATGGGGAAAAAGCGCTGCTGAAGCGGTACATAACGCCGTTGTGCTTGAGGAAGCGGCGTTTATGAATTTTCATGCCCTTTCCTTGAATCCTCAGGCAGGCGGCATAAGCCGAGAGCTGCTTGACAGGCATTATCTGCGTAAGAACGGTGAAAATGCCTATTACGGTCAGAAAAAGTAATTATATACGCTTGTCTGATCTAAGCTCATTCGGGTGCAGGGAAAGTATGCATTGTCTTTGTTAAGTATATATTTCCTCAGGAGCATTTAATAATATACATATATAATTTTAACTGTTTATTCATTAAAAATCCCGTCAAGCAATGAATTTTGATCCGCAGTTCTTACACAGAAAATATGTTCCACGTGGAACATTTTTAAGCTTATATACAAAAAAACAGCGTCCCTGAGGAATTTCTGACCGTTCCTTCGGGGCGCTGTATATTTTATTTTCTTTTAAAATCGAAACCGGTACGGCTTTTTATATCCTGCTTATTTTTAAACATTCTGCGGTCAGCTTCGGAAAGGATAGAGTCAACCGTATCGCTTGAAGAGGGTGTAACAGCATAATAGCCTGTGCTCAGATATATAGGGTAGGGAAGATTAGATTCGCTGTTAAAGCGTTCCAGACGCTTCTGCATTTTCTCTATATGACAGTTTATTTCTACGTCGCTGATACTGCCGATCATTATTTTTACAAATTCATCTCCGCCTATCCTGAAGTTTCTTTCATCGTAGCTGCCCGGAATTTCTGTATTTATTCTGAATATTTCAGCCGAGGTCTGAATAGCCTTGTCGCCTTCGGTATGACCGAATTTATCGTTTATATATTTAAGGCAGTTTATATCGCTCAGGATAAGCACGAATCTTGCTGACAGTCTGCCTGCCTTTTCCAGCATACCTACGGAATACAGATTGAAGCCGTTTCTGCTGTAAAGTCCGGTGCTGAGGTCCATTATCGTACTTTCCTCAAACTTGCGGTAGAGTATTCTCAGCCGAAGCTGACGCTTTAGCGATTCAAGGGCAATAGTGCAGTTTCTTATCCATTGGCTCAAATAACAGCAGACGCTTTTTTCAGGATCGTTGTTTTCAATAACTGCATAGCCGAAGGTCGTACTGTTGAAATGAAGCGGAGCAAAATAATAAGAGCAGGGCTTTTCATGCGGCTCGAAAAGCTTGGGGTATAATATATTTCGGCTGAAAGAGCGGTCGAGATCTACAATATCTTTATCGGTCAGGTCCAGGCAGGGATATATCGTGTCGGAATAACCGAATTTGCATTCGTCTATATCTTCGCCCTTCTCCAACTTATGAAACGTATCGCAAAGGCATAAGCATATATTTGAGCAGCCTTTGATATAATAGCTGTAGAATTTTATCTTCCAAAGCATATCCCAAAGGTCAGCCGAGCCTATCAGCACTTCGTTCATGAAGTTAAAGCCGGAATGAAAATCGGAGGATTCGTCATATGCGCTGTAGGGTTTTTTCCAAAGACTTACCAGCTTTTTAGGAACGTTGGTCGGACAGCCGCAGGTATTGCTGAAAATAAGCTTTCCCTTGCTGCTTGCTTTTGGAAATTCCATATCCGCCCTCTGTACCGCAGCTCTTACTGCGCTGATACCCATTGAAACATTATTTATCGAAACTGAAGTAACGCAGTACGGCTCGTCCGAGGTGCTTCCGTTGGAGTCGTAGCCGGTTACAATTATATCACCCGGTACTGACAGCCCCCGCTTTTCAAAGGCACGGACAAGACTTATAGCCATAATATCGCTTATACACATTACTGCGTCGGGAAGAGATCTCTTCGACAGTATCTTCTCGGCGGTTTCTTCGCCCTTATTGTACCAGAAGTCTCCGTAATAAATATCCTCGCCGCTTATTTCTATATTTCTCTTTGAAAGAGCCTTTTTCAGGCTTTTAAGACGGGAGACCGAGTGGTCGTGCCCCTCAGGTCCAAGCATGACCGCAAATCTGCGGCAGCCGTGAACTGAGCACAGATGCTCGGCAAGCATTTCAAAATCCTCATCTGACTGCTCGTAAACGCAGAGCCTGCCGCTGTCGTGACAGTTTACATAAATTACAGGTCCTTCAAAGCCGGCTATTATGTTGTTTTCTATGTATTCCAGGGCGCCCTGTATCTGAATAAGATCCGGAACTACAATGATCGCGTCGAACAGCTCCGGATTCGGGAGCTTGAATATTTCTTTTTCGCCTATCTGAAATTCTGCGTTTCCGCCTTGTTTCAGAAATGTTGAAAAAAGCAGAACGTCGTAATCAAGCCTGAACGCTTCTGAATTTATCCCATGCATCAGTTCTATCTGGTAAGCGGATTCGGGCTGAGCCATAAAAACCGCTATACGTTTTCTGATTCTGCTCATAGCCGTACCTCCCCAAGTTTTGTTAAGTATATTATACCATATATATTTCCTATATTCAAGAATAATTATTAAAATAACATGAATATTGTTCTGCGAAAATGGCCTTTGAGCAAATACAATCAATAAATTATAAAAGATAACGGACAAACTCAGACCGATCTTCAAGCTTCAGCTATCTGTGCTGCAGTGTAATAGAAGAAACGTCTGTGTTTGTCCGTTTTGTCAGAATTTCAGCGTTTTCTGCTGTTATCTGTTATTCCTCTGATGAATCGTCCTTTTCTGACGATACAACGCTGTCCGAAGCGGAGGAGCTGTTGTCATTTTTATCCGAGGGCAGATATTTTTCGTAAATTGCGATATTATCCTCCGCAGATTTCCATTCGTCCTTGGACTTTACGGTTACGCATATGTATTTAACGCCGTCTTTTTCGGCTATGCTGACCAAGGAATAGCCCGATTCGTCAGTAAAGCCGGTTTTTCCTCCGAGAAGCTCTCCGCCGCCCTCGATATAGTAGCCGTTGAAGCGGCCCGCAACTATGCTGGTAAGCTTTATGCCGTCCTTATGCTGCTTTGTTTTTGAGGTTGTGTAATTTTCCGCCGTAAGTATTTTCATGCACTCTTCATTCTGCATTGCATATTCCATTATTACCGCTATATCACGGCAGGTGGAATAATGATCCTTGCTGTGCAGGCCGCTGGCGTTTTCAAAATGAGTTCCGGTAAGACCCAGTTCCTCCGCCTTGGCGTTCATCATATCAACAAACTTATCCTCCGAGCCTGCAATTGCGTTGGCAATACCCGACGTTCCGTCAGCTCCGCTTACAAGTATAGCCGAGTAAAGCAGGTCTTCATAGGTAACGCTTTCTCCTGCTTCAAAGCCTGCACGGGAAGCGTTTTCCTCAATAAGAGGGTCTATTATATCTGAGGTAAATTTATATTTCGCACTCAGATCGTCTATATTTTCTACGGCTACGATAAGCGTCATGACCTTTGTAAGAGATGCGGGGTATATCTTCTTGTCATAATTCTTTCCGGCAAGGATTGTATTGCTGTCGGCGTTTACAAGAATACCGTATTTTGTCGTAAGGTCTTTTATGGATATTTCCTTATAGCCTTCGGCTTCGGCGGGGTAAGTCATAAGCGGCTGCGGCTCGGGTTCCGGCTCAGGCTCGGGATCTGCCATAGAATCAGGCTTAGATACCTCCTGAGAGGATTCGTCCGCAACTGCCGGAAGAGCCTTGGCCTCGTCTATGGAGCCTCTTCCGCTTACTACCATTATTGCGGAGCCTATAGCTACGAACATGATTATTATCATTACTGCGACAACAGCGGCACCGCCGTGGTGATTTTTCTTGAATTTAAGCATATTGCATTTCTCCTATTAATTTTTACTTTCTGCGAAGAGCTGATATTCCTCTTCTTTTGCACTGTATTCGGGATCGCCGGATCTAACGGCGTTATAGCAGTACTGAAGTATATCCCGTCTTGTTACTATCCCTATAAAAACCTTTCTGTCATCAATAACGGGTACGAAGTTCTGGTTCATTGAAAGCAGGATAAGGTCTTCTATAGTGGAATAAATATAGACCGGATTGTTTTTGACACGCTTTGTTATCTGACTGACGCTGTAACGCTCAAGCTCCTTGATCCCTGAAAGATTTTTCTCAAGCATAAAGTATAGAAAATCTCCCTCGGCAAGGGTCTTGACATATTCGCCGTCCCTGTTTATTACCGGTATTGCTGTAAATCCGTGATTGCGCATTTTCTCGATTGCCTGTCTTACCGTTGCATCGTCGTAGATATAATCTATAACGGCTTTCGGTTTCAGCAGCTTTAAAATATTCATTTTTTATGTCTGTGCTTCCGATTGAAAGCTCTTCTCCTTTCGCGGTGATCCTGCGGCGCTGCTCCGCAAATAGCGGGAAATATCAAAAAGTACAGTTTAAAGTCTATTGCTGCATATGTCCTTTTCCGTAGGTATACACAAGCTTGAACAGCGTATCGTAGTCGATCGTCTTGAATTGATCGGTAGTAATATTCATCTTGTACATATCGTCGGTCGAGATACCGAAGCTTCCGCACAGACCCTGACAGAAGCCAAGCCGCTGATCCTCGCTCATTGAATCGAAATCAGCAAGATAGGAGGTAAAATCAGTATTGAATACGGATTCGTCGATATCGTTGTCAAGCCTTTTTATAGTTCTGGTTTCGACTATATCGTCCTGCCCCTCAACAGAGTAGGTAGTTGTATATTTTACCAGTGCCTTTGTTTCCTTGTCGAAATAAAAATCCAGCACGGTAATATAGGTATCGCCGGTATAGGTATATTCTTCTGTTACATATCCGCTTTCTCCCGAGTCCTCGTGAGTATTGGTCCTGTCAAGATTCAGGCTTATGATCTCTTCGATAACGTTGAGATCCGGCTTATTTTCGGTTTCACGGTACATTCCGCAGACATAGTCAAAATCGTAGGACTTGCCGTCGAGGGTAATTGCGCCGTGCTTTCCCATGCTTTCCTGCTGGAGCTGATAAACATCGTCGTTTCTGACTACTCTTGTAAGCTGAACCTCTCCGTCAAACGCAGTGCTTGTCAGAGTACATTCAAGGGTATAGCTGCCCTGAGAATAGATCTCAGCCGTGCTTTTAAGGTATTCTCCGATATGCGACACCTCTGCGGCGGAGCTTTCTCCGGAGTCTGCGGAACTCTCGGCGCTTTCGGTCTGAGAAGTACCGCTCTGCTGAGAGGAGGTCTGTTCGGAGGCTTCGGAGCTGCCGGTTTCAGAGCTTCCGCCCGAGTCTGAACAGCCGAATGCTGATATACATATACCCAGAACACATACGCAGGCAAGTATTCTTTTTATATTATTCATCTGATCTTCGTGCCTTTCCGATCCGCTGCCGGTATTGCCGGATATGCGGAAATTTATACACTTTAATTATACACCCATAAGCTGTCTGTGTCAAGCAGGGAAAAGCTGTATATTACAGATCTAAGCTTAGTTATTCTTCGGCAGGCTGTAACTTTTAAGGGGATAATTGCCTTATATTTAAATTCAGATTTTCTAGTTGCAAAACGTAATACGGTATGATATAATAATTAGAAAGAAACAGATTAAAGGCTTTAGCTCCGCTATCGGTCAGGTATTCAGGAGAACTGCGGAGAAGGCTTTTGTTTTTTGATAATGTGTATGAAAGGAAAATTGTGAATGGCGGCAAAAACAATGGCAAAGCCTCGTCCTAAGACGGCAGCCGGAGTAAAAAAGAAAAAGAAGAGAAAAAAGTCTTCAGCGCCTATATTTATTTCGGGCGGAATAGTTCTTGTTATTGCTCTCGGAACGGCCTGCGCTTATTTTATAGGACGTGCTGAATATGACGGTAAATTTCCTGTAAATACTTATATTAACGACGTTAACGTCAGCGGCAAAACGCTTTCTGAGGCGGAAAGGCTTTTTGAAAACAAGGAGCTTCCCGAAAAGCTTACTGTTATAAAGCATGACGGTTCGGAGGCAGGTATAAGCCTTGAAAGCTTCGGCTATACAAGCGATACCGACAGGCAGCTTGAAAAGATATACAGCGAGATAGACCACAGCCTGTGGTTCAAGGGACTTATAGGAAAAGTAAGCTACAGCTTTACCGAGAATATAACCTACGATAAGGATAAGCTGAAGGAGCTTTTAAGCGGAACGGACTGGGGAAGCGCAGAAAACAAGAACGCCGAGATAGAGCTTACCGACAGCGGATATATTATTCGGGACGCTGTTCAGGGCGATAAGATGAATTATGAGATACTTGAAAATTACATACTCAGCGCTGTTGACAGGAACGAGTTTACGGTCAAGGCAGAGGAATCGGGCTGCTATATTCCGCCCGAGATAACTGCTAAGGAGCTTAAGGACGAATGTGAAAGACTCAACCGGGTCTTTAATATGAAGATAACCTACGACTTTGACTATACTACCGAAACGCTGACGGGAAAAAAGCTTCTGGAGATAGCCGATATTGACGAGGACGGAAATATTACTGCGGACAGGGATAAGGCTATGGAATATGTAGAGTATCTTGCGAAGAAGTACGATACCTTCAATACCGAGCGGAAATTCCATGCTACTATTCAGGGAGATATTACTATTCCTACCAGCAGCGACGCTAAATACGGCTGGTGGATAGATCAGGAGAAGACCTGCGGCGCTCTGGTTGAAATGATAGAAAATGGTAAGAGCAAGGAGGGCGTTGATCCGATCTATTACGAAACGGGAGGGTACGTTTTTACGGGATCTGAATCTGCCCGTTCAAAGGACGACGATATAGGCGATACCTATATTGAAATAGACCTTACGAATCAGCAGTTCTGGTATTACGAAAAGGGAAAGCTCAAAAAGGAATGTTATATTGTATCGGGTCAGACTACTTCGGCGGCGAGAACTACGCTTCCGGGCGTATATAAGGTATGGAGCAAGGCTACCAATTACCGTATGAAGGATTCAAACGCCGACGGAGATGAATGGGACACGACCTGCGATTACTGGACGAGAGTTGCTATAGTAGGAATAGGACTTCACGATTCGCAGTGGAGATACTATTTCGGCGGCGATATTTATAAATACAACGGCTCTCACGGCTGTATCAATATGCCGCTAGAGTACGCTAAATTCGTACATGATAAGGTACCTATGGATACGCCGGTAGTTATGTATTATTAAAAAAGGATCCGCCGAAAATTACCGGCGGATTTTTGTTTACAAAAAATTAACAAGAAAATTTTGCACTTTTTGTCACTTTTGCGTGTTTATACTTATAGAGGGGCAAATAAAGCAAATTTAATTTGATCCTTATATTTTGATAGCAAGGAGTAGGATTTTATGAGAAACCATACCTATGCAATGATTCAGCATGGGATAGTTGACAGCGACAGAACCGAATATAAGATCATAAGAGTAACGGAGCATGAATTTTCTGAGGACTTTAACGCCAAACTTGCCAGAATAGCGAAAATCAAATGTGAACATCGAGAGATAATTTGCACTCAGAGATTCTCTTTTAAAAGGACGGGCAGAAATATCGGCCTTGCAGTATTAGCTGCATCCATCGCAATGACCAGCGCAGTGGGTATGCTCGCCGACGCTCCAAAGGAACCTGACTTCACTATTGAAATGATGACCAGACCGTCTTTCGACGATACCATTGAAATAAGTTTTATAAACGGTATGGTAAGAGGAACTCAAACTTTCCCTGTAATGCTTGACTACCAAAGCCCCTCATATATTCCTGAAGGCTATGAAATAGCTGAAAATTGTAAGGATGGTGAATGCAGATATATTATTTATAAAAGCACTGATCCCGAAAAAAGAAATAATACGGATCTCCAAATAATTTTCAGCCAGAACAATCTGTGCGGTGCGCCGCGTATAAACAGCGAAGACTGCTGCATTCTGGAAAAGATAGATATCAACGGAGGAGAGGGAATGATATCGGTCAGAAATGAAAGTCATCACGGAATTATCATCTGGACCGACGGAATTTATCAGTACTCAATCACTGGTGATTTTGACGAAGCTGACCTAATAAAACTTGCAGAATCTGTGCAAAGTGACGAAAATAAAAATTTTTGAAAAAAAGTTTGCACTATTTGACTGTTTCGCGTGTTTATACTTATAGAGGGGGTTAAAACGACAACCTCAAAAACATAGATTCCGGGAGGATAAAAAATTGAAAAGGATCAATAAGTTAATTTCAATTATTTCCGCAATGGTTTTGGTATTAGCGCTGGCTGTATTTTCGGTTTCGGCTTCCGATGAAGGAATAATGCCCTGCACCGATGATTATGAAAAGGATTATCCTATTTGCTATACCAGCGGTTCAAGTTCGATTACCTACGGCTATGAGTTTCAAGGGAAAAGTCCCGTAACCTCAGCCAAGATAACTTATCAGCTTCAGCAGAAGACAGGCGATTCAGCTTGGACAGACGTAAGCGGACAAAGCTATTCCGGAAGCACAAGCGGTAATTATTTTTCCCACAAAAAAACATACAGCAATGCGGTATCGGGAAGATATTACCGCGTAAAAGTCGATATTACTATGTACAACAGCAAAGGGTCGGTCGTAGACAGCTTTACCCATTACGGCGCTGGAGTACAGAGATAATATAAATTTTTCAAATCAGCCTACAGGTTGCTTTAGCAGGCTGCAAGGTCACCAGTAAATCCGGTGGTTCGGGTTCTCTTTATTCACCATGCCAGGTTAATTGGTTACTGGATCGGCGGAGGTGGTCTAATGTTTCAAAACATTCATGTTGCAGTTTTTCCTATTACCGAGTCTGACAGACAAACGTCGTACGTTCGGAAGGTATACCAACTTTTGAATTCGTACGGCGCTAAGGTAATAGATCTTAACGTAAGCGGGTCGGATTGCAAAGTCATTATAGAGATCTCAGAAGAAAATCTAACTGAGTTTATCTACGGCGAATGTATATCTCAAAAATGTCAATTGCTTATATGACTGTTAAAGCAGCTTTAGGAGCGCTCGGGTAAAACCGGGCGCTTTTTTATTGTCTAAAAAGCCTTGCGGAATAATACATATACAGCGGGACAAAATATATAAATATAAAGATTAAGCCCCGCCGGGCTTTTGCCTGACGGGACTTATTTTTAAAATTTGATTATTTTACTGAACCGGCCTTGTAAGCATCGATCATCTTTTTCACCATCTGGCCTCCAACAGAACCAGCCTCACGAGCGGTAAGGTCACCGTTGTAACCCTGCTTGAGGTTTACGCCAACCTCGTTAGCTGCTTCCATCTTGAATCTTTCGAGGGTCTGTCTGCCCTGTTCGCTAGTAATACCTTTCATTTTGTACAACTCCTTTTATAATTATTTATCGGGTTTGCTTTATTATTATGTGAATTGTTTTTTTGAATATGAAAGGTAATTTATATCAGTGTTTTTTCAATTTTTTTATCAAAAAACGCCGGACGCACTTTTGAGGCCGGTAACTCAGTGCGGCGGCGTTGCCCGTTCGGGCAGTTCCCCATATAATTTTTACTGCCCCTTTTGACAAGAAAGCTCTTTATTTTATCAAAACAAATAAGAACTTAACAACTAGGACACTTTTATTATATAACATATAGGTATTTATGTCAAGATTTAATGACTAATATACAAAAATTTCGACATTTTACATAAATATTATATGGAAATTTACGCATATTATACAAAAAAGAGTTCTCACTTAATGAAAACTCTTTTTTATGTTTTATTTTATTGCAAGTACCAACGTACCGGCTGTTATAAGAACTGCGCCGATAACGGTTTTAAGGTCGATAGTTTCGTGAAGAAAGAAAAACGCAAGTATAAGAGTAAGAACTACGCTCAGTTTATCTACAGGAACTACCTTTGAAACCGAGCCTATCTGAATCGCCCTGAAATAGCAGAGCCACGAAAGACCTGTCGCTATACCGCTTGCTATCAGGAAGCCCCAGCTTCTTGCTGAGATCTTGGGAATATCGTGCTGACGACCCGAAGCGAAAACTATAAGCCATGCCATTATAAGCACTACCGCCGTTCTTATTGCGGTCGCAAGATTTGAATTAACATTTTCTATACCTGCCTTGGCGAGAATAGATACTGCCGCGGCGAATACTGCCGAAAGCAGCGCATATACAAACCACATATCAAACTTCCTTTTTTGAGATTTAACCGGCGTTGGCGTAATCCGAGGTCACGTCCAGATATTCCTCCAGGCAGATACCGCGTTGGGTTATTTCAGCTGCCGCCGCTTTGCCGACATATCTGATATGCCACGGTTCATATGCATAACCGGTAATACTTTCTTTACCCTTAGGAAAACGAATTATAAAGCCGTATTCGGCACAGTGCTTTTCCAGCCAGATAGCTTCGGGCGTTCCCTCAAAGCTAAATTCCGTAGTATTAACGTCCATACACAGTCCGGTCTGATGTTCTGAGTGACCGGGACGGGAGGAAACCGAGTCGGCTTCTTCAACTCCTCTTTCTGCGGCATAGGAATTATAAAGCTGCTCCTGTTCGGCGTAGCTTCTGTAGCCTGAGCAGATATAGAGAACAATTCCATCTGCGTAAGCGTCGCCTGCCATTTTATAAAAGGCTTCTTCGGTATCGGCGTCAAGCCCCGGAGCGTAGGTATCGGGTATACTGTAGGTTTTATTGACGATCAGGATACCGTCTATATAAGTTCTGCCGTTTATTACCTCAACGTTGTGACCCTCGGCTTCTTTTGCTTCGGCTTGGCTTGCGGCTTCGGAAACCTGCTCTGACTCCGCCTGAGATCTGCTCACAGATTCAGCGGCAGAGGACGCCGAGCTGCCTGTTTTATTATTCAAAGAAGCGCTGCTGTTATTATCTTTGCTGTTATTATTGCCCGAAGTTACAAAATAAATTACTGAAGCGGCAACAATTAATCCGAAAACTATCATAACCGCAAACGCCTGCATTCTGTCGCGTTTAAGCTGCTGAGAGGTTCTCCCTTGAGCAGGGCGGGAGATTTCTTTCTGTTCATTAGGCTTGAAATTTTCTGTATTGTTATTCATAATTAACGTCCTTTATTTTTTTAGCAATTAATCTGTTTTTCTAATTATAACACCATACAATATGAAAATCAAGTCGAATCATAGGGTTAAAGTCAGACTTATCAGGAGAAAAATAAATGCTCGGCAAGAATTTTGACGCCAAGAAGTATAAGTATCAGTCCTCCTGCAAATTCGGCCTTGGATTTATATTTTGTGCCGAAGATACTTCCTATCTTGATCCCGGCGGCTGAAAAGAGAAAGGTTACTATTCCTATCAAGGCAACTGCCGGAACAATATTTATTTTCAAAAATGCAAAGGTAACTCCGACTGCAAGCGCGTCTATGCTTGTAGCTACAGCGAGAAGCAGCATATTTTTAGGCTTCATTGAGGCGTCGGCTTTTTCGTTATCCTTGCTGAGAGCTTCCTTTATCATATTTGCGCCGATAAAGGACAGAAGAATAAAAGCTATCCAATGGTCAAAGGATTGGATCTTGCCCTGAAAATTAACTCCCAGCAGGTAGCCGATAACAGGCATTGCCGCCTGAAATCCTCCGAACCACAGTCCTGCCCAGAGCATATGACCTATTTTCGCTCTTCTCAGAGCCAGCCCCTTGCATACCGATACGGCGAATGCGTCCATTGACAGTCCTGCCGCCAGAATAAAAAGTTCAGCGATTCCCATTATAATCTTTCCCTTCAGTCAAAATAAAAAGGCTCACGAACAACGCATTGACCGTTGTCCGTGAGTCTCGTCTTTTAAGATAATACCGGATTAAAAAAATCATTATGTCGACATTACCGCAGACTGCCTCAAAACAGCCTGCTGACTACTCCCTCATGGGTACTGAAATACTATAACATATTTTATGATAATTGTCAAGAAAAATTTCTTGCCCGAAAGTTTTATGCGGGAATAAAGTCGACCTTACCGCTGTTTACGTCAGCGTTTGCAACTTTTATTCTGATCCTGTCTCCTACGCGCCACGCTTCGCCGGTATTGAGATTTTTCAGAGTCATAGTTCCGTCGTAACAGTATTCGCCTTCAGACATCGCATGAACGGAAACAAGACCCTCGCAGGTATCGGGAAGCATTACGAACAAACCGAAATCCATAGCCGAAACTATTATACCGTCAAATTCCTCTCCGATATGCGCTTTCATATATTCCGCCTTGTAGCAATCCTCACAGCTGCGCTCAACATTCATTGCCGTAAGCTCGGTCTGAGTTGACTGATCTGCGCTTGCGTAGGAGAATTTATTATACTTCTGCGCACACTGCTCTGCGGTAAGTCCTCCCAGGAAATCGCTCATTATACGATGAATAGTAAGATCGGGATAACGTCTTATCGGAGAAGTAAAATGTGCATAATCGTCAAGCACAAGTCCGAAATGACCGATAGGCTCGGTAGAATATTTTGCTTTCGACATTGATCTTAGGATAAGATTATTAACTATCACCGCTATATCAGTTCCCCGAACTTTTTCAAGTATCGACGAAAGATCTGCTGGGGAGGGCTGACCGTTGAAGTTAAAGGTTATCCCAAGCTTTGTCAGACCTTCTTTAAGATTTTCAAGCTTTTCCTCCGATGGGTTTTCATGAACACGGTAGACAAACGGAAGATTATTTTCAAGACCGAATCTTGCGGCACATTCGTTTGCGGTTAGCATAAAGTCTTCTATCATTTCCTCGCTGATACCGCGCTGTCTTACCTTTACTCCGACGCATACGTCATCCTCGTTAATAATAAGCTTTCCTTCCGGAGTTTCTAGCTGAGGAGCGCCGCGGTTAAGTTTTTTCTTGTTCAGTTTTACGGCAAGCTCATGCATAACAGGAATTGTTTCCAGAACCTCGGAGTATTTTTCGCAGAGAGTTTTAGAGTTATAGCCTTCCAGAAGCTCGTTTAATTCAGAATAGACTCCCTTGACCCTTGAACGGATAATTGTTTTTGCAAACTTATACTCTTTTATAACGGCATTGCTGTCAAGCCTGATAAGGCAGGAAAACGCCAGCCTGTCCTCCTGCGGATTCAGCGAACATATTCCGTTTGAAAGCTCCTTGGGCAGCATTGGTATAACACGGTTGGCATAATATACGCTGGTTCCTCTTTTGAACGCTTCGCTGTCAAGGGAGGACTTAGGAAGAACGTAATGCGAAACGTCGGCAATATGAACTCCCAGCTCGTAGCCGCCTTCGATCCTTTCAACAGAAACAGCGTCGTCAATATCCTTTGTATCAGCTCCGTCAATGGTAAAGATCGGTTTATCCCTGAGGTCAAGACGGTCGGCGGTGTCTTGAGAAACCCTAAGGCTGTCGGAAACCATTTTAGCTTCGTATATGACCTCCGGAGGGAAAACGGGGGTTATTCCGTTTAGTTCCAGAACTGAAAGCGCACAGACAGCGGCTTTAAGAGAGCTTCCGAAGCTTGATACAACTGTACATTTATGCTCCGAATGTCTGCTGCCTCTGACAGTTATCTCAGCCATAACCTTATCATGCTCATGCAGTTCAAAGCCATTTGGATTTTCAAACTCCATAGCATATTTTGAAAGCGTATCAGGAACTATTTTTAGCTCTCCGAATTCACTAACTATCTCTCCGGTAAAGCGTGAGAAGTTTTCTTCAAGAATTTCCTGTACTTCGCCCTCAAGCGAAGCTCCTTTTCCCTCAAAGGTACGCACCAGAACGATATCCCCCGGCATTGCTCCCTTGAGAAACTTACCTGTAATAAAAAACTCCTGATCTGTAGCCGTATCTCTTACAAACCCGTAGGTTTTATTAAGACGGGCAACAACGCATTTCACGAAGGATTTTTTATCTATTAATAAGAATCCTGAGCGGGTCTCGGTTATTTCTCCCTTTGCTTTAAGCTTATTGACCGCTTTTACAAATTCACCGAAATCAAAGCCATTAATACGGCAGCTTTTCAGAAGCTCCTTAAAGCTTATCGGTTTCTTACCGGATTTTTTCAGCTTTATAAATATAAGCTTCTGATAATCTGTTTTCTTTTCCTTTTTCTTAACCATCTGATCTGCCTTTCGTCGTTTTATTAATGTAAAAAGCCGGATAGCTTCCGTCGTATTCAAAGCCCAGCTTTTCTGCAATTTTTACTGATATTAAATTCGCCGCGTCCCAGTGAGGGCGCAGACCTCTTTTAATACATTCGATAATAAACTGTGCGGAGCATATTGAGGCTAGTCCCATTCTTCTGTATTTCGGGTCAGAAGCGATCTGAATCTCAACGCCCTTGCTGTAGCTTCCGAATGTTGAAGCTCCTGAAGCGATCTGCCCGTCTATAAGAATAATATACCCAAAACCGTTCCTGCTATAGTCGCTGTAATCCTTAAAATTGCTTACAAACGAATTTTCCCATTTACAGTATCTCAGTTCATTATATTCCTTTTCACCTATTTTTTCAATAGCCGCACCTTTTATTTTACAAATTTCTGACCTGATAATTTCAAGCTTTTTTAAATCAAAGCCGTTATCGGGAAGCCTTGTATGATAGCGCTTTGTAAGTTCCAGACCGCAGCCGCACCTATTAAGCGGTTCAAGCCAGTCGGAATATTGAGGAATAACTACGGTTTCGCTGCCGTTATTTTTTATTAATTGTGCAAGCTCATTGTTTTCTGCAGGCTTTCCTGCAAGAAAGCAGTAATCTCCGGTAAACACTGCCGACCAAGCAGGCTCAGATTTATTATCACAGTATCCTGCCCCGGTTATTCCCTCCGAATAGCTTTTCAGCATTGAATCTCTGCACCATGAAAACATATCTATTATTTTTTTCGGGTCATTGACCGTAAACACCGTAAAATTATCCTCCCTTCAGGCTTTTTTCCATCGACGCAAAACAAAAGCCCCGCATAAGCAGGGCATAGTTTTTCAGCTTGATATGACTATTTCTGTATTGACGAAATAATATTAACTGCCAGTGTAACAACAAAGAATATTATTGCCGCCGTTCTGGTAAATTTAGAAAGCTTAGCGTCACGGGTTCTTCCTGTATTTCTTCCGTAGAACGATTCGTTTGAACCGCCGCCGATAGCAGAAGTCAATCCCTGCTCCTTGCTTTCCTGAACCAAAACTACTAAAATAATCACCAGACTTGCCAGAATAAGAAGCACGCCTGCTACAATTTCTAATCCGCTCATTGTTTTTTCCTCCAAAATCCGATAATATGCAATTTATATTAGTATACCAAAAATAACGGCGTTTGTCAATAGGAAATGTAAAATTTTTATTTTTTACTCATCTAATTGGTTTTTTATGGACTGTGATCTGATTGAGTATGGCACAGCAATAAAATATAGTAGAATTTTCTGTCGCTCCACAAGATAAAAGTTGATAACGGAAACGCCGGAAAGCCGCATAAACACTACGTTTTTGCGGCTTTCTGCGTCCCTGCGTCTGCGGCTGAGAAATGCCGTTTGACGCTTTTTTGCCGCCCTAACTCGACGGGGAGATATAAAACACTATAAGAAGCAGTAAAAGGTTGCGTGAGATTAAAGGGAAATATCACGGCTTTTTTTCTTCGCCGCGCCTTTCTCTTTTTTCGCTGCCGCTTCCTTTGCCTGCGCCGGGTCTGCCTTTTCCAATGCGTTGTGGTATGCGTCAAGGACTTCCTTTTTGCGTTCAAGGCGCACGTCAACGTATCGGGCGGTAACGGCTTCAAAGTTCATGGACAGTCCTAACGACGCGCCGATACCCGCAAGCGTATGTCCCAAGATTTCGCCCACGGTATAAAAGTCGCCTGTCAGTTGGTGCATATTGGTAGCTGCCGTATGGCGTAAATCGTGAAAACGGATATGTGGCATTTCCAAATCTTCAAGCAGTTTTCCAAACTGTGAAGATACCCACGACGCGGCGATAGGCGAACCGTCCGGCTTCGCTACAACAAGGTCATTGTGGTAGTAAGGTTTTCCGTCCTTTTCTGCCTGTTCCTTTTGCGCTTCCTGCGCCGCAAACTGTTTGAGAAAAAACGGGCGGGCAAGGTCAGTAATGGGTAGCGTCCTGCCGTTGGATTTTGGCGGCGCCATTTCTTCAATGGTTTTTGTTTTCGGCGGCACCTTAAAAGGTAGCTGCTCGGAAACGTCAAAGGTGTTGTTTTCCAAATCCACGTTACGCCAACGCAAGCCCAAGATTTCAGAACGGCGCATACCGTACAGCCCGCCAAGAATAACGGGCATTTCCCAAACCGTACCCTCGACGCGCTGCATGAGTGCCTTGACTTGCTCCGGCGTGTAAGGGTCGGGTGTCTTATCGCCCTTGCCAAACTTCGTGAGTGTGTCCCGCGCCGCGTTGGTTTCAATATACCGATATTTGCGGGCGTGTCCCAGGGCGACGCTTAAAACGCGCTTTGCCCCCGCTGCGGTGGACGGTTTCAAGCCCTTGTCGATAATCTGCTGAAACATCTTGTCTACCATAGCGGGGGTAAGCTGATTAAGGGCAACGCCGCCAATATAGGGATTGATATAGTTTGCAATGGTCTTTTTGTACCCGTCGTAAGTAGAGGGGCGCAAGTTTACCCTTGCATAGCTTTCCACCCATTCATTGAGATAGTGGGCGACGGTCTGCTTTCCCTGTGAAGAAATGGACGCGATTTGTCCGGGGCTTTGGAGCTTCGTTTTCATTTCCGCTTCATGCTGTGCCGCTTCGCGTTTGGTTGCAAACCCTCGCTTTGTATAGGATTTTTTCGCCCCGTCGGGGGCTGTGTACTTTATATCAACGTCGTAAACTGTACCCGGCCGCCCGGTCAGTACGCCGTTGCTGTCGCGTTTGTTCTTTGCCTGTCTTGTTCTGATTGCCATAGCTTAACCCCCTTGTCCTGCCGGGGGCTTCGCCGCTATCTTTGCTCTGTGGTACCAATCCCAGATAGCAGCGTCGGCTATCAACCGACGGTTTCCATTTTGTATATATTCAAGCTCTCCGTTATCCATAAGCTCACGCAATTTATTTTCCCCGATACCGCTGATTTTGCTCATTTGCTCAACGGTCTTTAACATAGGGAATACAGGGATAACGGGGCTTGCTGTTTCCTTTTTTGCCATAGGAATACCCCCTTTCGTAGAATGGCTAAAAGGTCAATTTACGAAAAAGAGCTTTAATCAGACGGTTGTTAGCACAACCTCACGGGAGTTTCACCCCTGCATGGTTCTCATGCAGCCCTACCCATTGCCTGCGACGCTTCTAACGCTCGGACTATGGCTATAAGGGAGTATCATTATGTATTTTGCGCGTCGTTGCCCGCAAGGTGCTAACTTACTTCCCGGCGCGGTGTCTGTCGCTCGGCTTATCCCCGAAAAGGAAACAGCGTCATGGCGCACCCGCCGTATAGCTCGGCGCAAAAGGAACGTATCTGATTTGCCCTATACTGCGCCGCCGTTCTCTTGCGCCGCTTTCTTTTTCAAGGAGCATAAGGGGCTATCTACTTCACGCTGCGAAACTGAAAAGGGGGATAAAGTGTTTCGCTTTGGTCGGCAGTTATTCAGCCCTGAATGTGAGGATAGCCCTCATTAGCTTTGCTTGCAGCCGTTCACGAATATCCTCGTCCACGCCGTAATAGGCGTTGCCGCGCTCGTCGTAGAGCTTCCGCATAGACAGACTTGCTATGTAGCCGCTAAAGTGCTGCAAGACAATTTTCATAGCGTCCGGGTCGCCCTTTGTTGCTGCCAAAATGACAGGATAAGGAACAAGGGCGATTTCCGGGTAGTCAGATTGTTTACCATTCGTCCCATTCATCAGCGTGTTCCTCCAAATATCTTTTTAGCAGTTCAAAAGAGCTTGTCCGTCTGTACTGTATCGTGCTGCGCGACGTGTCGAAAATCTTTCCAATCTCAACGTCGGTCATTCCTGCAAAGTAATACAGCAGTACGGCCTTGCGCTTTTCTTCCGGCAAGGTACGGAGAGCTTCGGCTATCAGCTTTGCCGTTATCCGTTTCCCTGCAATGTTAAATCCCGGCTCCGCTTGTTCGCTTTCAAAATACTTGTCGCGGGTGTAAAGCTGCCGTTCCTCATGCAAGGCAAGGTCGGAAAAAGTGACCTCCTTAACTCTGTGCCGCCGGATTTCCTCATGGGCGTTGCAGGCTTCGTTATGCAGCACCCGTTTACAGAAACTTTGAAAGGCGCATTGTTTCTGAAACTCCATGCGATTAGGTTTCATGTTCTCACCTCCTTTCGTGCCGAAAGGCGGTAGGACTTCCCCTTTTCGCGTGATAATACAGGCGATTTTTTCAAACGCCGAATGACAGGCAGATTTTTTTGAAAAAATCTTTGAGGAAAACAAAATGCGCCCGTCCGAAAAACTCGGACGGGCGCAAGGGAAATATTAACAGTATTTATATGATGTGTGTAATCATCTATGAAACCAGAATATCCCGACGGTGGATATAGGCTTTTTTTGATAGTAAGAAGATTGTCAACTTATGTCGATACAAAGAAAACACGGCGATACCTCCCTTGATACCGCCGTTTCCTTAAAAAGGGCGACTTTCATACACCCTCCGTATTTCCAATTTTCAGAAAGGAAAACGGCGGCTTTTATTGTTATTTAAAAACTGTCATTTAGATAACCGGTATTTTGATAAGCGTATAAAAATGCTGCCGTACAACAACGGTTTCTTTTTTCGTAAGGAGGTTCAGTTATCTCTTTTAGGTAACTATTCAAATTTCTCCTTGTCTTTATGCAGCATGAAGAAATGGGTGAACGTGCCATTATGCTCCAATAATTCATCAAAAGTACCCATAGTGCATTTACCTTGCTCCATAAAAATCACTTTGTCATAAGCTCGAAGTAAATCTGGATTAAATGAGTGAGTAATTGTAATGACAGTAAGACTATCTATACTAAGCAGTTTGTTTTCAATATCAAACGCTGTCTGTAAATCAATAGCAGAAGTACCTTCATCAAGAATTAAAATTGGCTTATTTTGTACTAATGCTCTTGCAACCGCGATACGTTGACGCTGACCGCCGGATAGGTTAGCACCATTTTCACCAACATGAGTGTCAATAGTCCTCCCATTATTAAGAAATGTATCAACACCACTCATTTCTAATACCCGTTTAAGACTTTCATTCGGTACGTCTTTATATAGGCATATATTGCTTTCTATTGTTGCGTCAAACATATAAACATTTTGATGAATAACTGCAATCATTTCATTTAGTTTTTCAATATCAAGAGAATGTAGTTCTGCTCCGTCAAATAATATCTCTCCGGTGTAATTGTCAAAATAACCGTTTAATAGGTTAATAAGCGTAGTTTTTCCGCACCCACTTTTACCGACAATGGCATATTTCTTTCCCTTTTCAAATTTGCATTGCGTCCCGCATAACACTTCGTTTCCGTCCTGATATTTGTAATGTAAGTCTTTGACGGTGATTTCGTTATTAAATGTAGGCTCTTTATCGCCAGTCATTGTAATTATTTGATACTCCCTCAAGTCTACAAGCCGCTGAATTACTGACTTTGAACCTTGAATTTTGGGTATGCTTTGAGACAAAATTTGAATGGGGTTTACAATTTGTCCCGAAACCTGCAATACACCAACCAATACGCCAACTGTAATATTTCCCATGATAATGAGGTAGACCGCAACGCAAAACACAACGATTAAAACGGCAGAGCCTAATACTATTGAAACAGACTCCACAGCGGCAGTAATGGCGTCCACACTATATTTTGATTTTGTCGTTGCTTTATTTTCATTATCAAATGATTGTTCAGAGTGTGTAATCATCTTATAGGACTTAATGACCTCAAAGCCGGACATGAAATCTTTTATCAGAATAGTTAGCTTTGAAATTTCTTTTGAGAAATTGCTTTGCCGTTTTTCTAAAATTTTATTGAACAGTCCCGGAATTACAGTAAGCAGAACAAGTAGTACGACAAGCGTTACAAATACAATTGGACTGAAATAGATAAGTATTGCGGCAGATGCAATTAACTCTACTGCACCTAACATTCCTTGTAAGAGCGGAATACAATAATTATCCTCAATGAGTTTGACATCGTTGGTCAATGCGGATATATAATCAGCAGAATTTACAGACTTGAAATCGGATATGTTTCTTTTCAATATACCTTTGAAAACATCAAATCTTAATGCTTCTGTAATTCGACAGATGATTTTTTTACACAATACCGCATACCCAAGGTGTACAAGACCAGTAAGTAGTATGTACGCGGAAGTAAAGATTACCATTCTGGTAAATGCGGGTATATCTTGCTTTACGGCAATATCAATTAACTGCTGAACCATAATTGCAAAAAAAGCTGACATAATTGAAAACAATATACCCATAGCGATTGTAACAACTAATATTTTCTTGTTTTGAGAAATGTACTTCTTCATTAAATAAACCTCCCGTTTAATACATATAAATGTATGTATATGTTCAAAAACTAACTGCCATTTATGGCAGTCAGAGTTACTTGTGAACTTTTCCTAATATTCTTTTTTAAATGCTGCTATAATTGAATCCTTTACATCTCCGTCTAAAATGGGTAAGCCCGCACTAGTCAAAACCTCAGAAAAGGTATCAATCGTATTCACAAAATCTGCTTCGTATTCATCAGCAGATAAAGAGTATTTAGGAGATACCCAAATAGTTATTAAATAGCTAAACATTTCGGCGACTTGCTTTGGGTGCTCAATTTGTAATGACCCATCTTCATTCCCGATTTCAATTAGATTTTGAATGTAGGGGGCAACAATTGTTTTGCAATCTTTGATTTGCTTTGAAATAAGTTGTGGGCTTTCTCTCACGGAAGCAGGAATTTTTTTAACCAGTTTTATGCTTTCCTCATTAGTTAAAAAGAGGGTCAAGACATTTTTTAACATATCCTTTCCGCTTAATGAACTATCTCTTTTAACTCGTTCAAAAGGATTTTCGTTTGCGAACATTCTATCTGTAACTGCGTCGATAATATCTTCTTTGGAATTGAAGTGGTGATAAAATGCACCTCTTGTCAAATCACCTAAATCATCAATTATATCCTGTATTGTTGTTTTCTCCCACCCTCTTTCAACAAACAATTTGTAAGCTGAATCCAATATTCGCTGTTCTGTTATTTCTGGATACTTATTTCTTGCCATTTCGTTATAATCCCACCTTTCGATACATTTATATGTATCTATAATAGCATGGCTATTTTGTCGTGTCAAGAAAGTTTTTCGGATAGCAAAATATGCTCTATTACTGTCAATACTATGATATGTGTACTCATATCCCAAAAGAAAGGTGAACGGTAAAATGTAGTAGGGTGAAAAATATGAAGCAGAGCAAAGAGAAATACGATTTTAAGGCTTTCGGTCAAGCCATAAAAACCGCAAGAAAAGCAAAGGGAATATCGCGCAATCAGTTAGCCGATACGCTGCACATTGCCCCTCGCTATATTGCTTCTATCGAGAACAGCGGGCAGCACCCAAGCCTGCAAATCTTTTATGAGCTTGTAACCTTTTTAGATGTATCGGTAGACCAATTCTTTTTCCCAAATGAGGAAGCGGAAAAGTCTACGGAGCGTCGGCAGCTTGATAGCCTGCTTGACAGTATCAGTGACAGGGGCTTACGGATAGTTACCGCCACGGCAAAAGAGGTTAAGGAAGTTGAAAGTGAGGACAGATAACCATGTCCGGCACAAAACAAAATAGGGATTGAGGAAGCGTTGTAATCTTTGCGGATTGCAGCGTTTTTCTTTTGCGCTCTTTTGGCAAAACAGGGCTTTCCGTTGTAGTAGGGATAAGGAAAAAGTTTCGTAGCAAGCATAGGAAGCGGGTACCACTTCCGTATTTTTGCCCGCCCGCGCTCTGCGGTTCGTCGGCAAAAATGCTTGTTGGGAAGTTTCCCAAACCCTCGGAACGGAAAGGAGCGCAAGCAATGGACGGACGAAAAAGGACGGTGCAAATAAAGTTTCGCGTTACAGAAGAAGAACGCGACTTAATAGAGCAAAAAATGAAACAGATACCCACCCGGAACATGGCGGCGTATCTGCGGAAAATGGCAATCGACGGGTACATCATTCAAGTAGACCATAGCGACATAAAAGCTATGACAGCGGAATTGCAGAAAATCGGCGTAAACATCAATCAGATAGCGCGGCGCGCCAATGCAACGGGCAGCGTTTACCAAGAGGATATAGAGGAAATAAAGGGGGTGCTTGCAGAAATATGGCGGTTACAAAGATTAAGCCTATTAAAAGCACGTTGAGCAAAGCCCTTGACTATATCCAAAACCCGGACAAGACAGACGGGAAAATGCTTGTGTCCTCGTTCGGCTGCTCGGCAGAAACGGCAGATATTGAGTTCGGTTTTACTCTCGCCCAATCCATAGACAAGGGGAACAATCTCGCCCACCATTTGATACAGTCCTTTGAGCCGGGGGAAACCACGCCGGAACAGGCGCATGAAATCGGGCGGCAGCTTGCCGACGCGGTAACAAAAGGGCAGTATGAATACGTCTTAACGACGCACATTGATAAAGGTCATATCCATAATCATGTGATTTTTTGCGCGGTCAATTTTGTAGACCACCACAAGTACAATTCCAACAAAAGGACATATTACGGCATACGGAACATGAGCGACAGGCTGTGCAGGGAAAACGGCTTGTCTGTCGTTGTCCCCGGCAAAGACAGCAAGGGGAAAAGCTATGCGGAGTACCAGGCTGAAAAAGTGGGCGCAAGTTGGAAAGGCAAGCTGAAAATCGCCGTTGACGCTCTTATCCCCCAAGTATCAGACTTTGAGGAATTATTGCGGCAGTTGGAAGCAGCGGGCTATGAAATCAAACGGGGCAAATACATATCGTGCCGCGCTCCGGGGCAGGAACGGTTTACCCGCTTAAAAACCCTCGGCGCGGACTATACAGAGGAAGCCCTAAGGTCACGGATAGCGGGCAAGCGCACCCGCGCTGCCAAAGCTCCACGAGCAGAGAAAAAGGGCGTGTCCCTGCTGATTGATATTGAAAACAGTATCAAGGCCGGAGAAAGCCGGGGCTATGAGCAATGGGCGAAAATCCACAATCTGAAACAGGCGGCAAAGACGCTGAACTTCTTGACGGAAAACAAAATAGAGCAATATGCGGATTTGACCGCCAAGATAGCGGAAATCGCGGCAGAAAGCGAACAGGCGGCAGACGCATTAAAGGGCGCGGAAAAGCAGCTTGCAGATATGGCGTTGCTTATCAAGAACATCACTACTTACAAACAGACAAAGCCCATAGCCGACGCATACCGGGCGGCAAAGGACAAGCCCCGTTTCCGTCGTGAAAATGAAAGCAGCCTTATCCTCTATGAAGCCGCCGCCAAAGCGATAAAAGCGGCGGACGTCCAAAAGCTCCCCAACCTTGCCGCCCTGCAATCGGAATATGCCGCCCTCGGTGAGCAGAAAAAAACACTATATGCCGATTACGGCAAGTTGAAAAAGAGGGTCATGGAATACGACGTTATCAAGCGCAATATTGACAGCATTTTGCGGCAGGACAAGGAGCCGGAACAGAGCAAGGAAACAGAGCGCGGATAAAGAGCTTATACTTGCAGTTTATGTAGAAATGGGGTGTGGCGTATGGTAGAATATGAATATCAAACAAGAACAAGAAAGACGGGAGTTTTCCAATATGACACAACAGAATATGCCGGAATATGAAACCATACGCGCCGCCGTTGCCGGGGAAAAATGGGCGGTGGAAAAGGTGCTTGAATGTTATGCAGACGAAATAGGCCAGCTCGCCACCATTGAAAAGAAGCAGCCGGACGGAAGCATGAAAAAGGAAATTGACGAGAATATGCGGCAAGCCCTTGTGCTGAAGCTGATAGAAGCTATCCCGCAATTTCCCCTTGATACATTGGAAAGGGAGGGTAACGGCAACGGGAACAAAAAATCACAAGAAAATTGACGGGAAGCTATTACGGACAGATAAGCAGTTCAGACATTTGAAGCAGCGGCAAAAAGAGCAAATCAGCGCATGACTGTATGAGGAATACCGCCGCTTATGGGTGGAAAAGGGCTATGAGCCGCACAAACGGAACAACTGGAAAATCGTTGCCGCCGTCATGGAGCAGATAGAAGCTGCGGATATATGGATACCAGAATATGAAGTGCGCGATTATTTCTACCGACGTAAAAACCATTACAGAAAGCGGATTGAAAAGGAATTGCAGCCCGTACAAGGTGAGTATATTGAAGATAAGGGGTGATACCATGACACGCGGAGAGATATGGAAAGATTTTTTCAAGAAAACAGTGTTACCTGTTGTGATTGCGCTGTTCCTGTTCTCCATGTTCAAGAACGTGTTTACGGAGAACAGCGAAACAAATTACTTTTACATCTGGCTGTGCTGCGGTATTCCTTTCGGTATTCGCCGTATGTTCGTGTGGATTGTGCCACATGGTTACGATTTAGGCGGTACGGTGGGGATTGTCGCCCTTAACTTCATTTTGGGAGGGCTTATCGGCGTCGTCGTTTTGATATGGCGGCTTGTTGTGGCTGCATGGTATATCCCACTTACGGTATACCGTTTCCTTACGCCGGATAAAGCAGGAACGCTTTAAATACATACGAGAAAACGGAAAAAGAGTTGGGGCGCGGACATTCAGTAAAGACAATCTGCGCCCCGGTTTTCTTTTAGGGGATAGATTTATTCATACCCGTATGATATAATAGTTCCTGTTAAGATAACTTTATAGCATATAAATATTGAAAGTTGGCAAAAACATGAAAAATATTTTGATACATGGATTGGGACAAAATGAAAATAGTTGGGAAAAAGTTAATTATGAGTTGAAGAATAAAAGCATAGAAGCAGACACTCCTAATCTATATTCTATGCTTGACAATATAAAAATGGACTATGCTACTTTGTTTAATGAGTTTTCTGATTATTGTAACGGTTTTGAAGGGAAATTAAATCTGTGTGGGTTGTCTTTGGGTGGCATATTAGCAATAGATTATGCAAAGAAATTTCCTGATAAAGTAAATTCAATTATTTTGGTTGGTACTCCATACGAAATACCAAAATTTCTTTTTAGAGTACAAAGCATTATATTTCGATTTATGCCCAAAGCTACGTTTGAAAAAATAGGGTGTCCTAAAAAGAATTTTATCTCATTTGTAAAATCAATGGGTAATTTAGATATAGCGACAAATTTAGATAGAATACAGTGCAAGAGTTTAATTTTGTGTGGCGTTAAAGATAATCAGAATATGGATAGTGCAAAGAAATTGAATGAAAAAATTAAAGGAAGTCTGTTTAGAACCGTCCCTAATTCCTCTCACGAAGTCAATATTGATAACCCTAAAGAGCTTTCTAATCTGATTTATGATTTTTGGAATGACGTTCTGTAACAGATATAAAGAAATAGCCGGAGCGCGGACAGTCGTTAAAGACGATTCGCGCCCCGGCTTTCTTTTCTGATACAGTTTTGAAATGTTACACAGTAGGACACTTTTTTTAAGGGAAAAGGTATTAAGTCCTTACCGCCTTAGAAAGCGACTGCCAGAGCCGCATAAATCAAGGCTTTTTTCGCCCCTACTGCGTAACAAGGGCGCGTCGTTTCCTCATGCGCTCGGCGGCTTGCCTGTTGGTGATACGTTTCCGGCAAGCAGGGCAGTATTTGACGTTGTTAGAGGTAGAAGCAAAGGGCGCACCGCATACCGCACATTGCCGCCTGTCCTCCGCATGGTAAAGCTCGGCATATAGAAGCCTGTCAGCGGGCAGGACAGCGGCGCGGAACCACTTGCAAAGCAGGGAATAAGAAATAAGCTGCGGACAAACGCACTCGTCCCCGTCGTCCAAAAGAATACAATTCCCGTCTATGCAGTTGCAGCACTCCTTTTTCACAAGTGCATTGACTTTCCGGCTCTGGGGCGGCGTCAGCCGCTTTATCCCGCTCATACCTCGTCGGCGGCGTAAACGGCAAGCCCGGCGTATTCCGCTTCGGTCAAAGCGTCCACTTTTGCAAGGGTACGCTCTGCAAGCTCCCGCATATCCGCGTCCATGAACGGCAGCGCGGCGTTGATGTTTTCGATTAACGCCCGCTTGCTGTCCTCATAGTAAATGCTCAAAAGGTTTGTTTCCTCAACGGTAAATCTGTTCATGCTCATACCTCCAAATCGTGATTTTTTGTTTTTGCCGCCTTTTTCGGGGCGGCTTTTTCCTTGCCTTTCGCAAGCTGCGCCCGGATAGAGGGGCGGGGCTTGCGAATGTTCTTGTCCCGGATTTCTTCCTTTGCCACCATAGCATAAACGCCGCGCTGCTCTTTGAGATTGCCAAGCGTCAACGTCTTGTAGGGCAGCATAGAACATAAACGGTCGGTATCTGCACTTGACGCAAGCTGCGTGAAGTAAGGCGACACTTCCACCATGAAATGTGTCTTATTGGGGCTGTTGGGATTGTTCAAGGTTTTCATCTGCTCCACAATGCGCCGCGCCTCCGCTTCAATCCGGCTTTCATGCAGGGCGGCGATATGCTCTTTGAAATCTCCCGGCGTGATCTGCTCCCGCCCGCGCTGTTCCTCTTGTAGAAGATAGCGCAAAGCGTCCGGGTCGTTGGGCTGCGCTTCAAAGCGTTCAAACTTTCCAAGCTGCGGGTCGGGAGAACCGTCAAAATACTGTTTCGCGGGGTGTGTCCGTTCCCCATGCTCATATATCAGCGTGTAGGTATCGGCGGGTAACGCCTGTTCCATGACGCGCTTAAAATGCTGCTGGAAATCAAGCTGATAAAGATTGCCTTTGATAATGCTGTTTTCCATGCCGGTGATTTTCACCGCATAGGCAAGGATATTGTCGCGGGTCTGCTCCCCGTAATATCTCCATGTGGTATAGGGGGCGGTGTCTTTCAAGAATACGTCCCTCTCGCGGCTACATTGCGTCCCGGACGGACGGGAAAACCATAAAAGCGTTTTATCCCCGGCGGCGGGGCTTGCCGCCGCCTTTTGGAACATCTCTTTGTCAATCTCAAAATCGTTTTGGTAAAATGCGGTGTTCTGCCGCATGATAGCGTCAAGGGAAGCGATTATATCCACGTTTTCAAACTTATTCATGCGGTCAGCTCCTTTCCAAGTCCTGTGTTTTGGTCTTGCCCTTTTTCTGCGCCGCCCGTTCCTTGTCCGCTTTAAGCTGCGCCCGGATAGAGGGCTTTTCCTCCTCTTTGCCGCCGCGCCCCTTGTCGGCTTTTATGGCGGCTGCAAGGTCGGTCAAGGAAATCTGTTCCCCGGCTTTTGCCTTTGCTTCCAGTTCGTCCACGGTAGGGGTCTGCGGCGTGTTGTTGATGATACCGTCAAAATTGTTGTCGTTCTGTTCTACGGTGTCCTCGACGTGCTTTAAGGGATTGACTTTTTCGGGCGGCTCTACCGCAACGGCAAAGGCGCGGTTGTTGCTCACCATGATGTTATATTTTCCGTCGTCCGATTGATGATGAAAGCTATATCCGGCTTCTTTCATCTGCTCGACGGTCATATCCGTAAGGCTGAAACTTCCTCGCGGCGTCTTGATTTTCTCCCCGGTCAAATGCTCGTCAGGGATAAGCTGCGGCTGCTCCCGTAAAAACTCCGGCACTTGCTGATAACCGAAGCTGTCTACATAGTGGGCTGCGTCCTGCCCGTTCTGATGAAGCACTACCACGTCGGAAACGGAAAGGCTGTGTCCCTTAAAGTCTTTCGGGTGGTCGATATTGAAACGGGTATAAATATCTTCCAGTGATGTACCCGGCGCAAGGGGCGCGGTGTAGATAAGTTCATAATTTGCCCTGTCAACGGCAAGCCCCACCGCCTGTAAACGGTCGTAAGGCTCAAAGCGGAAGTCCCGCGTTTCGTCACCGCGTTTTAGCTGATAAATGGTAAAGGTGTCTTTGTCCGGCTCGGCTTCCTGCGGCGGCTGTTCAAAGTCGGCGGCCTGCTCCTGTGGCTGCTCCTGCGCCTTTGCGTAAAGCTCCTTTACCTGCCCCTGCGTCAGCTCCCCGGCGACAAGCCGCCCCATCAGCTCCCGGCATTTCTCCGGCGTACCCATATACAGAATGTCGCCAATCTTTGCCATGCCGTTTTCCTGCGTCACATATTCTTGCAGCAGATAGCGGTTTTCTATGCGGTCACTGTATGGGTTAGCGCGTACTTTGTAAATGGTTTCAGAGGTAAAGGGTTTCTCCTTTGCCTTTGCCTTTTCTTCCCGGATATGCGCCCGCTGTAAGTCCGTCGGCTTTTCGCCGGATAGGGGCTGAATGGATTTGATATAGTTCGCCGCATAATAGGCGTTGTCGGTAAGCTGCCGCTGCCACGCTTCGGCGGTAGGCGACCAACGGAAGCCGCCCCCTTTTAATTCTGCACGCGTTGCTTCGTCGGGCTTTTCCTCAAAGAAGATTTGCAGACGGTTCGCTTCGGTATTCGCTTCCACCCTGCCGCCCGCAAACTCCCAACCGACGTAGCCGATTTCCTGTTTCTTTGATAAATCGGCAATCCGGCTTTTCACGCGGCGTATCTCCGCGCTGTTGTTGGATAACGCCCAAGTGGGATAGGGTTTCCCCTCCAGATGATAGCCGTTATCCATGCTCGACTTTAGCTTCTCGATAGCTTCCGGTGACAAGTGGGGGCAGCCGTCAAGGGTTTTGTGCTTGCGGTAGTAGGCATTTACGGCTTTCATGGTTTCCTGTGACTGTTCCAATCCCGCAAGTTTGCTTTCCAATTTCTGAACAGCCTGTGGGTCGTCCGCACTGATACCGCCCATGCCTGTGCTGCGGATTTTATCAAGCAAGCCCTGTATTTCCTGCCATTCGCCCCAATTCCTATCACGGGCGGCGTTCTGTTTTTCTTTTTTGCGGACGGGAAAGTTAGAGCCGCCTGTAATGAGGATAGAGGGAACGCGGGCGTCAATGGAAAATCGGCTGTTTATGTTCTCCGCTAATTTGCGGGCGTAAGTGTCAAGCAGGCTGTCGATTTTCTCATGGTACATAGGGTCTACCCGCTTTTTCTGCCGCGCCGCAAGCTCGGCGGCTTCATCAACATACTGCCGATATTCAGCCGTTGCGCTGCCCGGTCTGTAATCGGAATAGCTGTTTGCTTCCTTTGCTCGGCGGGCGGCTGTTTCGTTGATAGCGTAGTAGGGAACGGCGGACGTTTTTTCCTGTGCCGCCGTAGGCTGCGGGTCGTCGCCGCCCTGCGGCTGCTCTACCTGTTCTTGCCCTGCGGTCTGCTGTGGTTTTGACACGGCTTCCTGTGTTGGCTGCTCCGGCGCGGCGTTTTTTTCGGGCGTCTGCTCCTGTGTCTGCGCCTTGTCCTGCTCCTGTTGGATTTCTGCGAAATGCCCGTCAATGGTATCAATCAGCTTTGCGGCGGTGCTGCGGATTGTTTCAAGAGAGCTTTTCAATTCCGCAAGCTCACGCCCGCTGCTCCACCCGGCGACATAGCCGAAAGAGTAGTCCGACGTGTCAAGCCCGTAATGCTGGCAGACAGCATAGGCGACGCTTTCCGCCTGTACCTCGCGGGTGCGGCGGTCGGGGTGTTCGGGCGCGTCCCTGTCCGCGTCGTGCAGCGTCGCATGGACGATTTCATGGATTGCTGTTTTGATGTTCTGTAACTCGCTCATGCCCTCGTTGATTGCAATGCGGTGTTCCTCATAAAAGCAGCGTCCTTTTACGCTGCCGCCCAACGCTTCAAAGCCTATGTCATAGGGAGAGGTCTTTTCAAGGGCGGCGAAAAAATCCTTGTATTGCTCCACGTCGCCCGTCAATTCAGAAACGGCAATATCGGGAAGCTCCTTTCCCTCGGTCTGCGATACGTCAAAAACAGATACCACCTTAAACGCGGGGATAGTGATTTCCTTTTCCTCGGTTATGGGTTTACCGTCCCTGCCGATAACAGGCTTCTTTGTGGCGGGGTCGATTTTCTCTGTCTGCCTTTTTACTGTATAGGGCGCGGGAGCAAGTATCTTGATAGCTTTCTCGCCGGATTTTACATGACGGTCAAACTCCTTTTCCCATTGCCGGAAGCCCTTTACAAGACTGCCTCCCTGCATGGCGATAAGCAGCGTGTTGTTGAAGCTGTAATTATGAAACTTCGACATGGTTCGCAAATAGTCGGCGTAGCGTTCACTTTCAAATACGCCCATGATACCCTGCTCCAAGCGGTCGGTAATCTCTTTCATTTTGTCGGCGGGTTTTTCTGCGGAAAAGATAATCGGCATAACGGGGCGCGGCTGTCCAACGGTCAGCGTCGCCGCTATCGCTTCATCATCTGATTTCTCCGGGTCGGGGCGTTCCGGCTGCGGGTAGCTCATAATGCGGTATTCCTCCGGCACGTCGCGCCCGTCGTACCACTCCGTAAAGGTATTTTTGTTGTTGTAGATATAGCCCTGTTCGGTAAATCTGCCGCCCTCATTGATAGCGCAATCCCGCCCGTATTCCTCATACATGAAATACTTTTTTGCTTCTTCGGGAAGCTCCGGCTCGCCCAGTTCGTCCACAAGGTAATAGCCGTAATCTTCCTCGCTCTGGACGGTGGGATAGAGCCAATAGCAATCAAGATTTTGCGCAAGGTTGATTAAGTCTTTTAAGTTCCCGGTGTACTCGCCATGCGTCACCGCCGCTACAAACTTCTCTTTGTCCTCGTCGCGCTGCATGGAAAGCAGATTGCCTAAATAGTTCAGCTCGTCCACGCTGCCGTTTTGGATAACGGCAAGCGGCACGTCAAAGGGGCAATCCTCGGTGTTTGCAAATCCATTGATGAAAAAGTCTTGCGGGTTGTCTGCGGTAATGCCAACGCTCTGCATGGTGGTGTGAAGCTGCTGTGCTGTGGCGGGCATGGGAAGCCACACGCCGCCAGGTTCGCCTGTTTCAAAGCGGGTGCGGCTGTCAATCAGGATAGAAAATTGTTCGCTCATTCGTCCACTCCTTTCTTGTTCAATCATGCGGTGCATAAGCTCGTAATCCTCAATGCTCATGCTCCCGTCAAATACATAAGGGTCAAAATCTTCGTCGCCCCGGTAGGGCTTTTCAGAAAAGGGAAGTCCTGCGGCGTGAGCGATTGCCCGCCCTTTTTCTATTTCCTCCGGGGATAGACTGTCGTCGTGTGCTTCGATAAATCGGTCAAGGCGGCTCATGCCGTTTTCATAGTGATAGCGCACTCCTGCGGTCAGTTCGTCCACGCTCATTTCTTCTCCAAGCTGCCCGCTGTAATAGCCGTTAACCACAACGGCGGCAGGGTCTTTGTCCTTGATTTCTTCTAACCGTCCCTTGTCCTCCGGGTAAAGAATATCGCTCATATCAAGGTGGAAGTGTTCCGCGTTCCAAGAACGCCCCTCCCGCCAGAACGCTATCCAAGCGATACCGTCCCGCAATTCTTCTTGATAATTTTTTACGGTGTCCCGCAAACTCGCCATGTGTGAAAACCTCCTTTCGTGTATGGCAGCGTCGCGGACGCTGCGGTTTTTTATTTGCAATCCCTATTACACCGCGCCTGTGCTGTCTGCCAAAGATTTTTAGGTTTTTTAGAGGGTTTGGGAAACTTCCCAACAAGCAAAAATCCCCGTCATTCTCGGTCAGAGAAAACGGGGATTTTACGGAAAGGGTACCCCTTTCCTATGCTTGCTGCGTAACTTTATTTCTTCGGTATCTCAATGCGGTAGTTGACGTATTTCCCGCCTGTGTCGGCTAAAACAATGCTTCCGTCGTAGGTTTTGCCCGATTTCGGGGAATACAGCTTTTTCACCTTTGCCTTGCCGTTTTTAAGTAGTTCGGCGGCAATTTTCGGGGTAAAGGCGGTTTTGCGTTCCTCAAAGAAGCGGTCATTTTTCCACATGACAAAGCCGCAATCCTTGTTAGAACAGTAATAGTTTTTCTTGCCCTCGTAGACATTGCCGCCGCAACGGGGGCATTTGCCAAGAGAGGGCTTTTCCTCTTTGAATAAATCCTTTTTTCCGTCCAGAACGGCGGAGTAGGTTTCCACAAGCACCCGCGCCATTTCGTAGGTGTCCTGCATGAAGTCGTCCGGGTCGGCGGCTCCCTTTGCAATCTGCGTCAAGGCGTTTTCCCATTGGGCGGTAAGCTGCGGGCTTGTCAGACTATCCGGCAGCACACAAACAAGGTTGTTCCCGTCTTTGGTGGGGAGTAGCTGCTTTCCCTTGCGCTGCACAAATCCGGCAGACACTAACTTTTCAATGACAGCGGCACGGGTGGCGGGGGTGCCAAGCCCGCGCCGTTCCGCGTCGGGGTCGGTGTCCTCATTCCCGGCGCGTTCCATTGCGGAAAGTAAGGTCGCTTCGTTGTGGGGCTTCGGGGGCGTCGTGTCGTGCGCCGTTACCTTTGCGGCGGGGTGTTCAAAGGTCTGCCCCTCGGCAAAGGCGGGCGCGTTAAGCTCCAATCCCTCGCCCTCGTCCTCCGGGTCGGGTTTTGCTTTCAGCGTCGCCCGGAAACGTGCTTCAAGGTCTTTCCACCCGGCGCAAAGTACCGTCTTTCCCCTTGCGGTAAACTCTTTTTCTGCGCATGAGAAAACCGCCGTAACCGCTTCGTAGGTGTGCGGCTCGGCAGCGGCAAAGAGCAGACGCGCCCCGGCAAGGATAAGGATATTTCGCTCGCTTTCCGGCAACGCCTGCAGATCGTTTTTTTCAAGCTCCATAGTGGGGATAATGGCGTGGTGGTCTGATACCTTTTTACTGTCAAGCAGACGGGCAATCTCCGGGGAGAAATCCACACCCGCCATAAAAGGCAGCTTGCCGCAAAGCAGGGCGGCGATAGCTGTCGCCGTTTCGCCCATGTCGTCGGTCAGATAGTTGCTGTCCGTCCTCGGATAAGTCAAAAGCCGCTTTTCATACAGGGCTTGCGCAAGGTCAAGGGTCTGCTTCGCGGTGTAGCCGTAAATGCGGTTTGCTTCCCGCTGCAAACTGGTAAGGTCAAAGAGCTTCGGCGGGGCAACGGTTTTCTTCTCGCGGGTCAGCGTAACACAAACGGCCCGCGACGTTTCGCAAGCTGTTTTGAGTGCTTCCGCTTCATCAGCGGCGCGGATCCTCTCGCTTGCCGCTTCCACGCCGGAAAGGTCAAGGCGCACATGATAGTATTTTTCTTTCTTGAAGCCTGTTATCGCCGCGTCCCGGTCAACAAGCATTTTCAAGGTCGGTGTCTGCACCCGCCCCACGTTGAGGGTCTTTCCGTACAGACAAGAGAAAAGGCGGGTCGCGTTGATACCGATAAGCCAATCAGCCTTTGCCCTGCATAGGGCAGAAGCGAAAAGCGGGTCATATTCTTTCCCGTCTTTGAGGGAAGCAAAGCCCTGTCTAATCGCTTCGTCCTCCATTGAAGAAATCCAAAGGCGGCGCATGGGCTTATTGCAGCCCGCCATTTCATAAACGAAACGGAAAATAAGCTCGCCCTCGCGCCCTGCGTCGCAAGCGTTGACGACTTCGGAAACGTCGGCGCGGTGCATGAGGTCTTTTAGGATTTTGAATTGCTTTTCCTTGTCGGCGGCAATGGTATATTGCCATTCCTGCGGCAGAATGGGTAAGCTGTCATAGCTCCATTTTTTGTACTGCTCCCCGTAGGCGGCGGCTTCTGCAAGCCCTACAAGGTGTCCGACGCACCAGGAAACAACATAGCCGCCGCCCTCGGTATATCCGTCCTTTTTCTCCTTTGCACCAAGAATGGCGGCGATAGTCTGTGCCACGCTCGGTTTTTCTGCAATTACTAACTGCATAAAAATTTCCTCCTTTTTATCGTTCCGGCTCGGTATGCTGCGTTTCCTTTAGCTGTCTGATACAGTAGCCCACACAAGGGGATTGCCCTTGATAGGGGCAGCTATCACAAGCCGGGGAATGGGGAACGGGCGGCGCACTTTCACGCCGCCCGTCCGGTTTTTGTGTCATCATCTTTTCAAATACGCTGTCTGTGAACCATGTCATAGGGTTTCCTCCGGGTCGTCCTCCTGTTCCGCGGTATCTTCGGTCTGCCCGTCCTCGGCTTCCGGCTCGTCCCCGTCGTATTCGTCAAAGTCAAAATCTTCAAGGTCGGTGCTTCCCTTTGCCGCCTGTTTCGGTTTCACCACTTTGAAATAGTAGAACGCACCGCCGCCCACTCCGGCAATCACAAGCACGATAAGTAAAAGTCCCGCCGGATTGTTTTTCTGTTCCGGCTCCGGCTGTTCTTCCTGCGGCTTTGGCTCGGCTTCCTTGCCCGCGCATTTTGTACGGTCGGTGCCGCATACCGGGCAATTCAAGTTTACGGCTCCGGCTTCACATTTATCGGTACAACTGCAAACGGCGGGGGCTTCCTCGGCCTTGCCGTTCTCGTCCTCCATGAGCGCCATTAAATCCGCTTCGTCCACTTGATTTAAGAAATGGACGGTGTTTTCGCCCTCGTCGTCCCGGTCAATGAGGATATAGAAGTAGTTGCCGCTTTTGGTAGTAACGGTGATAAGCTGTTTATTGCCGCCGAAATCATCTACAAGGGTTGCGTTCCCGTCCGGGGTAAGGGGTTCTTCCTTTTTCGGTTCTTCATAGATAACGCCGCTGTCGTCGGTGGCGTCCTGCCCCTCCGGGGTCTGTGCAAAGGCGGTGACAGAAAAGCCGCCCATGCAGATAAGGGCGGCGCAAAGTACGGTGAGTGTCTTAAAAATCCTATTCTTCATCTTCGTTTTCCTCCTGTTCTTCATCATCTGCGGAAACCGCTGCAATGCCGGGAATAGCACCGCCGGACAGCATAGCGTTAAGCTCCTGCGGCGAAACGCGCATAGAGCGCACAAGCTGTACGATTTGCAGATTTTCCGCTTCGGTTTTCTGCGCTTCCAATCCTTTCAGTTTGTTTTGATACTCGGTGATTTTCTCGCGGGTCTTTTGGATTTCCCGGTCGATACGGTCAATTTTGTTTGTTGCCATAGTGTGATACTCCTTTCCGTTTTCAAAAATGTTTAGTCCCAATTCATCAGCCCATAGCCTTTAATGCAGCCATAGTCTAACGGATAGCTTTTGATTTTGCAGGCGTCGCCGGAATTGCCCTCAACGGTGTAAACGCGGTTTCCGTCTGTGCCGATAACAAGCCCTACATGGTCTGCGCTCCCGTCTAAATCCCAATCGAAAAAGATAGCGTCGCCGGGGGCTATGTTTGCATAATTCCTATCGCTCCATTGTCCATGAGAGGTAAACCAAGCAATCCCCTGTGATTGACAGGCGGCAAAGCGCGGCTCGCTTTTTCCGGCTTGCCCGTAGCACCACGACACGAAACAGGCGCACCACTCCACGCGACTGTCAAAGCCGTACCAGCTCCAATAAGGATAACCGCCCACGTTGCCGACTTGCTGTTTCGCAAGGTCTACAAGCTGCGGGTTGCCGGGGCGTGTGCCGTTTACCAAGTGAACGCCGCTTAAATCCTCGGACGCACTCGTGTCGGGAGAACCGCCGCCAAATAGCAAGGGCTTGTTGCCGCTTGTTTCAAGGTAGACGCGGTACATTTCAAGCTGTTCCGGGGTAAGTAGCTCCTGTGCAATCGTGGAAATCTGCGTATTTGTCAGCTTGACATTGAGAATGTAATACTCATAGGGTACTTGTACGGTATAGGTGTCCTCATGCTCGTTTCCGTCCTCGTCTGTCCATGTGTCGGTGCGCTCTTCCTCCCGGTAGCGTATTTCTACTTCCTCGGTCAGCGTCAACGTGTACTGCTTATCAAAAATGCGCTGCAATTCGGCCTGTGCGCTCTGCGGAGTGTAGCTCTGCAAAAGGGCGGTGAGGTAGGACGCTAATTCGTGTGGGTTATGCCCGATAGCGTCAAGGTCGTAGCGGTATTCATCATAGCCGGGGTGGGTGCTTTCGATATTGTCAATCTGATTTTGCAAGGCGTTTTCCTTTGCGGCGTAATTCCGTTCCACCGCCACAAGGTCGCTGTCCTCCGACGTGTAGGACGTTCCTACAACGCCGTTTAACGTGCCGGAAAACATAGCCCCACAAGAGGACAGCCCCGACATAATCAGAATAAAGAGAAGCAGCGCGGCAATGGCAATACATACGCCTGCCGGGTGCCGCGCCACAAACGCCGCTGTCTGCCGGGTCTTTTCAGCGGTTTTTTTCGCCGCCCTGCGCGTCCGTTCCGCAATGCCCCGTATGCCCTTTGCGGTGTCCCTCGCTTCCTTTGCGTATTGCCGCTTGATTTGCTGCTTCTGCCAAAAGCGGGAAACGGGGTTGCTTTTTAGCTGCGGGTTATCGGCAAGGGTCTTGTGGTACTGAAAGTTGGTGTTTGCCTTAAACGCCGCCTTTTCTGCTTTTGCCGCTGCCCGGTAGGGTTTCAGCTTGTGGCTGTGGTAGCCCTGCTTGATTTTCCGCGTTCCGTACCTCGCGCCGCGCTCCGCTAATTCTTCGGATTTGTGCGCGCCCTCCACGCCGGAATTGTCTTTTTCAACGGAATGTATCTTGTTGTGGACGAAAACGCCCGCTTCCTGCGCGGGGCGGGAAAGCGGGTTTTTATGGGGATTTCCGGGCATGGGTTTTTCCTTTTCCTCAAAACGCAAGCGGGTTTTGCCCTTGTCCGTCGCTTCGTCAAAGGTGCGCTCGGTGGTTAGGGTTTTCTTTTTGGGGATAGCCGCTTTTGCCGCGTCCAGACGGTCGGCGGCTTTATCGGATTTTTGGATATACTTTTCAAGCTCCGGGGCGGCGCGTTCCTCGTCGGTGAATTGCAGCCGGGAAGATTTTGTTTTTACTGCGGCTTCCTGCTGCGCTTTCTTTACCGCCTTTTTGCTCCTTTTACGGGTATGTGCCGCGTCGATATGCTCTGCAACACGTTCCGCTGTGGCGGTGTCCTGCTTTGGGGCAAGCCCCGGCGCAAGAGGGAGAGGGGCGGTGTCAGATGATAACGGGTTAAGCTGCGCCATATCCTGCGCGGCTTGCTGTTCCGGCGTTTTCTGTAAGTCCGCGTCCTGCGCCCGCTTGCTGATACGCTCGACGGTTTCCTGTGTTTCGTTGATTTCAACCGCTCCGTCGCGGGTCATTTTCTGCGTGATTTTATCGCGGGGTTTATACTGCTTTATGGTGCTTCACCTCCAATCCGCGCCCTTGCAAGGGCGCAATACTCGGCGTTCAGTTCAATGCCGATATAGCGGCGGTCAAGGGCTTTCGCCGCAAGCCCTGTTGTACCGCTTCCAAAGAAAGGGTCTATGACAATGCCGCCCCTCGGACAGCCCGCCAAAATGCACGTTTGGGCTAACTTTGGCGGGAACGCGGCGAAATGCCCGCCCTTGTAGGGTACGGTATTGATAAGCCAAACGTCGCGCTTATTGCGCATGGTGGGGATAAGGGCTTCGTCATAGTAGCCGCCGCTTCTCGCCTTGTTCAGCCCCTGCACCTTGCCCTGTCCGGGTACTTCGGCAGCATATTTGTGTCCTGCGCCGCGCCCGGTTCTGTACCGCGCCGCCGTTGTGGGGGCTGTCGGCTCGGCTATGGATTGCGCGTCATAGTAATACTGCTTTGACTTCGTGAGCAAAAAAATGTGTTCATAGCAGCGGGTCGGGCGGTCTTTGACGCTTTCGGGCATGGGGTTGTCTTTCTGCCAGATAATATCGCTGCGCAAATACCACCCGTCGGCGCGTAGGGCAAAGGCAAGCAGCCACGGAATACCGATTAAGTCCTTTTGTTTGCAGCCGCGGGCGCGGTGGTTCATTGCCACTTGCTGCCCGTTCCTGCCTTTCGGGTTCTTCGGGTCGGCATGATTGCCTTTACTGCCTGTGCCGCAATAGGTGTCCGCGATATTCAGCCAAAAGGTACCGTCAGAACGTAGCACCCGGCGTAGCTCGCGGAAAACCGCGACAAGCCTTTCAATGTACTGCTCCGGCGTGTCCTCGCGTCCAATCTGCGCGTCAAGCCCATAGTCCCGCAAAGCATAGTAGGGCGGCGACGTTACGCAACAATTCACGCTTTCGTCGGGAAGCTCCCGCAAGGCAAAGAGGGCGTCGCGGTTGATAATGGTATCTAACATCATGCGCCGCCCACTTCCTCCGGCTTCGTTGTCATTACCCTGTAAAGCTCGGTGGTCTGCGGGAAGCGGTCTACAAAGGGCAGCACCACGTTTCCGTAGAAGATAAGCCCCTCGCCCGCTTCGGTGTGGGTGACATACTTCATCTGCTGCGGGGAAATGTTAAGCTGCTTTGCAAGGATAGCCCTATCTCCGGCAGCTTGATTGAGCATTAGCACAAAGTCGCTGTTTTCAAAAATATTTTCCACTTCCCGGCTTGATAAAAGGTCTTTCACGTTCTGCGTAATTGCTGTCGGTATGCCGCCCCATTTCCGAAAACGCTTCCAAATCTCCACGCTGTAAGCGGCGGTCTGTTCCTCTTTCAAGAGAAGATGAAACTCGTCCATGTAGTAGCGGGTCGCCTTTTTCTCGGCACGGTTGACGGTAACGCGGTTCCATACCTGGTCTTGCACAATGAGCATACCTAACTTTTTGAGCTGTTTCCCTAACTGCTTAATGTCAAAGCAGACAAGGCGGTTATCAAGCTGTACGTTGGTGCGGTGGTTAAAGACGTTGAGAGAGCCGGAAACGTAAAGCTCCAACGCTGCCGCGATACGCGCCGCTTCCGGCTCCGGCTGCTTCAAAAGCTCGTCGTAGAGGTCGCCTAAAATCGGCATTTTCGCCGGGTCGGGGTCTGCCAAAAACGGGCGGTAGACGTTTCTCACGGCGCGGTCAATCACCGTTTTATCCACGGGCTGCAAGCCCTCCTTACCGCCTATCACAAGCTCGCAAAGGGAAAGGATAAAGTCTGATTTCAGGGCTAACGGGCTGTCGTCCTCGCTGTAATTGAGGTTTATGTCCATAGGGTTGACATACTGGGGCTTCCCGTCAATGCCTTTCCCTGTGGGGGATAGCCGGATAACCTGACCGTTTAGGCGTTCCACAAGGGAAAAATACTCGGCTTCGGGGTCACAAATAATAATGTCGTCGTCGGTAATGAGGAAAGCGTTGGTAATTTCCCGCTTCGCCGCAAAGGATTTCCCGCTTCCGGGCGTTCCCAAGATAAGCCCGTTAGGATTTTTCAAGCGTTTGCGGTCGCATAAAATCATGTTGTTTGAAAGAGCGTTCAGCCCGTAGTACAATGCCGCGCCCTCTTGAAAAAGCTCCTGTGTGATAAAGGGAATGAAAATCGCGGTGCTGCTCGTCGTCAAGCCCCTTTGAATGGGGATAAAGTTTTCTCCAAGTGGTACGCTGCTCATAAAGCCCGCTTCCTGCTGATAGTCAAGGCGGGTTAAGGCGCAATTATATTTCTGCGCGATACCCGCCGCCGCGAAAATGTCATTGTCAAGTTTGCGCTTCGTGTCTGCCATGTTCACCACAAGGAACGTCAAGAGAAACATTCTCTCGTTGCGGCTCTGTAAGTCCTGCAAGAGATTTTTTGCTTCGCTGCCGAATGTGGCAAGGTCGGACGGAATGATGTCCATGTCGTAGCCGCTGCGCACCGCCTTTTTCTGTTCCTCGATTTTCATTTTATCAAGGTCGGTTATCTTGCGCTTAATGGTCTTGATTGCTTCGCTCTGGTCGATACTCTTGATATGCAGATTGACAATCACGCCTGTTTCAAGGTCGAGAATGTCCGCAAGCATACGGTCGTTCAGTTCCGGCGCAAGGATTTCAAGGAAGCTCACCGCGCCGATTTTGCGCCCCATGCAAAACGTGCGCCCCTCGCCAAAGCGGAAAGAGGACGGGGCGATAAAGTCCTTTGTGGTAAGCCCGGACGGGGCAAGCCAAGAAAAATCAAAGGTGAACGGCTCACCCTCCGGGTGGAATACGCCATGCAGCATTTTCAACCGTTCATAGCCTGTCATGGGGCGGGCTGATACGCCAAGCACCTTAAAATTATTCAGTACGTCGGTTTCGATACGGGCAAGCCGCGCCTTTGCCGCGTTCAGATTGTCCGCTTCAATGGAAAAGGTGATGTACTTGTGCTTCACAAGCCCGTTGTTGCCCTTTGCAAGCTGATTTTTCAGCATATCCCCATACTCGGCGCGAATGGAATTAAAAGCGTCCTCCCGCGCCGGAATGTCGATAGCCTTTTGTGCTTCGCCGCGCTGCGTCCCTTGATTGATAAAGGAAAGCTGCACCGATACGGAAGCGTCAAAATAGTTTAAGAAGTCGCACCAGTTTTCAAAAATGCCCGTCTTTTCGTCTGCCTGTGCAAGTTGATAGTTAATATCTTCAAACGAAAGGGTCTTTGAATACCGTTTTTCCGTTACCCTGCATATCCCGTCCGGGTACATCTGCAAGTAGGGAATTGTCTGCTGCGCGGTGTGCGCCTTGCCGTCGCCCTTTGCCTTTTGGATAACAGCGGCAATCTGTTTTTTCTCGGCGCGGGTCAGTTTGTGTTTAGCCTTTGCGGGTCTTGCCGCCTGCGCCTTTTTTGCTTGTGCCTTTGACAATAGCCGATACCTCCTTTTCAAGTTTTCTTTGCCGTTCTAAAACGGCGTATAGGTTATCTGTCTGATAGGGTCGTTCCTTTGGTCTTAAAAACTTTGTCTGAATGATGTTTTTCACCACCACTTCAAGGGGCTGTCCATGTTTTTCATACATGGCAAGGAGAAAGCAGGGAAGCATGACGACAATCATCACCATTGCCGCAAGGCTCGTCCCTGCGCTGTCTTTGAGTAAAAAGAAAAGCGGCAATCCTACAAGGAGAGCCGCCGAAAAACAGACAATCTGCCGTTTGGTAAGGTTTAAGGCAACCTTTGTCTTGACTTTGGATAAGTCTTTGGGTACGGGTACATACGCCAAGCGATAACCTCCTTTCTGCCCTTAATGGGCGTTAAAAATCGACTTCGCAAGCGCGCCGGATTTGAACAGGGAGAAGCACAAAATAACGGTGTAGGCTGCAAGGGAAAAAATCGCGCTGTGCAGATTATCCGCTATAATCATGCTGTTTACCAAAACCGCGTAAATGCCGACGCATATCATAATCAGGAAGCCTTGAAAGCCGAGAGCGATTAGGGCTTTTAGGTAGTTGTTCCCTATCTGCCCCCACTCTCTATTTGTCATTGTTGCAAATGGGATAGGTGATACTGAACAGTAAAGGTAAATCTCTATCATACGCCCGTACAGGATTACCGTTATCAGCACCGACATGATTTTCATGCAAAGGCTGACAAGGCTTGTTTCCATAACGAGCAACAGCAGTTCGGGGATTTCCATAGCGTCAAGTCCGTCCTGCATGGACGCAAGGGCGGCGGCAACATCAATGTTGGTGTTGCCGCCGATTACGCCCGCCGCGCCGGAAACGACGTGCTGCGCCATGTCAAATACCGCCATAGTGATTGTAAAGGTGTGGGTGACGAGATACACCGCCACCCACGCTTTGAAAAACCACTTGAAGAACATGAACGTATCAACGTCGTGCATATTGTTCTTTTCCGTTACCATGCTGATTAGTTCCACGCATAGAACGTAGGTAATGACAAGCCCCGCAATGGGTACGATTACATTTTCCGATAGGGTCTGTATCATGGAAAAGATATTCGCATTCCATCCTTGCGGGGTCTTGCCTACCTCGGCGGCGATTGTGCCGACTTTCTCGTTTACGTCCCCGAACATAGTTGACAGATTACCGTTGATGGCTCCGATTAGGATTTCCTTTATCCATTCGTTAATCGCGTCAAGTATGCTCTGCATAGGCTGTTACCTCCGCTTATGCGGTGAACAGGCCGGACAGAAGCGGTACAAGCACCATGCCAATCAAAGCAACGCCGCCACCTGCCATGAGCTGTTTCATGCCCTGCGATTTAGCCCCCGGATTATCGTTGCCGTAGCCCTCCATAAGATTGATAACGCCCCAGATACCAAGCCCTGCGCCAAGCGCGATTACGAGTGTCTGCAAAACGCCTACTGCCGAATTAAAAAATGCCATATAGTCCTCACTTTCTGCCGCTGTGCGGCTCTAAAATTGTTTGATTTTGTTTTCGGGTATGAAAAAAGCCGCCTGTCTTTGGCGGCTCGTCCCCGCGCTGCGTAAGTGCGGCGCGGCGGTATTCAGTTGTAGGGTGTGCGGCTTCTGCCGCTGTACGTCCCAAAACAGGGAGCGCGTACCATGTAACCAATGTTTATGGATTTGATTTCAAACCACCTCCTTTAAGGGTTTGCTTTTCTAAATGACAGGTAGGAAAGGGTGTGTTTCCGTAGTCGTCGGCGTTGTGGGAATGTGGGTAACTGGCTGTCTTATGAAGCTGTGGGAAACGCTGTTTGCAGGACGTGGGAAAGCTGCTTTTGCTTTTCCATGTGCTGTGAATGGCGTTTTCCATAGCGCAATAGCCTGTTATCCATATTTCCATGACGCGGTTTTAAGGCTCTGTGTCCTCCGGCAAGTCTGCCGCGTCGATTTCGTAGTAGTCAAATACTTCGTCCGGCTTGACGATTGCAGGGCGGCGGCGCAAGTGCTTTTCCATGTCAAAGGCGTTCTTCTTATCAAAATCGGAAAGGTACTTGTATTTCGGGTGCTTCGTTATGTCGTACTTATCGCTGAAAAACGGGCGCACACCGCGTACCTGTAAAATACATTTGCCGCCGTCCATAACGGCGATTTCATCTTGCGTCATAAGCTCCTTACCTAACTTCTGGTAGTTCAGTCCATGCGAAAGCTCCCGCCCCCGCGTTTCGGAAGTGTTGAAGCTGTCTATCGTTTCTTTCCCCAAGATTTCCGATATTTCTTTGAGGGTTGTCTTTTCTTTGCCGCCCAAGAAAAGCGTCGTGTCGCAATTTCCTACAATCGTGTCGGCGTTGTCTTTGTAAATGGCTTTTAATTGGCTCTGTGATTGCAGAATGATAGAAGCGGAGATTTCCCGGCTCCGTATGGTGGCAATGAGTTTTTCAAACTTTGGTATCTGCCCGATATTTGCAAATTCATCTAACAGACAGCGCACATGGACGGGAAGCCGTCCGCCGTATACATCATCTGCCTTGTCACAAAGCAAGTTGAATAACTGCGTGTAGAGGATTGAAACAACAAAGTTAAAGGTGTCGTCGGTGTCGCTGATAATGACAAACAGGGCGGTTTTTCTGTCCCCTATGGTGTCAAGCTCCATTTCGTCGGTTTCCATGAGGTTGCGGAGTTCCTTAATATCAAAGGGCGCAAGCCGCGCACCGCAAGAAATAAGTATGCTTTTCGCGGTCTTGCCCGAAACGAGTTGTCAAGGACTTTTTAATCAAATTCACAAAAAAGCCACAAAAAAAGTGCCAGGAAGCACTTTCATGCTCCTGACACTCAGGCAGGCGGGTCACTTGCGGCCACTTAATAGCTCATCGCAAAGGTACGCATATTCCGGCAACTGGCCGATATAGGGTTTCCATCGCCGCTTAATCTCGGCCAGTTCCAGCGGGTCGGCGTCCTCAAAGTCATGGTCGTTTCCGGTCATTCCGAAAACATCCAGTGCTATATCATTCAAGCACTCATAACAAAGGCCAGCAGCGGACTCTATCCAGTTGCCGGTGTCAATATAGACCGGGTCGATAGATATTGCCAGCCACACATAGCCGACCTTGTCCGACCAAACCAAATCATAAGCGGTCATCTGCTGGATATGTTTCTCAAACACTTTGCGGACGCGCTCAATCTCATTTTTCTCTTTTTCTGTGTACAGCATTTTCATGTCCTCCTTGGCTAAAGTTTTGGTGTGTACCATCATCAGTTTAACACAAGGCGGCTGGCTTTATCAGCCGGTCACATCTGCTGTATCTCGTTTTTGAGCATACGCTTGATTTTATCGCTCATGGTTTCAGTGCTGGTATC